>DATCSF010000287.1:0-5598 GCA_036568625.1 Rhodanobacteraceae bacterium | reverse complement strand
GCCCCTGCCCGACCGCAACCATGACTGATGGCAGGGGGTATTGACGGCCTGATTTTTAGTGTTATAGTTCACTACAACACTGGTCAACGAGGTCACTAGGAGGCCTGTCATGAACGCCCGCAAATCCATCGCCGCCGCCGCCGCCATGCTGATCACCGCCGCCGGGATGGCTGCCATCGCCAACTACAGCAACGCCGCTGCCGATTCCTCGCGCGCGGCCACCAATGCCACCGCCGCCACGGTAATCGCCACCCTGCCCACCATCGAAGTCACCCCATCCAGCGCCCAGCTTCGCCAACTGCACAAGCAGCAGGGCCAGAGAGGCGGTTCGGCCTCGGTCTCCCCCGCTCGGGCCGACGCGTCGATGCCGTATTACTCGTTCGCGTCCAGCGAAGTCGGCGCATGATGCCATCCCGCAGGGGCCTCGCGAGTCATGCGGGGACGGAAACATCACCGCCAGGATTGAAGCCATGAGCGTAACCTGGAACGACAACGTCCCGATCTATCGCCAGCTCCGTGAACGCGTGGTGGCGATGATCCTGGACGGCGCGTTGAACGAGGGCGATGCCCTGCCCTCGGTACGCCAGGTCGCGGCCGACTACCAGATCAACCCGCTCACCGTTTCCAAGGCGTATCAGGAACTGGTGGACGAGCAACTGGTGGAGAAGCGCCGCGGCCTCGGCATGTTCGTCACCGACGGCGCGCGCGACGCGCTGCTCAAGAGCGAACGCGAACACTTCCTGCGCGAAGAATGGCCGCGCCTGCGCGCGCGCATCGAACGCATGGGAATGGATCTCCAGAAATTGCTGGCCACGCCAGCGCAAGAATCACACAAGAGGGAATCGTGATGAACGCAGCAGCCGAAGCCATCGCGGAACGGCCCGCTACCCCCCCGGCAGCCGGATCGGAAACCATCGTCCACGCGCGTGGACTCACCAAGCGCTACAAGAACGCCGTGGCGCTGGATGATGCCGATTTCGAGGTGGGCGCGGGCCGCATCGTCGGCCTGATCGGGCCCAACGGCGCGGGCAAGACCACCGCGTTGAAGGCCATCCTGGGACTCACCGATTTCGAAGGCGACTTGAAGGTGCTGGGCATGGACCCGCGCAAACAGCGTCCGCAACTGATGCGCGAGGTGTGTTTCATCGCCGACGTGGCGACCCTGCCCCGCTGGATTCGCGTGCACGAAGCCATCGATTTCGTGGCCGGCGTGCACCCGCGTTTCGATCGCGCCAAGTGCGAGCGTTTCCTTAGCCGTACCAAGCTGCACGCCAACCAGAAGGTGCGCGAGATGTCCAAGGGCATGATCGTGCAGTTGCACTTGGCGATCGTGATGGCGATCGATGCGCGCCTGCTGGTGCTGGACGAACCCACGCTGGGGCTGGATATCCTCTACCGCAAGCAGTTCTACCAGAGCCTGCTGGAGGACTATTTCGACGAGAACAAGACCATCCTGATCACCACCCACCAGGTGGAAGAGGTGGAGCACATCCTTACCGACCTGTTGTTCATCCGCGACGGCAAGGTCGCGCTCTCCACCACCATGGAGGAAATGGGCGTGCGCTTCGCCGAGGTGCTGGTGAATGCAGACCGGGTCGAAGCCGCGCGCGGGCTGAAACCCATCGACGAGCGCGCCGCGGTGTTCGGCAAGAGCATCTTCCTGTACGACAGCGCCGATCCTGAGCGACTGGCGCAACTGGGCGAGGTCAAGCGGCCATCGGTATCCGACTTGTTCGTCGCCATCATGAAAGGAACCTACGCATGAACGCGATCGCAAAATCGCCGTTTGCCTGGTTGCTGAAACGCGAGTACTGGGAATCGCGGCGAGGATTCCTGTGGGCGCAAGTGACCGCGGCCGCGGTGATCCTGGCCATCACGATCCTGGGCATCATCGCCGGAGAAGTGTTCCGTGCGCGCATGGGCATCGACACATCGATGCACATGGGCGCGGCCAACTTGAACGAGATGCTGCGCAGCGCCTCGACCCACGACATCGGGCAACTGGTCAAGGCGCTCGACATGACGCTGCTGCTGTTCGGCTTCATCTCATCGGTCGTGCTGTTCTTCGTGGTGTTCTTTTACCTGCTGGGCGCGCTTTACGACGACCGCAGGGACCGCAGCATCCTGTTCTGGAAATCGTTGCCCGTCTCGGACACCGCCACGGTCGTTTCCAAGGTGATCGCGGCCGTGATCATCGCGCCGCTGATCGCGGTCGTGGTGACGCTGGCCGGCTACATCGGCGCGCAGATCATCGTGAGCCTGTGGTTCCTGGGGCACGGCGTCAATCCGTTCGGGCTGCTGTGGGCGCACAGCGAACCGTTCTCGCTGTGGCTGCATCTCCTCGTCATGGTGCTGGTGAACGCGGTGTGGGCACTGCCCACGGTCGGCTGGCTGCTGGTGTGGTCGGCGGCGGTGCGCAGCAAACCGTTCCTGTGGGCGGTGGTGATCCCGATCGTCGCCGGCGTGCTGAACTTCTGGATCGGCCTTTTGGGCCTGCCCAACATCGACAGCCAATTCTTCTGGGGCAATCTGGTGGGGCGTGCGCTGCTCAGCGTGATCCCCGCGAGTTGGGTGGCGCCCGGCGCGCTTTCGCACGGCGTGGATTTCGTCGGTGGCAACGAACTGGCTGCGATCAGCTATTCATCGATGGCGCAGGCCTTCGCGCTGCCGCAGATGTGGATCGGCGCCATCGTCGGCATCGCGCTGATCGCCGCGGCGATCTGGTTCCGCCGCTGGCGCGACGAAGCCTGACCCATCCTCGCACGGGAGACAGCCATGAAAAGGATACTGACCTTCGCAGCCATCGTTCTGATCGTGGCGACCGCCGCCGCGTGCAGCCACGGCATTGGACACGATCGCAACACCAGCGTGTTCCAACACCTGTCCGTCACGGACAATGGCGATGTCCTTGCCCATGCCCATGACGGCAGCAGCGCGCGAATCAATGCCGCGGGCGATCTCGATATCCAGGGAAAGAGCGTCGGCGTGACGCCCGCGCAGCGCGAATTACTGCAGAACTATCACGCCGACGCTGTAGCGCTGCGCAAGGATGCGATCGCTACCGGAAAGGCCGGGGTGGAAACCGGCATGCATGCTCTCGATGCCGTGGCCAAGGGTTTGGCGAGCGGCAACGCCGATTCCATCGATTCGGAAGTAAACAGCCGCGCCGACAAGGTCAATGTCCTGGCGCATACCGTATGCCAGGATCTTGCTCGCTTGTATGCGGCCCAAGGGAAAGTAACGACGGCGATTCCAGCGTTCAGTCCCTACGCCACGATCGAGTCGCACGAAGTTTCCGATTGCCGCAACGACTGAGGCGAATCCAACGCATCCACTTCGAGCGAGCCATGATCATGCGAAAACTTTCCGTCCTTTGCGCCGCATCGAGTCTTGTCGTACTTGCCGCCTGTAGTGCGGGTCAATCGCCGTCCTCCCCGGCGGCGCCCAGCGTATCCACATCGTCGTCGGACAACACCCTGGTCGGCAGCGCGATCGATCGCGCGATGGACAGGGTCAACACGGAACTCGCCACCAGGAACATCCGCGTTTCCCACAATGACGATGTCCTTCCGAAAGCCGAAATCACCCCGCAGGGCGATTTTTTGATCGCCGGCAAACCCGTGCCGCTGACGCCCGCGCAGCGCAAGGACATGCTGGCGTATCGCCAACAGATCGTCGAAATCGCACGCCAGGGGGTCGAAATCGGCAAGCAGGGTGCTTCGCTCGGCGTGAGCGCAGCCGGCGCGGCGCTTGCCGCCGCATTGTCGGGCCGATCGGAACAGCAAATACGGCAGCACGTGGAAGCCCAGGCGTCCGGCATCCGCAAGGCTGCGGCGAAGATTTGCGATCGCCTGCCCGCGATGATGACGAGCCAGCAAAAACTCGCGACCGACGTGCCCGCGTTCAGGCCCTATGCGACCATGACCCAACAGGACATCGACGATTGCCGCCGGAATGCGTTGAAAGACGATGGATCGGACGGATAGCAAACAGCGCGGATTCCGTGGCTGCGCAGCCGCACCCGGGAACGCGCTTCAGTACGCGAACAGATGTGGAGGCTGCAACTCCCCCCGGAGGTAGAACATGAACCGCAAACTGACTTTGAAGGTCATGCTGGTACTCGTGGGACTGCTCTTCCTCGCCCTGGCCTATCCCATGGTGCTGTTCGTGCGGCAGGAGCCTGCGTTGTCGATGATGCTGAGCCTCTACGTCACGCTCGGCGTATTCCTGCTGCTTGCAATTCGCAACCCGCCGGCGCACCGCAGTCTCATCCTGTTCACGGTCTGGTCCAGCTTCGCGCATGCGGCGGTGATGGGCTATCAGGCGATACTCGGCATGGTTGGGCGCGGTGAACTGGTCGGCGTCGCTGTTCTGGTGGCAATCGGCCTGATCCTGCTCATACTCGTGCCGCCGAGGAAAGATGCGAGCACCTAACCACGCAGACCCTACCCGCCGCCAGTCAAACTTGATCCTGGCTCAGCGCAGCAGGTATTTCGGGTACAGCGTTCCGCGCGAGATAATGACGCTTCGATTCTGGATTCCGGGTCAGCGACCAATCACAGCCTGCAGGGGATGAAGGCATACCGCCGTCATTGGCCGCCGTGGATGCCGCCTTTGGTCAAGGCGACCGGGTCGAGCAGCTTCTTCAACTCCGCTTTCGACAAACCTGTCGTTTCCAGCGCCACGTCCATGATCGGACGCTTCTGCTTGTACGCCTGCTTGGCGGTCGCGGCGCCCTTCTCGTAACCGATCACCGGGTTCAGCGCAGTAACCAGGATCGGGTTCAGCGCCAGGGCTTGATCCACCCGCGCCTTGTTGACCCTGAATCCGGCGATGGCCTTGTCGGCCAGAAGGCGTGCCGCGTTGGCCAGGATCACGATCGACTGCAGCAGGTTGTAGGCGATCACCGGCAGCATCACGTTCAACTGGAAATTGCCGGCCTGGCCGCCGATCGTGATGGTGGCGTCGTTGCCGATCACCTGCGCGCACACCATTGTCATCGCTTCCGGAATCACGGGGTTGACCTTGCCCGGCATGATCGAGGAGCCCGGCTGCAGCGCAACGAGTTCGATTTCGCCGAGCCCGGCCAGCGGGCCGGAATTCATCCAGCGCAGGTCGTTGCTGATCTTCATCAGCGAGCAGGCCAGCGTCTTCAACTGGCCGGACAGTTCCACCGCGGCATCCATCGATGCCATGCCTTCGAAGAAATTGTCCATCGAGGCGAACTTCACGCCCGTCGCCTTCGACAACTCCGCGCAGAACGCCTTGGCGAATCTGGGATCGGCGTTGATGCCGGTGCCGACCGCGGTGCCGCCCTGCGGCAGCCGCTGCATGCGCTTCAGCGCATCCTCGACACGCGCGATGCCCGACCCGACCTGCGCCGCCCAGCCCGAGAGTTCCTGGCCGAAGGTCACCGGCATCGCATCCATGAGGTGCGTGCGACCGGTCTTGGCGACGTTCTTCAACTCACGCGCGCGCTTGTCGATGGTTTTCTGGAGGTGCTTCAGCGCCGGCAACAACTGCTCGTGGGCGGCCAGCGCGGCGCTGACGTGGATCGCGGTCGGAATCACGTCGTTGGAGCTTTGCCCGTAATTGACG
>DATCSF010000286.1:0-3118 GCA_036568625.1 Rhodanobacteraceae bacterium | reverse complement strand
TCCCCAGACCCCGCCCGCCGAGATCGTGCCACAGCCGATCCGCGATGGTATCGTCGTCGTGATCAACGACAAGCCTTATCGCCACACCGGCGATCCCGACCTGCCGTTGTTGTGGTATCTGCGCGACGTGCTGCGCCTGAGCGGCTGCAAGTACGGCTGCGACGATGCGAGTTGCGGCGCGTGCAGCGTATTGGTGGACGGCAAGCTGAAGCGTGGGTGCGCGCTGTCGATGCGGGATCTCGCAGACAAGCGCATCACCACGATCGAAGGCCTGGCCAGCGCGGACGGCACGCTGCACCCGGTGCAGCAGGCATGGATTGATGAGGACGCCATCCTGTGCGGCTATTGCCAGGCCGGGCAGATCATGGCGGCCGTGGCGCTGCTGGCGCGCAAGCCGCAACCTTCCGACGCCGACATCGATTCCATCGACAACCTGTGCCGCTGCGGCAGTTACCCGCGCGTCCGCCGTGCGATCCAGCGCGCCGCAAGAACCATGCGGGGCAAGACGAAGTGAGCCGCGCCCACGACGCCAGCCGCCGACGCTTCCTGAAGGTGTTCGGCACCGCGACCGGTGCGCTGGTAGTCGGCCTGCCCGCACTGGCGTGGACACCGGACGAACTGCTGGGGCAGAACCTGTTCCGGCTCAGCCCCTACGTGCGCATCGAACCGGACGGCACCACCGTGATCGGCGCCCGCGACCCCGAGGTCGGCCAGGGCATCCGCACCGCCGAGGCGCGCATCCTCGCCGAAGAAATGGACGCCGACTGGCCCCGCGTGATCGTGGAACCGCTGGACCTCGGGGTCACCAGCGCCAACGGCGAACCGCACTGGACCTACGGCCACCAGATCGCGTCGGGAAGCACCAGCGTGCCTGCCGCTTGGAACGATTTGCGCAACGTCGGCGCCGCGGCGCGCGAACTGTTGATGCGGGCCGCGGCAGCGCACTGGAATACCGGCGTCGCCACCCTGCGCACCGCGCATGGCATGGTGATCGCGGCCAATGGCCGCAAGCTCGGTTACGGCGAACTTGCCGAAGCGGCATCGAAATTGAAGCCCGCGACCGCGCCGCCCGGGCCCAAGACCGCCGCGCAATACGCGCTGGTCGGGCAGGATGCGGGCGACGTGGACGCGCGCGACATCGTCACCGGGCGTCAGCATTTCGCGACCGACGAATGGTTCGGCGACACGCTGGTCGCGGTGATCGCGCACTGCCCGTGGCCCGGCGGCAAACTCGCGCACCTCGACGACACCGAAGCATTGAAATCGAAAGGCGTTGAGAAGGTGCTGACGATTCCCGCCCCCGACGCCGACCGCCCATTGGGCACCCGGCAACTGGCCGCGGGCGTCGCGGTGCTTGCGGCGGACACCTGGACGGCGCTGCAGGCCCTCGCGAAACTCGACGTCCGCTGGCAGCCCGGCCCGCATCCCGCGCAGGGCGACGACGCCTTGGCCGCAGCGGCCGCGACGGCGTTCGAGGGCGATCCTGCCAAGGCCGTCCGCACCGACGGCGATTTCGTTGAGACCGCCAAGCGCGCGCCACGCAAATTCAAGGCCGATTACCGCTTCGCCACCATCGCACATGCGGAACTGGAACCGCCCAACGCGCTGGTGAAGGTGGACAACCGGCAGGCCACGATCGTCGCGCCCGTGCAGAATCCGCGCGCAACCTTCGACACCGTGCATCGGCTGACCGGCCTCGCGCCCGACAAGATCACCATCAAGTTGCCGCGCGCGGGCGGCGGCTTCGGGCGCTTCCTCGAAACCGACTACGTGGCCGAGGCGGTGATGCTGGCCAAGGCCGCGGGCAAGCCTGTCAAGCTGACGTGGACGCGTGCCGACGCGTTCGCCCACGACACCTACCGGCCGTTTTCCGTGCACAGGCTGGAAGCCTGCGCCGACCGCAAACACAAGTTGACCGGCTGGACGCACCGGATCGCCAGCACCTCGCGGCTGGCTGACCGCGAGCCACGCGCGCGTTGGTGGCTGTCGGAAATGCACCCGGACGATCTGCCCGCGGGCCTGATCGACAACCTGCAATATGCGTGGTACGCGCTGGACTCCGCGCTACCGCGCGGCGGGTACCGCGCCAGCTCGCACGCGGTCAACGCGTTCGCGACGGAATGCTTTCTCGACGAAATCGCCCACGAGTTGAAGCAGGATGCACTGAAATTCCGACTCGCGCTGCTGGGCGAACCGCGCAAACTCACCTATCGCGGCCACGGCGGTCCCACGATCGATACCGGCAAGCTCGCATGGGTGTTGCAGCTCGCGGCCGACGCGATCGGCTGGAGCAAGCCGCACCCGCACGGGCACGGCTTCGGCCTCGCGTGCCATTTCACCTTCGGCGGCTACGTCGCGCACGCGGTCGAAGTGTCGATGGAAAAAACACGGCTGGTGATCCACAACGTGGTGTGTGCCGCCGACCTCGGCCGCGTGGTGAATCCGCTGGGCGCGCGTGCGGCGCTGGTGGGCGCGACGCTGGACGGTTTCTCCACCGCGTTGCGCGAGCGCATCACCGTCAAGGACGGGCGCGTCGTCCAGCAGGGCTTCAAGGATTACCCGCTGGCCACGATGGCGCAGATGCCGCACGACGTGCAGGTGATCCTGGTGCCCTCGCAGGCGGAGCCCACCGGCGCCTTCGACATGGGATTTCCCTCCGCCGCACCCGCGCTCGCGAACGCGATTTTCGCGGGCACTACCGTGCGCGTGCGACAGTTGCCCCTGTGGGCGGAGCTGATGCGGCTGTTGTAGCCAATTCCGGTGCCGCACCACCCCGTGGCTCACCCCACGAAGCCGCGCCGCACCCTGAATATTCCCGCGCGGTCGACCTCGCCAATGGCAAGCAGTCGGCCAGACGGCGCATGCGCGCGATAACGGCCGGGCGGATCGGTCGTGTGCAATGCGCGGCCGTGCGCGACGGCGGCAACAGAGCCTTCGTCCAGTTGCAACACGGGCCAACCGGCGAGGCCGGCTTCGATGGGCAACAGTGCCTTTGCGAACGCGTCGCCATCATTCTGTTCGCGCCATGCCGCGAGTTCGTCGAGCCTGAACATGTGCGGGTCGCGAAATGGTTCCACCCAGAGTCGCCGCAATGCGGTCAGGTGCGCACCGCAGCCCA
>DATCSF010000285.1:0-14192 GCA_036568625.1 Rhodanobacteraceae bacterium | reverse complement strand
GCCCACAGCAGCACCGACAGCGCCGCCGCCAGCCACAACGCCTGCCGGAACAGCGGCCCGATCTCGCCGCGACGCCCGGCGCCATCCAGCTGCGCCACCGACGGCGACAGCGCCATCATCACCCCGACCGCGCTCACCAGGCCCAGCACCCACACGTTGGCGCCGACCGCGACCGCGGCCAGGGTGTGCGCGTTGTAATGCCCGGCCAGTGCGACGTCCACCGCGCCCATGCCGACCGCCGACAACTGCCCGGCGATCAGCGGCAACGCCAGCTTTACCGTCGCGCGTATTTCGCGCGCGAAACGCGCGCGATCCAAGGTTAAAATCGAGGCCATTGCGGGAAACCTGATGAAACACGCCACGTCAACGCCACCCGCCGAACCCGCGGCGTCCCCGCCCGTCGCTGCGATGGGTCATTGCGAGAACTGCGGCGCGCCGTTGTACGGCAAGTACTGCTACGCGTGCGGCCAGCCGATCCAGGGTCTGGTGCGGCATTTCAGCAGCGTCATGTCCGACGTCGCCGACAGCTTGTTGAATGTCGACGAGCGGCTGTTCCGCACGGTCGGGCCATTGTACCTGCGGCCAGGCAAGCTCACGCTGGATTACTTCGCCGGCCGGCGCGCGCGTTACGTGACGCCGTTCAGGCTGGTGTTCTTCCTCGCGATCATCGCGTTCTTTGGTGTCCAGTTGACCGTCCGCAGCGGCACTGTGCAGCCGCCGGAACAGGTGCGCACCACGACGACGTCCCCGGCGGGCGGCGCCAGCGTCTCACTGGTGCCGACGCCAAAGGAAGGGGGTTCCAAGTCAGACGATGGCGTCTTCGCACATGGCAGCATCACGATCAACGACAAGACGATCTGGAACCGTGACACCAAACCGCTGAAAGTCGCCTGGCTCCCCGACGCGCTCAATACCTGGCTGAACGACCTGATGGGCAACGCCCAGCAGCAACTGCACGCGATGAATTCCGGCAGCTTCGGGTCCAAGGCAGAAGCACGCCGCAAATTCACCCTGGGCATGTTCTCGGCGGCACCCACGGTCCTGTTCATCTTGCTGCCGGTGTTCGCATTGCTGCTGAAGATCTTCTACATCTTCAAGCGGCGGTTGTACATGGAACACCTGATCGTCGCGATGCATAGCCATGCCTTCCTGATGCTGTCGATGCTGGTGCTGTTGGTGCTGAGGCTGCTGCGCGCCTGGTTCGCGCCCCATGGCGGGTGGGCTGCCCTGCCCTTCAGGCTGCTCGAAACGGCGGCATGGATCTGGATATTCGTGTACTTGTGGCTGATGCAGAAGCGCGTCTACCGGCAAGGCTGGTTCATGACCAACGTGAAGTACTGGAGCCTCGGCCTGTGCTACACGATCATGGCCGGCTTCGGTTTTGTGTTCGCCGTCCTGCTCAGCCTGACCAGCGCATGATCGTCTACGTCGTCGAGCTTGAAATGGCAGCCACGTTGCGCGACGAGTACATGGCCTGGCTACGCGGGCACGTACGCGAAATGCTGGCATTGCCGGGTTTCGTCGGCGCCGAAATCATGGCGCGCGTCGATCCGCCGCCGCCGGACGGGCGCTGGGTGGTCTGCGCCCATTACCGGCTGCGCGATCGCGCGGCCTGGCAGACGTATCTCGCCGAACATGCGCCGCGCATGCGCGAGGCGGGATGGGCGCGTTTCGGCGATCGCGTCAAAGCAACCCGCCGGGTGCTCGAAACGGTGTGAGCACGCGTGCCCCGCATCGTTCGTTGTGCACAGCCGCAAATTGGGCCCCGGCGCGCTGGCGAAAATCGCTGCAATGGCCTCTTTTTCATTCGGCCTGAACCACCATGTACTTGAATAAGATGATAAAAATGCAACTGTCGAAAATATCGCCAACCCGTGCGGCGGGCCGGTGCGGCGAGCTTTATAGAAGCTTGCCCGCTGGTGTTCCACAACCTTATCCACAGCGATTGTGGATAAGCGAAAAATCTTCAATGCGTCACCGGTTTATCGCGCGTTCCTGGATGTCGTGACAACAAACCGTCGTAAGTCGGGACACCGCAAGTCATGACCGAAGCGCTACAGAATCCGCCCGTGGCGATCGTGCGCGTCGCGTTGCCCGTGCCGGTGCCGCAGGCATTCGATTACCTGCCCGGCCCGACCGTTCCGCGAGCGGGTTGCCGTGTGCGGGTGCCGTTCGGACGCACGCGCCGCGTCGGCATCGTCATGGACGTCGCGCCGGATGCCGGTGTCGAAAACCGGCGCCTGAAACCGATCGGGGCAACGCTGGACGACGAGCCGCTGCTCGATGCCGAACTGCTCGCCAGCCTGCGCCGGGCGGCGGATTACTGGTGCGGCGCGATCGGCGAAGTCGTGTTCGGCGCCCTGCCGCTGGCTTTGCGCGACGGTCATCCAACGTTCGGGTTCGCCGAGGAGGCGTGGCGGGTGACGACGGCGGGCGCCGCAGCCCGCGACGCGCGTACCCGGCGTGGTGGTTCCGCTGCGCTGCTGGAGGCATTGGGCGGCGCCACATTGTCCGCCAGCGAACTGGATACGCTGCTGCCGGGCTGGCGCGCGGCGGCACGACGCCTGGCCACGGCGGGATTGATGGAACGTGCGCAGCTTTCCCGCGGTCCGCCGCGTGCGCGCGATGGCGTGGCGCCCGTCCTGAACGACGAACAAGCCGACGCGCTGGCCACCCTGCTACCCGCGGGCAACGGCTTTCATCCTTTCGTGTTGCAGGGCGTCACCGGCAGCGGCAAGACCGAGATCTACCTGCGGCTCACCGAGCGCGCACTGCAACAAGGTCGGCAGGCGCTTTGGCTGGTGCCGGAAATCGGGCTGGTACCGCAGGCACTGCGCAGGTTGCGCGCGCGGTTCGATGCGCGCATCGCGGTGCTGCACTCCAACCTCGCCGAAGGCGAACGCGCGCGCGCCTGGCTGGATGCGCGCTCGGGCGAAGCCGCGATCGTGCTGGGCACGCGCTCGGCGGTGTTCGCGCCCCTGCCGCGTGCGGGCCTGATCGTGGTGGACGAGGAACACGACACCTCGTACAAGCAGCAGGAAGGTTTCCGCTATCACGCGCGCGACTTCGCGCTGATGCGTGCGCAATCGCTGGGCGTGCCGATCGTGCTGGGCAGCGCCACGCCTTCGCTGGAAACGCTGGCCAATGTGGAGGCGGAACGCTACACGCGCGTGCGCCTGCAGCGTCGCGCGCACGCGCGGCCGCCCTCGCCGGTGCACGTGCTGGATCTGCGCGGATTGAAACTCGCCCACGGTCTTTCGCCCGCGTTGCTGGATGCCCTGGACGCCACCCTCGCGCGCGGGGAACAGGCGCTGGTGTTCAAGAACCGTCGCGGTTACGCGCCGGTGCTGCTGTGCCACGCGTGCGGCTGGCACGCGGCATGCCCGCGCTGCGAAAAACCGCTGACGCTCTATCGCGGCCGACGGCAACTGCTTTGCCATCATTGCGGGCACAGTGAGCGCGCGCCCGAATCGTGTCCGAACTGCCGGGCCGCCGCGCTGATTCCCCAGGGCCAGGGCACCGAACGCCTGGAGGAAGCGCTGGCCGCACGTTACCCCGCCATTCCCGTCCTGCGCATCGATCGCGAGAGCACGCGCCAGCGCAACGCCTTCGCGAAGGTGCTCGACCGGCTCGCGGACGGCAAGCCCGCAATCCTGGTCGGCACGCAGATCCTCGCCAAAGGCCACGACCTGCCGAACCTCACCACCGTCGCGATCGTGGGCGTGGACGAGGGCCTGCACAGCGCGGATTTCCATTCGGGCGAGCGGCTGGCGCAATTGATCGTGCAGGTCGCCGGCCGCGCGGGCCGTGCCGACAAGCCGGGCGCGGTGTGGCTGCAGACTCACGAACCCGAACACCCGTTGGTGGTGACGTTGTTGAAGGGCGGCTATGACGCCGCCGCGGCCCTGGAACTCGGCCAACGCCTGGCGTCCGCTCTGCCGCCGTTCGCGCACCTTGCGCTGCTGCGCGCCGAAAGCGCGCAACGCGACGTACTCGACGGGTTCATGGCGGCCGCGCGCAAGGCGATCCCCCATCTGGCCGGTGTCGAACGCACCGATGTCCAGTCTCGCGAACACGCCGTGCGGGTCAACGGCCCGTTCGCGGCGCCGATGCCGCTGCGGGCGGGCCGCCATCGCGCACAACTGCTGCTGGAGGCCGCGCAGCGCGCGTCGTTGCGTCAGGCGCTCGCGGCTTGGCAGCCGGCGTTGCAGGCCTTGCCCCAACCGCGCGGCTTGCGCTGGTCGATCGACGTCGATCCGGTGGACTTGTATTGAGGCAGGCGTAGATTGGGTTGAGCAACGCGAAGCCCGACATGGTGCCGTGTAGTTGGGCTTCGGCGGATGAAGCCCCGCCTCAGCCCAACCTACAAAAGCAGGACGGCCGCATGCGGCGGCCGTCCTGCTTTGCTCTTGCAACGGAGGTGCGCTACGCCGCGAATGCGCCGCGCATCTTCTTCATCGCGTTGGCTTCGAGTTGGCGGATGCGCTCGGCGGACACGCCGTAGTCGTCGGCGAGGTCCTGCAGGGTAGCCTTGTCTTCGACCAGCCAGCGGCGACGGATGATGTCGCGGGTGCGGTCGTCCAGTTTGGCAAGCGCATGCTGCAAGGTGTCGAGCTGGTGTTCTTCCTGATCGGCGTCGGCCAGTTGCAGGTACGGATCCGCGCCGTGGTCTTCCAGGTAGGCGACCGGCGCGGGCGGCGCGTCGTCGTCGGATTCGGTGGGCGCATCGAAGCCGACGTCGCGGCCGGACAGGCGCGATTCCATTTCCAGCACGGTGGCTTCGGGCACGCCGAGGTCCTTCGCGACTTCCCGCACTTCTTGCATGTTCATCCAGCCGAGGCGCTTCTTGCTCTTGCGCAGGTTGAAGAACAGCTTGCGTTGGGCCTTGGTGGTCGCAACTTTCACGATGCGCCAGTTGCGCAGAATGAATTCGTGCATTTCCGCCCGAATCCAGTGCACGGCGAAGCTGACCAGGCGCACCCCGTGGTCGGGATCGAAGCGTTTGACGGCCTTCATCAGGCCGATGTTGCCTTCCTGGATCAGGTCGGACATCTGCAGGCCGTAACCCGAATAGCCGCGCGCGACATGCACCACGAAACGCAGGTGCGACATCACCAGCTTGCGCGCCGCATCGAGATCTTCGTCCTCGCGGTAGCGCTGGGCGAGTTCGCGTTCTTCCTCCACGCCCAGCACCGGGATGCGGTGGACCGCGCCGATATAGGCATCGAGGCTGCCGACGACACTGGGAATCGGCAGGTTGTTGGCGACCAAAGCTTCGCTCATCCTAAATACCCCACTCGTCTGTATTGGCACTCTAAATATTCGAGTGCCAAGCCCTCGTGAAGGTTCCCGCGCGGCTCCTGGGACCAGAACCGGCTTTGCCATGAGGGTGATGAGCTAAATTATACTGATGAGTTCAAGAATTGCAAGAGGGCCGGAAGTCATGCTTCCAATGCGGGCACCGATGCCTTTGCCAGCTCGGCCTCCGGTGGCAGCGACCAGTCGACCGGCGCCCGATTCTCCGACTCAAGATACTGATTGGCTTTTGAAAAATGTCGGCAGCCCAGAAAGCCACGATGCGCCGACAACGGGGAGGGGTGCGGCGCCTTGAGGACACAATGGCGACGGGTATCGATCAGGCGACCCTTGGCCTGCGCGTACGAGCCCCACAGCAGAAACACCAGGCCCTCGCGGCCCCGGTTCAACTCGTCGATCACCCGATCGGTGAACCCCTCCCAACCGCGGCCCTGGTGCGAACCTGGGTTGCCGGCCTGCACGGTCAGCACCGCGTTGAGCAGCAGCACGCCGCGCCGCGCCCATGGCGTCAGGCATCCATGGCCGGGGCGCAGGATGCCGAGGTCATTTTCGATTTCCGTGAAGATGTTCTGAAGCGAAGGCGGCACCGGCACGCCCGGCCGCACGGAGAAGCACAACCCATGCGCCTGGCCCGGGCCGTGGTACGGATCCTGGCCCAGAATCACCACCTTGACCGCATCGAACGGGGTCGCGTCCAGCGCCGCGAAGATTTCGGGGCCGGGCGGGTAGATGCGTTTGCCCGCGCGTTTCTCGGCGCGCAGGAACTCACTCAACGCATGCATGTCCGGACGATCGAAATGATCGCCTACCCGCGCCTTCCAGGACGGTTCCAGTTTCAGACGCTCGTCAGTCATGTCTGCCAAACAACAGCCCGCGAATGAACAATGTGTTTTCGCTTCTCCCCTCGGGAGAAGGGGCGTGAAAACGCCGCCTTTTCTTTTGCGCGCAGCGCCGAATGAGGGTCTGGCCCCGCAGGTGATTGAACCCTTCGCAAATGGTTGGGACCACGCGAGCGCGTACCCTCACCTGCTCCTTCGGAGCCCTCTCTCCCGAAGGGAGAGGGAAACAGCGGTATCCAACCCAAAGGTCGATCGGGAACCGCGATTGGCGTTCATCGGCGTTCATTCGCGGACGGCTTTGCTTCATGGATGGACTGCGCTCGCTGGCGTTGCGCGACGCGCAACTGGAACAAAAGCTTGGTCATCAGCAACCGTTCCTCGACCGGTTTCTCGACCAGATCGTTGGCGCCCGCCTTCAAAAGTGCCGCCTGGTTGACGGGGTTCTCGTCGCCGGTCATGACCAGCACCGGCAAGCGGCCCTTGCCGAGCCCCAGCTCATGGCGAATCCATTGCAGCAAATCGCCGCCGGACATTTCACCCTTCAGGCTGACGTCGCTCAGCACCACGTCGGGCCCGGCCTCGCCGAGCCCGTACGCCGCACCCAGAAACTCCGCAGCTTCCTCGGCGGTGCCTGCGAGATGCACGGTGAGACCGTAGCGCTCCATCATCCGGCGTGTCGCCAGCGCGACCACACGGCTGTCCTCGACATACAGCACCCTGCCTTCCGAATGCTCCACCGGCGCCACGTAGCCGCGGATGAAATCGGCGAGCGCTTCGTAACCGGCAGCCTTGTCGAAATAATCGGTGATCGCGTCGCCGATTTCGCGGTTCTGCAGACGTTCCTGCACGTCTCCCGACACCGCGACGATCGGGATGTAGGCTTGTGGCGCCTGTTCGCGCACGTATTGCGCGAGCGTCGCGCCGTCCATGTCGGGCAGGCGCAATGCGGTGGTCACCAGATCCACCACGCCGTCGTGCAAGGCCTGCCTGGCCTCGGCTCCGCTGGCGCAAGCGACCACGCTGGCGTGAGGCAATTCCTTTTCCAGCACCCGCGCGATCAGCGTGCGCGCCACCTTCGAACCATCCACCACCATTACACGCGGATTGTCACTGGCGATGTGGCGGAGGACGTCGTTCATGACAAAGGCTATATACGAGGAGGAACCCGAGGAAAACCTGAAGAACCGCCGCGAACTGCCGAACGGTCATCCAGCGTTTCCAAAACGCACCAGATACCGGCTACTGGCGAGCCACGCGCCCAGCCAGCCGAGCGCAACCGCGACGGCCAGCGCAACGGCAAGGGTAGCCCAGGACAAGCCCCCGAAGTGCAGCCGACCCGCATAACTCGCGATCAGGTCACTTGCCGGCGTGGCCAGTACCGCCTCCAGCAACAGCACCAGCAGCACCGCAACCACCCCGGCCGCGAGGCCATAGCACGCGCCTTCATAAAGATAGGGCCGGCGCACGAATGAGGCGCTGGCGCCGATCAACCGCTGCACCGCAATTTCGTCCGCGCGACCGCGCAAGTCCAGCCGCACGGTATTGCCGATCACCAGCACGGCCGCTGCGCCCAGCAGGACGGCCAGCAACAGCGCGATGCGCCGCCCCAGCGCGATCAACGCGTCAAGCCGCGCACGCCATTGTCCGTTGTCCTGCACCAGATCGACCTCGGGGAGTGCGCGCACCGCCCGCACCATGGTGGCGACCTGCGCGCGGTCCGTGCCCGCACGCGGTTCGACCAGCAGCACGAATGGCAACGGATTGTCCGGCAATGACTTGATGGCGTCGCCGAAGCCCTGCATCGCGGCGAGTTCCCGCAAACCCTGTTGCGGCGTCCGTACGCCCACGGCGCCGACATCGGCCCGGGCACGCAAGGTCGCCGCCAGCTTGTCTGCACCATCCGCGGCGATGCCGGATTTCAGGAACACGCTGACCGACTGCGAATCGCCCAGCGCCGTTGCGAGATGCTGCACGTTGGTCAGCAGCAAATAAAAAGCCAGCGGCAGCGACAATGCAAGGCCCATCACCGCGATCGTCAACACGCTGCCGAGCGGCCGCCGTGCCAATTGGCGCAGGCTGTCGCGCAGGCACCATGCATGCTGCCGCCGCCACAGCGCCACGCGCGAGTGACGCACGATGCTGGCCATGGCGGTGCGCGCGTTCATGCGACCTGGCTCGCGGGCACGTCGTCGATGAGGTGGCCGTGGTCGAGCACTACCACCCGCTGTTTCATGCGCTTCAGCAGCGGCAGGTCGTGGCTCGCGATCAGGATGGTGATGCCGGTCTGCCGCAGGCTCACGAACAATTGCATGATCTCCTCGGACAGTTGCGGATCGAGGTTGCCGGTCGGTTCGTCGGCGATGATCAACGCAGGCCGCCCCACGATCGCGCGCGCGATGCCGACCCGCTGCTGCTCACCCGTGGAAAGGCCGGCGGGCGCTTCCCGACCGCGTCCCTGCAATCCGACCTTTTCCAGCGCAACGCGCACGCGTCTGGCGCGTTCCTCGCGAGGGACGCCGGCGATCACCAGCGGCAGCGTGACATTGTCGTCCACGCTGCGATCCATCAGCAGGCGGTGGTCCTGGAACACCATGCCGATGTCGCGTCGCAGGCGCGGAATGTCACGGCGTTTCAGGCGCGCGAGATCGCGACCATGGACCTCGATCGCACCATGACTCGCGCGTTCGATCAGCGCGATCAGTTTCAACAAGGTGGTCTTGCCCGCGCCGGAGTGACCGGTGACGAACAGCATTTCGCCGGCCTCGACCGCAAACGTCAGGTCGATCAGCGCCTCGCGGCCTTCGGGGTAGCGTTTGCTGACGGATTCGAAGCGGATCACGGAAAGCAGGGGTGTGGGCGACCGCGAAAGCCTAGCAACAATGCCGACCGTGCGGGGCGGCGAAGGTCGATGGGCAGACAAGCCGCCCTTGAGCGGCCAGGCGCCCCGGGGCGAGCGGGGCGTGCGTCAGGCGGTGGCCGCCGGCGATGCCGCGTCGGTTTTCGGCTTGCGGCGGCGACGCCGGCGTTTTTTGTCCGTGGCAGGCGGGTTCGCTTCACCGGCAGGCGACCCGTCGGCGGCTTCCGCGTGGTCGTGAGGCACCTGATGCGTGGCCGTCGCCCGCACCGGCGGGGCAGTCAGCCACGCGGGCTCGATTGCAGCAACCGGAATCTTCATGTCGATGTAGCGCTCGATGTCCGGCAGGTTCATCGCGTACAGGTCGCACGCAAAACTGATCGCGTCGCCCTCGGCGCCCAGGCGCGCGGTGCGGCCGATGCGGTGCACGTAATCCTCGCCATCCTGTGGCAGGTCGTAGTTGAACACGTGGGTGACATCGGGAACGTGCAGGCCGCGCGCGGCCACGTCGGTCGCCACCAACACCTCGACGTCGCCCTTCTTGAAGCGCTCCAGCAACTTCTGGCGTTTGGCCTGCGGCACGTCGCCCGAAAGCGCGCCGACCTTGAAACCGTGCCGCGACAGGCGCTGGGTCACGCGCTCGGCGGCGGCGCGGGTATTGACGAACACGATGCTGCGATGCGGATCGTACTGTTCCAGCAGGTTCAGGAGCAGCGGAAGTTTTTCTTCCTTGGCGGGAAAGTACACCTGCTGGCGCACCCGGTCGGCGGTGACGTTTTCGGTTTCGACCGAAAGTTTCTGGGGCTGGTTCATGTGCTCGTAGGCGAGTTCGAGCACGCGGTAACTCAGCGTCGCCGAGAACAACATGCCTTGGCGCTCCTCGCGCGGCGGCATCTTGCGCAGCAGGTAGCGCACGTCCTTGATGAAGCCGAGATCGAACATGCGATCGGCTTCGTCGATCACGGCCGCCTCCACCGCGCGGAAACTGAAGACGTGCTGCTTGAAATAGTCGATCAGCCGGCCGGGCGTCGCGACGATCACGTCGCAGCCATCGCGCAACTGCTGGCGCTGCTTGTCGTAATCGACCCCGCCGTAGATCAGCGCAAAGCGCAGTCCGGTGTGGCGGCCGATCGCGTGCGCGTCCCTGTCGATCTGGATCGCCAGTTCCCGTGTCGGCGCCACGATCACCGCACGCGGATCATTGTCATGGCGTCCCGGGATCGCAGGTTTCGTCAGCAGCCGGTTCATCACCGCAACCAGGAACGCACAGGTCTTGCCGGTGCCGGTCTGCGCCTGTCCGGCGACATCGCGGCCCTGCAATGCCACCGGCAAGGTCAGCGCCTGGATAGGCGTGCAACGGGTGAAGCCGCAATCGACGAGGCCGGCGGCAAGGTGGGGATGCAGATCGAATTGCTCGAAGAAGGTTTCGGTGAGGACTTGGTCGGCCACGGAATTTTTATGCCACGGTGATTTCGTGCCGGGGAACGCGGCTTTCGCCCAACCTGCTGTGTCCAGTGGACGGCGGGCGCGCTCGAGCCCGGCAACGGGCTGCGATGAAAGGGTGCGCGGACGCGCGAATTCGGGCCGGTGAACGCGCCGGCAACGGCGCGCCGCGCCCAAGTGCTTGAGTTGATTGTAGCAGGAGACCCGGCATCGCCGTGCTTGCAAAGCGCGCGCCCCTCCCCCATCTTGTCGTCTCCGTTACCGTTGCAGACCTGCCATGAGCGAAAACATCACCCACATCAAAGACGCCGATTTCGAAAACGAAGTGCTGAGGTCGGATACCCCGGTGCTGCTGGATTTCTGGGCGGAGTGGTGCGGGCCGTGCAAGTCGATCGGGCCGATGCTTGACGATATCGCCAAGGAATATTCCGGCCGCCTGAAAGTCGTGAAGATCAATATCGACGAGAACCAGAAAACCCCCATGACCTACGGCATCCGCGGCATCCCCACGCTGATGGTGTTCAAGGGCGGCAAGGTTGAAGCCACCCAGATCGGCGCTGTCGGCAAGGGGCAACTTACTCAAATGGTCGACAAGGCGATCTCGCAAGGGCAATCCAGCGTCTCGGCCTGAAAAGGGCCTTGATTGGCCACGGATGTCCGCGCAAATCCGTGGCCAAAGCCCACTTGCGCGCGTGAGCACCGGGCAAACGCCCGACCCTGCAACTGAACCCTGCGCGGCGCCCCGCTTGTCGGCGGGGCTCGCGTGATGCTAGATTGACCTCCGGCCGGTGGTATTTTTGCCCGGCCCTCTTCCCGCTCCTACCTCCCGCGCCTCGTGCGCCGATGAGGCTTATCCCGTGTCCGATACCGAAAATACCGTACAGGGCGAAGACGCCCGCGCGTCCGCCCCTGCTCCCGAATCCAATGGCTCTGCCAGCAATGAAGGCGGCGAAGGCCAATCCCAGCCGCAGCGTGGCAACCGGCCCGATCGCGGCCGCCGCCGTCGCGGCCGCCATTCGCGCGGCGGCAACGGCCAGGGCGGCAACGCCAGCGGGCTGCCGGCCGATGTGTCGGGCGACGAAGCCGATGCCGGCGATCCGAAGCGCCTGATCAACCTCACCGAACTGAAGCAGAAAAACTCGGTGAAGCTGCTGGAAATGGCCGAGGAACTCGGCATCCAGGAAGGCGTCGCGCGCGCCCGCAAGCAGGACGTGGTATTCAACATCCTGCGCGCCCACGCCAAATCCGGCGGCAGCATCTGGGCCGAGGGCGTGCTGGAAATCCTCCAAGACGGCTTCGGCTTCCTGCGCTCGCACGACGAGTCCTATCTCGCCGGCCCGGACGACATCTATGTGTCGCCCTCGCAGATCCGCCGTTTCAACCTGCGCACCGGCGACTACATCACCGGCCGCGTCCGACACCCGAAGGAAGGTGAGCGCTATTTCGCGCTGCTGAAGGTGGACGACATCAACGGCGACCCGCCGGAGGCGTCCAAGAACAAGCTGCTGTTCGAAAACTTGACGCCGCTGTTCCCGCGCAAGGCGTTCCACCTGGAACGCGGCAACGGCTCGTCCGAGGACATCACGGGCCGCATCCTCGATCTGATCGCGCCGGTCGGGCGCGGCCAGCGCGGCCTCATCGTCAGCCAGCCAAAGGCCGGCAAGACCATGATGCTGCAAAACGTCGCGCAGGCGCTGGTGCACAACCACCCCGACGTGCACCTGATCATCCTCTTGATCGACGAGCGTCCGGAAGAAGTCACCGAGATGCAGCGCAGCGTGCGGGCCGAAGTGGTGTCGTCCACCTTCGACGAGCCCGCGGTGCGCCACGTGCAGGTCGCCGAGATGGTGATCGAGCGCGCCAAGCGCCTGGTGGAGCACAAGAAGGACGTGGTGATCCTGCTCGACTCCATCACCCGTCTCGCGCGCGCCTACAACACCGTGGTGCCATCGTCGGGCAAGGTGCTGACCGGCGGCGTCGACGCCAACGCGCTGCAACGCCCGAAGCGTTTCTTCGGCGCCGCGCGCAACGTCGAGGAAGGTGGCTCGCTCACGATCCTCGCCACCGCGCTGATCGACACCGGCTCCAAGATGGACGAGGTGATCTACGAGGAATTCAAGGGCACTGGCAACATGGAAGTGCATCTCGATCGCCGCATCTCCGAGAAGCGCGTGTATCCATCCATCAACATCAACCGCTCCGGCACCCGCCGCGAGGAGCTGCTGATTCCGCCGGATCTGCTGCAGAAGATCTGGATCCTGCGCAAACTCTTGCATCCGATGGACGAGTTGGCTGCGATGGAATTCATGCTGGACAAGATGAAGAACACCAAGACCAACGACGAGTTCTTCAATGCGATGAAGCGCTAGCCCGGACGGCACCTTCTTCGATGGTCACCCAAGGGGAAGGGGACGACCGCGCATGAGCAAAACCAATCTGCGAGCACTTTCGAACATGCTGCCCGAGGCTTGGCGTTCCAAAGTCGTCGGGCTTGCCGCGGGCGCCAACGTCAAGGTGCTGCGCATGGACGGCACCGCTTCGAGCAAAGAATCGCACCCGTACACCGAGGGCCTGCTGGTATTGGACGGCGAACTCAAGCTCGAGATCGGCGGCGAAGTCGTTACGATTGTGGCTGGGGAGATCTATATCGCTCCCGCCAACACGCCGCACGCCGTCGCCGCCGGCAGTCACGGCACGCTGGTCATCATCGACCAGGACGAGTAACGGAGCGCGAACACCATGCGCATCTGCGTCTATTGCGCCTCCAGCAACCAGGCCGACCCGCGTTATCGCGATGCGGCGTTCCGGCTCGGCGAATTGCTGGCGGGCGATGGCCACAGCATCGTCTACGGTGGCGGTTCGGCGGGCTCGATGGGCGCACTCGCCGACGGCGCACTCTCGAAGGGCGGCGAGGTCATCGGCATCCTGCCACGCTTCATGGCCGATCTGGAATGGGGCCATCCGGGCCTGACCCGGCTCGACCTGGTGGACGACATGCGCGAACGCAAGCATGGTCTGCTCACCGATTCCGACGCGGTGGTCGCGCTGCCGGGCGGCTGCGGCACGCTCGAGGAATTGTTCGAGGCGATCACGCTGAAACGCCTGGGTCTCTATTTCAATCCCATCATCCTGCTCGACACGTTGGGCTATTGGGGACCACTGGATGCGTTCCTGCACCAGGTGATCGCGCAGCGCTTCATGAATGCGGAACACGCGCTGATGTGGTCGCGCGTGGCGGAGCCGGAAGCGGTGCTGTCCGCGATCCGCCATGCGCCCAAATGGGACACCGACGCACGCGATCGCGCGGTGGTGAGATAGAGGAACAACGTAGCCCGCATGCCGCTGCGGAGGGCGGTGGCAACCCGCCTTCGAACTTTCGTCGGCGGGATTCGTTTCACTTCTCCCGCCCTACAAACGCAGAACTGGCGCGCTCGGCGGGATTCGAACCCACGACCCCTGCCTTCGGAGGGCAGTACTCTATCCAGCTGAGCTACGAGCGCACGGCCGCGCAGTATAAACCACCGCGCGCGTCGTCTCATTTGTCCGCACCAGCCGCCTTGGCGCGCTTGCGCCGCATCCGCCACCAGCGCAGCAGACCATAGGACAGGCGCACCTTTTCCTGCCCGACCGGCAGGTCGGCGCGCGCGAAGATCCACGACGATTTACTGTAGGCGATCTGCTGTTCCGGGTACACGCTGCGGTGGCCGATGACCAGATACGCCGCGATGCAGGCGCCCGCC
>DATCSF010000284.1:0-7764 GCA_036568625.1 Rhodanobacteraceae bacterium | reverse complement strand
CGATGGCCGAGGAAGGCTCGACGGTCTGCTTCAGTTCGGCCCAGAGTAAACGCATGGTCGTGCGCGTTTCCGCGTCGGGCACGGTGATCACCGTGACGTCGTGCTCGCGCAGCAAGGCAAAATTCGGCGCGCCGATCGTGGCGCGCAGTCCGTCGCACAAGGTATGCGGCACGATGTTGGTGATGCGTTCGCCTTGACGCAGGGATTGGAACGCATCGTCGGCACCCGCCGGCTCGGCCCCAACCAGTTGGATCCGCGGTGCCAGCGCATGCAGCGCGATGGCGCAGCCGGATAGCAATCCACCCCCGCCGATCGGCGCAATCACCACGTCCAGATCGGGAGCTTGCGCCAGCAACTCCAATGCAATCGTCCCCTGACCCGCGATGACTCGTGCGTCGGCGTAAGGGTGCACGAGCGTTGCGCCGGTTTCCTGCTGGACCCGCGCACAGGCTTCCTCTCGTGCGGCCAGCGTCGGCGCGCAGCGATGCACGACGCCGCCGGCGCGTTCGATGTTGGCGACCTTGGCGGCAACCGCCCCTTCAGGTACCACAACGTGCGCCGGAATGCGCCGGGTCGAGGCCGCCAACGCCAGCGCCGCGCCGTGGTTGCCGGACGAATGCGTCACGACTCCTCGCTTGGCTTCATCGTCGGGCAAAGACCAAACCGCATTGCACGCGCCGCGGAATTTGAACGCGCCGCCATGCTGCAAATGCTCGCATTTGAAGTACAGCGACGCACCGGCCATCTGGTCCAGGAGGTCGTTGCGAAGCAGCGGCGTGACCGGCGCGTGCGCGGCGATGCGTGCCGCGGCCGTACGGATATCGGACAACACAGGCGTTATGAAGTCATTCATGGCCGTAGTCGTGATGCGTTTTCACGCGAGCGCGCATTTTCACACGGCACCGCCCGGCCGGTGCCCGCCACGTTCGTTCACTCGCCCGGGAAGAGGAGCGTCACCATGAGGGCCACGCCGGGAAATGCCCGTGAGGCCGCGCCCGGACGCCCCGTTGGGGAGGTACTGTCGCAAGGCCATGGTTGTCCTCGCACAGGCCGCGCTGCCAGGCTGTGCGGATCGGAGAAGTAGATGGAAACGGCGGTGTGCTCGGCCAATTGCGCAGGTGGCACATGACGCAAACCAGGCTTCATGGCTGGCCGCGCGGCTGCCGCGCAGCGGCGGCGACCGGGCCGTCGTTGTGACAGGGCTTAGGCTGACCGGGCGAGATCGCGATGGGTTCGGGCGAGGCCGGTGCTCGCGTCCAGATCAATACGATAGCGATCCTTCAAAAAATCCGCGATCAGGGAGCCACGCAGTTGCTCCGGTTCGAACGCGAAGCGATGCGAGAACGCACTGGCCGGTATCGGGTTGTCGCGCGCATGAACGAGCCCTCGTGGCAACACGTCTTTCGCCAGTTGCTCGAGCAGACGGAGGCGCAAGGGCACCACCGGATTGTTCCGCACCATGGGGTAGCTTGTCGGCGGTGCGAATTTTTCGAATCCGTAGCAGCGAATGTAGAACGGGGCGTGCCGCGGATGCACGCCGATGACGATGTCGGTCGAATCGGTGCGCAATCCATAGTGTATGGCCCAGCGCATCATGCTGAACAAGGCCGCGATGCTGCGTGAAGCACACCTGCGGCGATCCGCCAGCATTCCCACCTCGAGCAGGCGGCACCCCTTGCCTCTCATCTCATCCAGATGCTGCGCATACACGCTGTCCAGCGCGAGCCCCACGGGACTGTCGCGGAACAGGGTCATCGTATAGCCGACCTTCGGACCGTCCGGCCCCCATATCACACACGCATGCTGCCCCACGGCAGTGGGAAAGGCATGGATGCAGAACGGGTTTTCCTCGATCAGGCCCGATTGCGAGTAGCGGTCATAGACCAACTGCCAGGCCAATTCCACCTGTTCAAGGCTGGTCGCGCATGCACACGGTGGTTCGCTGCTGCACGTCGCTGCATGTGCGAGACGCGCGGTGATGTCGATGATGACTGTGTCGGGCATTTCTACGATCTGATTGGGTTCGTGTTTCAGTTGCCGATCCACGGCGCGTTGTTTCCGCGCATGCCATTCCCTTGGCCACATCGACGGTGGCCCCGTATTGCCGACTGCGGCCCAGAGGAATCGCCGGTGCTGCCACGGGCGTTGGATCGGGACGCGACGTGCAACGCGGCGTCGCCGATCACGCGCAAAGCGATGCAGGCCACGGCCGAATGCGAAACGCCGCGTTGCTTCGGCGGCCTGGGACCGTTCGACGGCGCTTGTCTGCGCCACGCGATCCTGAACACGGTGCGCCCTTTCGATGGCGCCTGCTTTGTCGCAGGGCGCTAACTCCCGTTGCCGGAAGCCGAGGAGTACAGCGATGCGCCGGCTTGCTTGGCGCAACGCGCGGGTGGCGGTCGCGTGCACGCCGTGTGGGGGCCAGA
The DNA here is from genome assembly GCA_036568625.1 of Rhodanobacteraceae bacterium. Taxonomy (GTDB): domain Bacteria; phylum Pseudomonadota; class Gammaproteobacteria; order Xanthomonadales; family Rhodanobacteraceae; genus 66-474. The sequence continues at coordinate 5,338 of DATCSF010000284.1, read as the reverse complement.
TTTTCGCGTTCTCCGGAAAGCGCCAGCAACGCGCTTGACCGCTGGGATGCCGGCCGCAGTCGAGGGCGACGCGAGTGGTCGTTGTCACAGCATCAAACGGGATCGCGGCCGCACTCCTTAGACCGCCGAATTCATTTGGCTGCGCTGCTGCCTCGGTGGAGGTACGCCGCGATGATCGGCGGCCCCTGGTCGGAACCAGGCTTTGCGAGCTGTCGGAAACTTTCACGGCTGAACGACAAAAACCTGGTCAGGGGCACCATGAGCGCTATCTAATCCGTCCCCTTGGTCTTTCAGAAAGACCAGCATCCATTCTGTGCTGCTTTTCTTGTTGCATTGTGTAACTTGTCTGCCATGAATGCGTGAAATATGCGCTAGGAATATGTAAATCGCACGCCATGAATTATGTGAACTGCGTCAATCTGCCGAAATCGTGCAAATCATCGGAAGGCAATTCTGTGGTCATCCCTGACTCGCGATCGCGTTGCATCTCAGCAACCGGACATCGGCAGGTTGCGTAGCCCGCATTTTGTTCACGGCTGACAACGCGCAGCCCACGGCTCATGCGTTGCGCCCCATCGGCTTGAAGCAATGGCAAGCATGCATTTTGGTGAATGCCTTTATTCCCGCGTATAGTCCAAACGCTTGGACATGGACGGGCGCGCATCGTGGACCGGGATACGAAAGCAGGCGTTCTGCGCGCGGGCATCGCCGCACCTTCCGCAGATAATTCCCAGCCTTGGCGGTTTGCGTGGCGCGGCGACGACCTGGACCTTCGCATCGATGCGGACCGCAGCGGCCGCGTATCCGATACCCGATATGTCCTCAGCGACCTCGCCGCCGGCGCGTGCCTCGAAAACATGGTCATCCGTGCCCGGTCACTCGGTTATGTGGCGGAGCTGCAAAGCTTCCCGCAGCGCGATGACGAGCTGTGGGTCGCACGCATCCATTGGCGGCACGATTCCGCGAGCGGGCACTCCGAACCGCTGGCTGCCGCCATCGAGCGACGCCACACCGACCGCCGCTTCCCTTGGCGCGGCCCGATCACCCCCGATACACAGGCGCGCCTGGATGCGCAGGCCCGGCTGATTCCCGGGCAGCGGCTTTGGTGGCCACGGATATCGCGTGAGAGAAAAGCCGCACTACGCGTCATCAGACAAGCCGAGACGCTGCGTTTCAGGAGCCCCACGCTGCACGCAGAACTGTTTTCGAGCATCCGTTTTTCCGTCGGCTGGCGCACCGCCTGCGAAGAAGGCCTGGCCCCGGCGGCGCTGGCCGTGGAGCCACCGATGCGCCCGGTCTTTCAGGCCATGCGTCGTCCCGCGGTGATGAGCATGCTCAACCGGCTGGGTGCGGCGTCGATGCTCGGATGGCGCTCGGCGTGGCTGCCGATCCGGTTGTCGCCCGGTCTCTGTCTCCTGGTGATTCCGTCCACGGCGCGATCCGATGTGCTCGCGGGCGGCCGCGCGCTGCAGCGCGTGTGGCTTCAGGCCACCTTGGACGGGCTGTCGCTGCAGCCGTATGCGGCGGCCGGAGTGCTCAGCCTGGGATTCGCGTCCATCGAGCCGGATTTTCAGCGGCCGCTATCGCGTCTGAAATCAGCCCTGAGCAACCTGAGTGCGCCGGGACATGGGCTCGTGTTCTTGCGGCTCGGCCGCGTGCGGTCTGCACCGCGGGGTCGCAGCGGGCGACGATCGCTCGCAAGTTTCGGCGCGTTCCATTAACGGGCCGGCACGATCCGCATCGACACCCGCCTGTGCAGGCCCTGCACGACGCTGTTCTTCATCCATCCGCCACGCTGGCCGGGGGCACGATGGAAAACACCCGTTGGCACTGCCTCTGCGCCCTGTTTCAGGCGCGGAGGTGACAGCTTCTTTTACAAGTTTGGCCTGCAATGGGCGCCGCCGGATAAATTTCAGCAAGACAAGCGGTTACCGCAATGCCTGTGTATTCCTGCCGCGGCGCTCCGTCGAACCATCTTACAAACGTTGCACAAGTTCGGCAGCGTTGAGTGGCTGATTATTGTAGAAAACAATACGTTACGTATATGGCACGCATGATGCTGTATTAATTCGAGGGTAGTGTCACTCGCGTGCCAATGCCTTGGTTGTCTGGACTGACTCAGTGTGATTCTCAGCGGAGGAGAAATAACATGTTTACGAAGAAAAGCATCGGGGCCGCATTGGGATGCGCGCTTGCGTTGGGCGCGAGCGGGGCGGCGTTTGCAGCGCCGATCACCGTTGGTGGCGTCACGTGGGACCCCAGTAGCGGATTCGACCTGAAAATTCAGGCGATCGATCTGCGCGAAACGGCGGTTGCGAACGTCGGAGACGTGCTGACCGGCTACGGGTTGATTGGTTCGATAAACGGAACGAGTCAATCGACGTTCTGTCCTGGTTGCAACCTCACCTTTACCTTCAGCTACACGGTGTCGAACGTCAACACCAGTGGCCCGAACCCACAGGTCGTGTTCACCAATGGGATTGCCAACTTTTACGTCGACAATACCCAGAGCTTCAGTGAACAGGACCCGACCACGGCCAGCATTGGCACGCCGTGGCTGACCTTGGCCGGCCATACCGCTCCGTTTGCTGGTTTTTCGGCGGTCGGGCAGCTTTATTCCACGATCATTGGCCCAGTCTCCCAGCCGGGGCTTGGTTCGTCGGGCCAGGGCTTGCTGGATGTGGTGGGAGGCCCGGCGGCCGGGTTTGTGAACACGAATACCCAAGCCGACGGCTCGGATTTTTTCCTCACTTCATCGTTCGCGTTTGATCCGTTTATCGGGTGTGGGACGACGCCCACAACCGATCTGAGTATCGTATGCACCTACCCGATTGCGGGAACGGCGCAGTTGACCGGCAAGACGATGACGGCGGTACCCGAGCCGGGTGAGATCGGATTGATCGGTCTTGGCTTGGTCGCCTTGGGCTTCTTGATCCGGCGGCGCCGCAAGGAGAGTGAGGGGCAAGCATAGGCTGGCACCTCATGCATGCGGTTTGACGATCGATGGCGCCGCTTCCCGAAGCGGCGCCATTTTTCCATATTCGTTGCACGGAGGCAGGTTGCGGAACGCAGGAACCAAGGTAGCGTGCTCGAAGCGGCTGTTGCGGGTGTCCGCGGACTTCGGTGGACTCCATCGAGCCGCTCGTTCGGGGAAGCAACGATCAGGGAAGATACGCACCGCATACCGGCCGCAAGCCGGTGTTACCGCGCCGATCTGGCAACAGCTTTCCGTGGTATTGCCGAGCGCGGGTGTTTCATGATGTCTGACGGACCGGGCACGAAGGAGCCGTTCGACTACGCAACGGCATTCAGCCGGACGATCGGCTGGATCACCGCGGCCGAGCAGGCGAAGCTTCGTTCCAAGCGCGTGGCGATTGCCGGACTCGGTGGTGTCGGCGGCAGTCATCTGTTGACCCTCACCCGACTCGGCATCCAGTCGTTCAACCTGGCGGATCTCGATCGTTTCGGCATCGAAAACTTCAACCGACAGGCCGGTGCGTTCCAGTCGACCCTGGGTCAGCCCAAAGTCGACGTGGCGTCCCGGATGGCGCGCGACATCAATCCGGACCTGGACATCAACCCATTTCCGGACGGCGTTACCTTCGGCAACATGGAGGAGTTTCTGTCGGGGGTGGATCTGTATGTCGACGGGCTGGATTTTTTCGTACTCGATATTCGTGCCAAGCTGTTCGCCCTGTGCGCCGAACGCGGCATTCCGGCGATTACCGCGGCGCCGTTGGGGATGGGTGCTGCGGTGCTGGCGTTCCTGCCGGGTCACATGACGTTCGACGAGTATTTCCGGCTGGAAGGCCAGTCGGCGAACGAGCAGCTGCTGCGCTTCATGGTGGGGTTGGCACCAGCCGTGCTCCATCAGTCGTATCTGGTGGACCCGTCTGCGGTAGACCTTGTCAATCATCGGGGCCCATCTACGCCCATGGCGTGTGAAATCTGCGCCGGGATCGCCGGTACCCAGGCGTTGAAGATCCTGCTCGGCAGGGGCAAGGTGTTGGCGGCGCCCCACGGCATGCACTTCGACGCCTACCGCAACAAGCTCGTCCACACGTGGCGGCCGGGCGGCAACCACAACCCGCTGCAACGGGTGCTTCTATCCGTGGCGCGCCGCCGTTTCATGCGCCGGTAGGCGCTGAACGCACCAACGAGCGGGCGAAGGGTCGCGCCCGTCGGCTGGCTGATCTGCGGTTGCGAGATCGCCTTGCGCGCGCTGGTGTGTGGTCGATGTTGCTGCGCGCGGTCATCCTGCGCGACATCGGTTTCCGATTCGCGCGACTTGTGCGTCCAGTGGGTCTTATGTCACGTTCGCCGCAGCGCTGCGGCCTCGCGCGCGAGCTGCTCGATCCCAACCCAGTCGCCTGCCTTGAGCTTGTCGGCCGGCGTGAGCCACGAACCGCCCACGCAGGCGACGCTGGGCAGCGCGAGGAATTCCGGCGCGTTGGCGAGCTTGATGCCGCCGGTCGGGCAGAACCTGATTTGCGGCAGCGGGCTCGCCCAGGCCGCGAGCAGCTTGGCGCCGCCGGCCGGCACCGCGGGGAAGAATTTCAGATGCCGATAGCCGCGTTCCAGCAGCGTCATCGCTTCGCCCGCCGTGGCGACGCCGGGCAGCAGCGGCAGTTCATCTCCGTCCGCGGCATCGAGCAACTTGGGTGCAATACCGGGCGAAACCGCGAAGCGCGCGCCGGCCTTGCGCGCGGCTTCGAGTTGCGTGCCATCGAGCACGGTGCCGACCCCCACCACAGCGCCTTCCACTTCGGCGGCGATCGCGCGGATCGCGTCCAGCCCGGCCGGTGTGCGCAACGTGACTTCGATGGCGCGGATGCCGCCGGCCACCAGCGCGCGCGCCATCGGCACGGCGTGCGCCGCATCGTCCACGATCACCACCGGCACCACCGGGGCGAGCGCGAGGATTTCGGCGAGTTGCTGTTGCTTGGTTGCCTGCGAAGTCATGGCAAAGGCTCGGGCGAGATTGCGTTCGCGTCGGCCGCGTGATGGCGGTCGTGCTTGGCGAAAATGGTCGCGCCGGCGTCGGCCGAACCGACCGCATTGCGCAGGTTCGCGAACAATTCACGACCCATGCCGACGTGGTGGGAGGCAAGATCGGCGTGCGCCTGCGCGCGGGTATTCCATTCCTTCGCGTCCACCTTGGCTTCAAGCGTACCGGCGATCGCGTCGAGGCGGATCATGTCGCCGTCGCGCAAGCGACCCAGCGGACCGGCGTCGAGCGCCTCCGGCGTGACATGGATGGCCGCCGGCACCTTGCCGGAAGCGCCGGACATGCGCCCGTCGGTGACCAGCGCCACGCGATGCCCGCGCGCCTGCAGCA
>DATCSF010000283.1:0-3155 GCA_036568625.1 Rhodanobacteraceae bacterium | reverse complement strand
ACCGTGCAGTGGAATTGATCGAAGAAAACGGGCGCACAGCCGGCGTGCGGGTCGAGTCGCCGGAAGGCGAGTACGAATTGCGCGCCGATCTGGTGGTCGCCTGCGACGGCCGCCATTCGACCTTGCGCCAGGCGGCAGCGCTGAAGGCGCGCGAGTACGGCGCGCCCATGGACGTGTTGTGGTTCCGGATGCCGCGCAGCCAATCCGACCCACAGGACACCTTCGGCATCGTCGATCGCGGACACATGATGGTGTTGCTCAACCGCACCGATTACTGGCAAGTCGCATTCCTGGTGCCCAAGGGCAGCGACGCCGCCTTGCGCGCGCGCTCGATCGACGCCCTGCGGGAAACCGTGGCGCAACTCGCGCCGTTCCTGGCCGACCGAAAAACAGCGATCGAATCGTGGGACAAGATCAGCACGCTGTCCGTGCAGGTGGACCGGCTGGAGCGTTGGCACAAGCCGGGCCTGCTGCTGATCGGCGACGCCGCGCACGCGATGTCGCCGATCGGCGGCGTCGGCATCAATCTCGCGATCCAGGATGCGGTAGCCGCTGCGAATGCGCTGGCGCAACCGTTGCGCGCCGGCGGCGCGATCGACGAATCGTTGCTCGCCGCCATCCAGCAGCGCCGCGAATGGCCGGTGAAAGTCGTCCAGCGCGTGCAGCTCGCGATGCAGAAACGCTTGATCTCGCGGGTGCTGGAGCAGTCCGGCGAACCGCCGCGCGTCCCGGCGCTGCTGCGCGCCCTTTTGCATTTCCGCGCGGTGCGGCACATCCCCGCGCGATTGTTCGGTTACGGCCTGCGGCAGGAGCACGTGCACGCGCCGGCTGCACTCAGGAAGGTCTGATTTTGCGTCATTCCCGCGAAAGCGGGAACCCAGTGACTTTGTTGAAGCAGGAAGACACTGGGTCCCGGATATCGCTTTGCGATTCCGGGACGACGACCCGAGTTGATCGGCGTCCCGGTGTTCCGTGCTCCCGCACAAAAAACCCGGCGCTTGCGCGCCGGGCCGAAGTAATGGACGACCGGGATGGTCGCCGTCAATGGTGATGGTCGTGGCCGCCGCGATGCCTGTCCCATCCACGGTGGCGGCGGTTGTCGTGGCGTTCGCGCCAATGCGAATCACGACCCCAGTGGGCACGTTGCATCCGCCAGCGGTCGCCATGTCGCACCCAATGCGGCTGGTAATAGACGTAACCCGGGCGAGCACGGTGCCAGACGCCACCGACCCAGACGTAACTGCCGCCGCTCCAGTTCCAGTAACCCGGCGCCCAGACGTAACCCGGGCGCGGTGCCGGCACGACTTCATAGCGCGGTGGCGGCGGCGGCGTACCGACGCTGATGCCGATACTGACCTGCGCGGATGCCGTCGGTGCAAAACCCGCGGTGACACCAGCCATCGCAAGTACGGCAAGCAATGCAAGATTGCGTGTATGCACGAAACACCTCCGTCGTGATCGGCCGGATCTCGGCCTCGATTCGAGCGTAACGCACGAACCGGGCGATCGTGCCAGTTTCACCAGTCGTTCATTCAGATCGCGTCGGGTTTGCCGTTCAGCACGCGTTGGAATGCGGAGTCGCGTAGCCGCACCCTCGACCTTGCCGTCACCATCGGCTTTATGGGAATCCGTTCCAGCCCGCGACCCGCGTGACCGTGCGCTGCTCGCTTGCGGCAGGAACACGGCGCACATCGACGCCGTCGCAATCAATCCGCGTACTGCATGACGATGCGCTTCATGCTGCGCACGCCGGCGTCGATCGCGCGTTCGTCGACCGAACCGTATCCGAAGATCAACCCGCTGCGCGCGTCCGGCTGCCGATAGCATTGCGAGAGTGGCCGCACCGACACGCCGACTTGCGCGGCCTGTTGCGACAGGGCCATGTCGTCCGTGCCGTTCGGCAGCAGGGCCGACAATTGCATGCCGGCCTCGGCGCCGGTTGGTTCCAGCACGTGCGGGAGATGCTTTGCGATCGCCGCGAGCAACGCGGCACGCCGCGCCGCGTAGAGCCCGCGCATGCGACGGATGTGCCGCGCGAAATGCCCTTCGCGGATGAAGTCGTTGAGGGCCTGCTGCGACAGCGTGGGTGAGAAACTGTCCAAGGCATCGCGGCAGGCGCGGAAAGCCGCCAGCAGGTCTTTCGGTACCACCAGGTAGCCCAGCCTCAGGGCAGGGAACATCACCTTGCTGAAGGTGCCCATGTAGACCACCCGCGCGTCCGCATCCAGTCCTTGCAGCGACGCGACCGGCTTGCTGTCGAACCGGTATTCGCTGTCGTAATCGTCTTCGACGATCCAGCTTCCTGCGCGTGCCGCCCATTGCAACAGTTCGATCCGCCGGGCCGCACTCAGGGTGGCGCCGAGCGGAAACTGATGCGAAGGCGTGATGAAGGCCAGCCGTGCCGAGGGTGCGCGGCGGATCCCGTCGGCCACGTCCAGGCCATCCCGGTCGATCCGTACCGGTGACGGCACGGCGCCGACTGCCGCCAATGCCTGATAGGTGCCGGAATAACACGGCTCCTCCACCCACGCCTCGTCGCCGGGATCGAGCAGGGCGTGCGCGCAAATTTGCAGGCCGTGCTGGATGCCGGCCGTGATCAGGACCTGCGAAGCATCGGCACGCACTGCGCGCGCCACCGCGAGGTATTCGGCGATGGCCTCGCGCAGCGGTGGATAGCCCATCGGATCGCCATAGGCCAGCGCATCGACATCCGCGTGGCGTGTGTGTCGCTGGATCAGGCGCGACCAGGTGCCCAGGGGAAACTGGTCCAGCGCCGGTACGCCGACCCGGAAAGCACCCTGGCTTTCAAGCCAGATCTGCGCCGGGGCAGCCATCGCAGCCGCGCGGGTCGCGACGCGGCGCGCGGCGGGCCGCGCGGCGGGAGCGTTCGACGTACCCCGGCGGGCCTTGTGGCGCAACGCCGCGGCAGCCTCCTGCGGAATCGCCGCGGCGACGCACGTGCCTGCGCCGGTAAAGGTTTCGAGATAACCCTCGGCATGGAGTTGCTCGTAGGCGCTCAATATCGGCAGGCGCGAAACCTTGAGCCCTGCCGCCAGCGCACGCGTGGAAGGCACGCGTTGCCCGGATCGAAACCGGCCATCGGCGATCGCGCGGCGGAACCAGTCCGACACCTGCATGTAGATGGGCGCGCCGCC
>DATCSF010000282.1:0-17413 GCA_036568625.1 Rhodanobacteraceae bacterium | reverse complement strand
GTTCGGGCGGGAACAGCGTGAACCGACGCGTGCCGCACACCACGCAGGCGATGTTGTGCTGCGAATCGAAATGGGTGGGGGTGACGGTGCGGTTGCCCAGCCACAGGCGCGGCTCGATACGCGGATCGAGGAACGGCAGCTTGTGATCGGCCAGCAACTCAGGCAGGCATTCGCGCAGCGGCACGCTCTGGATCACCAGCCCCGGCGCGTGTTGGCGCTGGCTGTAGTTCGCCAACCGTTGCAGGCCCAGGGTGATCGGTACCTTGAAATGCTGGTAGTTGAAATCACCGAGGTCCGCGGTGTAACCGATGATGCCGTCGGCGTCCGGAGCGATCAGCAGGGTGGTCACATCGGTGCCGTTGTCCAATTCCGCCAGCCGCTGCGCGAAGGCGGTATCGGATTGCAGCGCCAGTTTCACGATCGGCCACCCCCGCACCAGGCCGCGGATCACCAGCGGCCTGCCACACGCGACCATCGCGCCGAAATCAAGCGCGCGCGGGTCGCCCTGGTATTCCTCGATCCGGGCGGGCGGCGGCACCGGTGCCGCGGGGGCGTTCATGGCAACCCCGCATCGGCGGCGCGCACGGCCGCGAAGAACGCGCGCATCTTCGCGGCATCCTTGATGCCGGGCGACACTTCCACGCCGCTGGCGAGGTCCACCGCCCACGGCCGCACCGTGCGGATCGCATCGCCCACATTGCCGGAGTGCAATCCGCCGGCAAGCAAAATCGGGCGGTCGAGATCGCTCGGGATGCGCGACCAGTCGAACGTCTTGCCGCGTCCACCCTGCTGACCGGGCGGATGTCCATCCAGCACGAAACCCACTGCATGTGTGTGTTCGGCCGCCGTCGCGCGAACATCCGCGTTGCCGTCCATGCCTATGGCCTTGATGTAACGCGTTGCGAAGGATTCACAGAACCCGGCATCCTCCCGGCCATGAAACTGCACGAGATCGGGACCGACGCTGTCGATGATCGCCCGCACGCGTTCGGCGGGGAGATCGTGGGTCAGCAGCACCGCATCCACGAACGCCGGCAGCGCATCGCGGATCGTGCGCGCCCGCTCGATCGACACGCAGCGCGGGCTGACCGGCGTCATCACCATGCCGATCGCGTCGGCGCCCAGCTCGCACGCGAGCAGCGCGTCCTCGACGCGGGTGACGCCGCAGATTTTTACGCGGGTGCGGCTCATGGCGGCAGCGTGACTTCGGGCGGGAGTTTCCATTCTGCCGGATACCGCGGCCCGATGAAGGTCAAACCTTGCGGCGGCGCGGTGACACCGGCCACGTTGCGGTCACGCGCGGCCAGCAATCCTGCAATCCATTCCGGCGACCGTTCACCGCGCCCGACTTCCAGCAGCGAGCCGACGATGTTGCGCACCATGTGGTGCAGGAAAGCGTTGGCTTCGATTTCGATGATCACGTGCTCGCCCTCGCGCCGCACCCGCGCTTCGGTGACGTTGCGGCGCGCATGACGGGCCTGGCACGACACCGCGCGGAACGAGGAAAAATCCTGCTCGCCGACCAGCGCTTGCGCGGCTGCGTGCATCGCGCCGGCGTCCAGTGGCACGCGTTCCCACCCAAGGAAACGCGCATCCAGCGCGGGGCGGATCGCGCGGTTGAGGATCGCGTAGCGATAACGCCGCGCGCGCGCGGAAAAACGCGCGTGGAAATCGTCCGGCATCATTTGCGCCCACAACACCGCGACCGCGCGCGGCAACCGCGTGGTGGCACCCAGCACCCAGGCGCGCGGCTCGCGTTCGGCAGCCGTGTCGAAATGCACCACCTGGCAGCGCGCGTGCACGCCGGCGTCGGTGCGACCCGCGCAAGTCACTTCGACTGGATGGTCGGCGACGAATGACAGCGCCGATTCCACTTCGGCCTGCACGGTCGGCCCGTGACTCAACCGTTGCCAGCCGAAAAACCCGGTGCCGTCGTATTCGATGCCCAGCGCGACACGCATTGCCGCATGTCAGCCCGCGACTTCGGCCAGCAGACGCCTGGCTTCGCCCTTCTGTGCCTGCGAGCCTTCCTCGATCACCTCTTCCAGCATCGCGCGCGCGCCGACCGGATCACCCATGTCGAGATAGGCGCGCGCCAGGTCGAGTTTGGTGTCGACCGGATCGTCGGCGAACTCCTGCTGCGCGGTTGCCGCGGCCGCGATCGTGGGTTCGACGCCGGGCTCCGTCCTCCACGCCTCCATGACGGCTTCAACGTCGGGTTCCGCGTGCGTCGCCGGGACCGGCTGGCTGGCATGTTCCACAGCGGATTCCGGCACCTGCGTGACGGGCGTCCGCACCGCCGCCGTATCCTCGTCGCTCGGCTGGTGCAGCGCGGTCATGCCGTAGGGATCGTCGTGTGCTTCGGTCGGCGGCTCGAACAGCGGCAGGTGCGGCGCCAGTTCCTCGCCCATCCTCGCGACCTCCTGCCACTCGTCGCCGCGCAGGTCCTGTACGTGCTCGCGCATGGTTGTGGCCGCAGCGACGAGACGCGCCTCATCGCCTTGCGAGTAATACAAACGGCACAAGGCAAGGTGCGCGGAAAGATCGTCCGGATGCTCGCTCAACCGAGCCTGCAATGTCGCCTCTTCGTCGTCCGCCGCGGGGGGCTGAGTGGCGACATCGTCGGGATCAGGCAGAGGCCCGCGCGCGACGGCAGTCGCACCGCCACCGCGCCGCTTGCGCAACAGACCGAGCAGGATCAGCGCCAGCACGACCAGTCCCGCGACGATCCACGCCACCGGATGCTCATACCACTGCCCGGCGGACGCCTGCGGCGCTGCCGCGCCCGCCGGCTTGGACGAGGTGGTCGGCGCGGTCCCCGCCACAGAGGCCTTCGCAGTCGGTTGAGCCGCGCCGGCGTCCGCTGCCGCAACGGACGCTGCGCCCGCCTTGCCCGTTTGCACTTCCGCCAGCTTGCGCTGCAGTTCGGCGATGGTTGCGTCTTTCAGGCTCAACAACTTGCCGGATTTTTCCGAAAGGTCCTTCAGGCTGCGCACCCGCGACTCGAGATCGGCGTTGGACTGGTTGAGGCTGACCAGCGCGCCGCGATCGTTCTGAAGTTTTTGTTGCAAGCCCGCGATGGTTTCGTTGCCGGTGCCACCGGCAACACCGGCGCGGCTGTTGGCGCCATGGCCTTCGCCTGTCGGCGGCGCCAGCGACAGATGATCGGAAGCCGGCGCCTGTGTGCCGGGTGGCGGCGCGGCGTTGGCGGCGGCCTGCGCCGCCGTGCCCTCGATCACGGTCGCCGGATGCGGACGCGACGCCCGCCAGCTTTCGTACTGGCGATGCACTTCGGCATTGGCTTCGGCCACGCTGGTCTGGTCGATCACGTCGCGCCCCGGAATGCGCAGGATCGCCCCCGCCTTGAGATTGTTGATGTTGTTCTTGAAGAATGCGTCGGGATTCGCCGCCTTGATCGCCACCATCAACTGGTTGACGGTGATATTCGAATCGCGCGTCGCGTCCTTCGCAATACCGTACAGCGTGTCGCCGCGATGGACATCCACGCGCGCCGGCAGCGAACCCGGCTGCGCGGCCGGCGCTGCCTGCTGTACCTGCCGTGCCTGTGGTGCGGGACGCGGCGGCGGAGCCGGTGGTATCGGTGCGGGCGATGGCGCGGCGGGCTTCTCGGAAACGGACTGCTTGGGCGCGGGCCGGGCCGCCGGCTGCGCGAACGCGGACGGCGGCGGCGGCAATCGCGCAGGCTGCGAGGTTTGCGCAGCGTTGCCCGGCGCACTGGCGATCGGCGCCGCCTGCTGCACGCCCGGCGCGGGAGCGGCGATCACCGGATTCAGCAGCACGACGAATTCGCGCACCTGCTTGCCTTCCCGGGTGTTCACCTGCAGCAGGAAATCGAGGTAAGGATCGGTGATCGGCTGGGTGCTGGTGACCAGGATCAGCTTCTGGCCATTGTTATCGGTGACGACATGGAACTGCAGCGCCTGGTCGGTCGGCGTCACTTGCAGTCCGGCGCGCGCGAAGTCTTCGGCCGGCGCCAGATCGACGGTCAGGCCGTCGAGTTCGGTGAGGTTCTTGGGGTGCAAGGGAATCGCGGCCACCAGCGGCTGGTTCAGCGCCGACTTGACCTGGATCTGACCCAATTGCAGCGCCCACGCCGGTGCAACGGCCGTGGCCAGCAACGCGGCACACGCAATGCGAAGTTTCAAGCTCATGAACCAGGGCCCCCGACCGGCAGAGGAAGGCGCCGGGGCAAGCTCGCCACGATCACGCCCCGCGCGAGCGCAAGGGTATTGCAGAAACCGCCAATCACCAAGCCCGGCGCCAGCGCCTCAGGGCTGCACGGACGCGGCCGAAGCCGGCGCGCCGGCCGCTCGCAATTTCTGCTGCAGCGCTGCAATCTCGGCATCACGCTGCTGCAATCGCTTCTGCTGCGCGTCATTCTGCTGTTCCATCTGCGTCACCTGCGCCTGCAAGGCCTGGTTATGCGCGTGCGCTGCGGCCAGCTTGGCATCGACGTCCTTCACCTGCGCTTGCAGATTGGCCGGACGGTTCGCCTGGCCTGATGCCGGGGGCGCTGCCATCGCCACGGTGGACGCGCCGAACAGCGCGATGCCAAGCAAGCAACCCAGGGCGGACGTGCGTGGCGGAACGAGGAATCGTCTCATGTTGGATCTCCGGGTCACGCCTGCATGATTCAAGCCCCAGGAACCGTCACGACCAAGTCGGCAGGGGCTGCCGATTTGAACGCCGCACGGCCCACAGGGCGAGCCACATGGTGGGGCGGGTAGCGAAGGCAGCTTGCGTGGCACCGGCGCAAGCTGCCAAGTGCAGCAGGTTATACAGGAGTTTTCAAAGATATTCCCGGACAAGGATTTCGGCGATCTGCACCGCATTCAATGCCGCGCCCTTGCGGATGTTGTCGGAGACGATCCACAGGTCCAGCCCGTTCGGGTGCGAAATGTCCTCGCGGATGCGGCCGACGAACACGGCATCCTTGCCCGCCGCATGTCCGACCGGCGTCGGATAGCCACCGGGCCTGCGCTCGTCCACCACCACCACGCCTTCGGCCTGCTCCAGCAGCGCCCGCGCCGTGGCCGCGTCGATTCTTTCGCGCGTTTCGAGGTGCACGGCTTCCGAATGGCCGTAAAACACCGGCACCCGCACGCAAGTGGGGTTCACCTGGATCGCATCGTCCTCGAGGATCTTGCGGGTCTCCCACACCATCTTCATTTCTTCCTTGGTGTAGCCGTTGTCCAGGAACACATCGATGTGCGGGATCACGTTGAAGGCGATCTGCGCCGGAAACTTCTCCGGCGTCACGTCGTGGAAATTCAGCAGCTCGGCGGTCTGTTGGCCGAGTTCTTCCATGCCCGAACGCCCGGCGCCCGACACCGACTGGTAGGTCGCGACATTGATCCGCTCGATGCCCACGGCGCGATGGATCGGCGCCAGCGCCACCAGCATCTGCATCGTCGAACAATTGGGGTTGGCGATGATGTTGCGGTGGGTGTACTCCGCGATCGCGTGCGGATTGACCTCGCTGACCACCAGCGGCACGTCGTCCACGTAGCGGAACTCCGAGGTGTTGTCGATCACCACCGCCCCGCCCGCGGCTGCGCGCGGGGCGTGCTCGCGGCTCACCGAACCGCCCGCCGAGAAGAACGCGATGTCGATGCCGTCAAAGTCGTACCTGGCGAGCTCGCGCACGGTCACCTCTCTGCCCGCGAATTTCACCCGGCTGCCCGCCGAACGCTCGCTGGCCAGCGGCACGAACTCGCCGACCGGAAATTCACGCTCTTCCAGGATGGACAACAGGTTCTCGCCCACCGCACCGGTAGCGCCGACCATCGCGACGTTGTAACGCTCCCGCTTGCTCACGAATTCACCTTTCAATTGTTCGGCGCCGTCAACGCGACGACGCCGGAATGCGCGGCGCGACCTCGCCGACATCGCCGCATTGCGCCCGATGCCTGAGCGCGTGGTCCATCAACACCAGCGCCACCATCGCCTCGGCGATCGGCGTGGCGCGGATGCCCACGCAGGGATCGTGGCGGCCCTTGGTGCGGACCTCCGTTTCCCTGCCCGCTGTGTTCACGCTGCGGCCCGGCAGCAGGATGCTGGAAGTCGGCTTCAACGCGATCGACGCGACGACATCCTGCCCGGACGAAATTCCGCCCAGTATGCCGCCCGCATGATTGGACGTAAAGCCGTCCAAACGCATTTCGTCGCGATGACCGCTGCCCTTCTGCGCCACGCTGGCGAAGCCGGCACCGATCTCGACACCCTTGACCGCGTTGATCGACATCAGCGCCGACGCCAGCTCCGCGTCCAGCTTGCCGTACACGGGCTCGCCCCAGCCGGGCGGCACGCCGGTCGCGACCACGTTGACCCGCGCGCCGCATGAATCGCCGGCCTTGCGCAGCGCATTGATGCGCGCCTCCAGTTCGGGCACTTGCGCGGCAACCGGCCAGAAGAACGCGTTGCTTTCCACCACGTCGAAATCGATGGCCGCAGCTTTCGGCAGGCCCGGCAGGATGTCATCCATCTGCGCCAGCCAGCCACGAACCTCGACGCCGAATTTTTCCTTCAGCCATTTCTTGGCGATCACCGCCGCCGCCACCCGCATCGTGGTTTCGCGCGCCGAGGCGCGGCCGCCGCCGCGTGGGTCGCGGATGCCGTACTTTTGCCAGTAGGTGTAATCGGCGTGGCCGGGCCGGAAGGTTTCCGCGATCTCCGCGTAATCCTTCGAGCGCGCGTCGGTATTGCGGATCAACAACCCGATCGGCGTGCCGGTGGTCTTGCCCCCGTACACCCCGGACAGGATTTCGACGTCGTCGGCCTCGCGCCGCTGCGAGGTGTAACGGGACTTGCCGGTAGCCCGGCGGGCGAGGTCGTGCGCGAATTCTTCCGGCGCGATGGCGAGGCCAGGTGGGCACCCGTCGATCACGCAGCCGATCGCCGGACCGTGCGACTCGCCGAAAGTCGTGACGCTCAGAAGCTTGCCGAATGTATTGGAGGACATGGCGTTCAATCCACGCGGGACGCGCCGGTCAAGCTTAGCGGCCGTCAAGCGCGTCTGCCGACGGCGCGAGCCACTCCCCGCGCTGGAGCACGAACAGCACATCGCCACCCTGCGGGTCGCGGCGGTGCATGCCCAGCCCTTCCAGCAGCCGCATGCACATGAAGTTGCGTGGCGCAACCAGGGCGATCACGCGCTGCTTGCGCAAGCCGCCGAACACGAAATCCAGCGCAACCTCCAGCGTCTCGCGCGCGTAGCCCCGGCGCTGGTGCGCGGGCGCGAGGCTGATGCCCAATTCCACGGTAGCCTCGCCCTTGAAATGCAGTCCGAGGTCGCCGATCAACTCACCCGATCCGCGCAGGCGAATCGCGCGCTGCCACCAGCTGCCGGGCGTGTCCGGCGCAACGGTGCGCTGCGTTTCGATGAACTGCGCGGCCTCCGCGGCCGAAGCGGGATTCCAACCCTGATAACGGCTCACCGCGGGGTCGCTGCGGTATCTGAACAACGCTTCCGCATCCTCGTCGCGCAGGGCGTCCAGCCGCAATCGCGCGGTGACGATTTCCATGTGTCAACCGGCACGCCGATCGGCCGCGACGCGGATCGCGGCTGCGTGCTCGACCAGGTCGTGGCGTTCCAGCGCGAACACGCCCATCGGCCCCACCTTGAACTCGATCCATACGAACGGCACCTGCGGCAACAGCGCTGCGAGCGCGCGTTCGCTCATCCCGACTTCGACCACCAGCAAGCCCTCCTCCGTCAAGTGCTCCGGCGCGTCGCGCAGAATGCGCAACGCAATGTCGAGGCCATCGGCGCCGGCGGTCAGGCCCAGCTTCGGTTCGTGCGCGTATTCGCCGGGCAGCACCGCATATTCGGCGTCGGTGACGTACGGCGGGTTGGAGACGATCAGGTCGTAGCGTTCGCCGCGCAAACCAGCGAACAGGTCGGAATGGATGGCGCGCACCCGGTCACCGACCTGGTGCAGCGCGATGTTCTCACGCGCCAGTGCCAAAGCGTCGTCGCTGACGTCGGCGATGTCCACGCGCCAGAGCGGGTTGTGCGCGGCCATCGCAATGCCGATGCAGCCTGAACCCGTGCACAGGTCCAGGGCGCGTTCGACTTCACGATCATCCAGCCATGGTGAAAACCCGCCTTCGATCAATTCCGCGATGGGCGAACGCGGCACCAGCGCGCGGCTATCGGATTGGAAGGGCATGCCCGCGAACCATGCCTCGCCGACCAGGTAGGCGACCGGTTCGCGGGCTTCGATGCGGCGATCGATCAGCGCCAGCACGCGGGTTTTCTCGATCGCCGTCACGCGCGCGCTGCCGTAAGCCGGGGGCAGGTCGGGTGGCAGGTGCAGGCTGGACAACACCAGGTGGCTCGCCTCATCGATCGCGTTGTCGTGGCTGTGGCCGAACGTCAGGCCGGCCGCATTGAAGCGGCTGGCCGCATAGCGGATCAGGTCCACGATGGTGAGCAGTTCCTGGGTCATGGCGCGGCACCGCAAATCCGCAGTATAGATGTAGCTCTGCCGCTAAACTGCCGCGATGCATGCTTCCACTTTTCTTCAATACCTGGCCCCGCAGAAAACTCTGAGCCGGATCGTGCGCGCCGCCACGCGCTGGAGCTGGCGGCCCTGGAAAAACTTCCTGATTGGCCGGGTCGTGCGTGCCTACGACGTAGACATGAGCGAAGCCGCACAGCCTGACCCCTATGCATTCCTGAGCTTCAATGCCTTTTTCACGCGCGGCCTGCGCACGGGCGCGCGCCATGCCGAGGGCGACGTCGACACCCTCGTCAGCCCCGCCGACGGCCGCATCAGCCAGATCGGGCGCATCGAGTCCGGCCGCATCCTGCAGGCCAAGCAACGCAGCTACACGGTGGCCGAACTGATGGCCGATGCAGATGCCGCCGCGAAATATCACGACGGCGGGTTCGCCACGATCTACCTTTCGCCGCGCGATTACCACCGCGTGCACATGCCGCTGGACGGCGAACTCGTGGAAACGGTGCACGTGCCCGGGCGCCTGTTCAGCGTCGCGCCCAATCCCGTCGCCGACATTTCCAACCTGTTCGCCCGCAACGAACGGTTGGTCTGCCATTTCGAAGGTCCCCGCGGACCGTTCGTGGTGGCGATGGTCGGCGCGATCCTGGTTTCGGGCATCACCACGGTCTGGGGTGGTCCGGTGGTGCCACCGTATGCACGCGGCATCACGCGACATGACTGGCGTGGGTGGGGCGTGCGGGTGGCGCGCGGCGCGGAAATGGCGCGCTTCGAAATGGGCTCTACAGTGATCGTGCTGTCCCCTTCGGCGCGGATGAACCCGGGCATCGCCGCGCAGTCGGTGGTGCGGGTGGGCCAGCGGCTGGGGCATTTGTCGCCGGAGCCCGATCAGGGCACAATCATTGGACACAGGGGAAACGGCGAACCCGGGTGAGGAACCTGTCTTTGACCTCGCAAGACCAGAAATCCGGGGACAACTACCTCCGGCGGCTTGTCACGCGCGTCACGGCGATGGGCCGCAACGCGCGCCTGCGGCGTCAGCTTGCCGATATCGAGCACCGCAGCCTCGAGTTGCCGCGCTCCTACCGCGAACAACTGGCCGAGCTGATCGGGCGCGAATGCGACAACGTGGCGCAATGCGCCGACCCTTCCCAGTACGGCATCCAGATCGAGGGCGGCGTCACCTCCAGCGGCCTCGACGTGGGCTACGACCGCGCCCGCTCGGACAACGTGCAGGTGCGCATGCGCGGCCTGGCGCTATGGATTGCCCTGATCTACCACGAAACCCGAGGCTCCAGTGCGCCGGAAGCCGAGGAACTGCATCGGCACGTCCTGCGCATCATGCGCGAACTGAAGGTGTTCTCGTCGCGGCTGGAATCGGGCGGGACCAGCGCTTGATTGCTCACGGCACCGCCCCCGCGGCGCGGCCGTTCGGCATGGCGTCAGCAGATCCCCGCTCATGATCGAAATCGGACACGCCAGTCATACCGGCCTGCGTCGCGAACTCAACGAAGATTCCTACTGGGCCGATGCCGAACTCGGCCTGTTCCTCGTCGTGGACGGCATGGGCGGCCACGGGCGCGGCGAGGTCGCCGCCGCCATCGCACGCGATGCGTTGGTGGATGCCGCCCGCACGGGCGGCGGCCTCGCACCAGCCATCCGCGGCGCCGGTGCAGCAATCGCCGCATTCGCATCATCGGCAGCGGGCAACGCACCGACCGGCGCGGCGCTGGCCTTGCTGAAAATCGAGCGCGACCAATATGCGGTGGCGCGCATCGGCGACGCCCGCGTTTACCTTCGGCATCACGGCATCCAGCAACCGCTTTGCCGCGGGAATCCGGAAGCTGCGGCGGAACCCGACGCGACATCGCAAGGCACCGCCGAATCCGGGTCGCTACCGCCCAAGCGCAACCGCGCCACCCAGGCATTGGGCATCACGCCACTACCGGAATTGTGCGCGGAACCGACGCGCGGCACGCTGGAACGCGGCATGCAGTTCCTGTTGTGCAGCGACGGGCTGAGCGAAGAACTGGACGACGCCCGCATCGCCGCGGTGCTCGCGCGCACCGATCTCGCCGCCCAGGAGTGCGTCGATCATTTGCTGCTGGCCGCACTGGACGCCGGCGGCCGCGACAACATCAGCCTGGTGTTGGTGCGGGTGAGCTGAGGGTCCGCCAAGCCTACGCCGGCTCGACCGCGGCACCTTCACGTCGCCACAGGCTGCCGCCGCTGGCCTTGTCCAGCGCATCCAGGCGCGCATCGTGCGCGCGGGTTTCTTCCGCCGTCGCGCGCAGGACGCGTGGACGCGTCACCAACGCCAATCCACCCATGCCCGCCGCCGCCGCGGCGCGCGTCGAAGGCGCCTCGCCACCCAGGACCAGCACGCCCTGCCCGGCCGTCATCGCCACCCATACGTCGGCCAGCAGGTGCGCGTCCAGCAGCGCGCCGTGCACTTCGCGATGGCTGTTGTCGATGCCGAGCCGCTTGCACAGGGCATCCAGCGTGTTCTTCTGGCCAGGATATTTCTGCCGCGCCAACGCCAGGGTATCCACCACCGCGGCGTGATCGGCGACGCAGCCGAACGCCACGTCGGCGCGCTTCAGTTCGTCGTCCAGAAAAGCCGTATCGAACGCCGCATTGTGGATCAGCAATTCCGCGCCATCGATGAACGCGACGAAGTCGGCGGCGATGTCGGCGAATCTCGGCTTGTCGCGCAGGAATTCGTCGGTGATGCCGTGCACCGCCACCGCGCCAGCGTCGATCGCGCGCCCGGGATTGAGGTAACGCTGGAAAGTGCGCCCGCTGGGCCGGCGATCGACCAGTTCCACGCAGCCGATTTCGATCACGCGATGACCGCGCTCGACTTCAAGCCCCGTCGTTTCGGTATCCAGCACCACCTTGCGTATCACGACATCTCCCGCATGCGTTCGGCTTCGGCGCGCGCGGCCAGATCCACGCGCTCGTTTTCCGGATGCCCCGAGTGCCCGCGCACCCATGCCCAGCTTACCCGATGGCGTTCGCCTGCCGCCGCCAGGCGCTGCCACAAATCCTGGTTCTTCACGGGCTGCTTGGCGGCAGTCCGCCAACCGTTCGCGCGCCAGGTCGCGATCCACTGCTCGATGCCGTGGCGAACGTACTGCGAGTCGGTGGTCAGCAGCACCTCGCAATCGCGCTTCAGCGACTCCAGCGCCATGATGGCGGCCATCAATTCCATCCGGTTGTTGGTGGTGGCAGCCTCGCCGCCGGCCAGCAATTTCTCCTTGCCGCGCCAGCGCAACAACGCGGCCCAGCCGCCCGGCCCCGGATTGCCGAGGCAGGCGCCGTCCGTGAAAATTTCCACCGCATCACCACCGCTCATGCGCATTGACGATGCGCGCCAGGCAATACGGGCTGGTGTTCGACCACGCGTCGCGCCGATGCCTTGCGCAAGGGAACCGCGGCAAGCGTACGCCGTTGCGCCTCGATGACCCACGCGCCGCCCATCCCCCGCACCAGCCAGTGCGGCACGCCGGCCTCGCCGCGTACCCGCGGCCACGGCGAGCCGCAGCGCACCGTTCGCGACACCTTCAATCCGCTCGCGCGCAGCGCGCGTTCCCAGCGACCCGGCGGAGTGCCGGCGTGCCACAGCGAGCGCGGATGGAGATCCGCGATCAGCAACACGCCGTGCGGGGCAAGCACGCGGGCCAATTCGCCGGACACGCTTTCGGGCTGGATGTTGGTGCGTTGCGTGAAGCGCACCAGCACCGCGCAGAACGATTCGTCCCCGAACGGCAATGTCTCGACCGCCGCACGCAACGAGCCGCGTGCATCATGGCCGTCCGGACCCGCGCACATCGCGGTCCAGCAGCCCACCCCAGTCACCGACGGCAAAGGCATCGGCATGCCATCCAATGCGAATGCATGGGTGCCCGTTACCCGTCTCAATCGGGCCTCGCACACCGCCATGGCATCGGCGCCGATCGCCTCGACCGCGGGGCCGTTGTCGAAGGGCCGTTTGGACATGGTGGGTTGCATGCGAAACCTGTGGTGATGGGTCACGAGGCGACCGTGACCATTGTGACGGATTCATGAGTGAACGATAAGCCACAGTCCCCGTTTTAACGGCGGGCTAACGAACAAGCGGGGGTCGACTGATAAGGTCGCGGTTTTGGCCATTCGTCTAGATGCCACCCCTGCGTGCCCTGCCCGCCTTGCGCGACAACTACATCTGGATGCTCGCCGAGCGGGTATCCGGCTCGGCGCTGGTGGTGGATCCGGGCGAAGCGGCCCCGGTGTTGCGGGCACTGGAACGGGACGGGCTCACGCTGACAGCCATCCTGCTGACCCACCATCACGCCGACCATATTGGCGGCACCGCGGAACTCAAGGCCTTGTTCCCGGACGCGACGATCCATGCGCCCGTCGACGACCGCATCCGGCTCGCCGCGACGCGCGTCGGTGATGGCGATGCGATTGAAATCCCGGCACCCGCCGCGCGCTTCGAGGTGATCGAGGTGCACGGCCATACCCGCAGCCACATTGCCTACCACGGCGAGGGTCTGCTGTTCTGCGGCGACACCTTGTTCAGCCTGGGCTGCGGCCGGATGTTCGAAGGCACGCCGGAACAGATGCTCGCTTCGCTGGACCGACTGGCCGGCCTGCCGGGCGACACCCGGGTGTGCTGCGGACACGAATACACGCTGGCGAACGCGGATTTCGCGATTACCGTGGAACCCGACAATCACGCCCTGCGGTCGCGCATGGACGCTGCGCGCGCGCAGCGCGAGCGGGGCGAACCCACGTTGCCGGCGCTGCTTGCCGACGAACGCGCGGCCAATCCGTTCCTGCGTGTAGAGGCCATCGCCGACGAGCGCATCCCGTGGCCGCGAGGGGCCACGCCATCACCCCGACGCGTCGACCGGTTCGCCGCGCTCAGGCTGGCCAAGGATCACTTCCCCGCATGAGCACCGCGCGCACCGGCACCCGCCTCTTGACGCTTGCCGTGTGCGCGTTGTTCGCCGCCTGCGCGGTCGAACCCGTGAAGCCGCCGCCGAAACCCGCGGTGGTGATCGCGCGTCCCGAATCACCGCCGACCACGCTCACGCCGATTACGCCCGCCACCGCCAAAGGCGAGCCGTGGGCCAGCCTCACCGCCAGTTTCGCGATGCACGATTGCGCGGATTCACCATTGATCCGCGCGAACGCCGCGATGTACACCCGCTCGCCGGCACATTTCGAACAACGTCTGAAGAACGCGCTGCCGCTGATGATGTACGTGCAGAAGCAGTTGCAGGCCGCAGGCATCCCCGGCGAATTCGCGATGCTGCCGATGCTGGAAAGTTCGTACGACCCGGCCGAACAGAGCCGTCACGGCGACCCCGGCGGAATGTGGCAGATGATGCCGCGCACCGGTCGCCTGCACGGGCTCGTCAACAACCGCTACTACGACGGCGTGCTCGACCCGGTCGCGTCCACCCGCGCAGCGATCAAGATGCTGAAGGCGCTCGATTCGGAATTCGGCGACTGGCGGCTGGTCGACATGGCCTACAACGCCGGCCACTACGCCGTGCTCGGCGCGTTGCGCGACCATCCCGATCTGGGCGACGGCGCGATCCCCAACATCCCGGTCCGCCACACCACCCGCATCCACGTGGCGCGACTGATGGCGTTGAGCTGCACCCTGCGCGATCCGCAACGCTTCGACATCGAGCTGCCGCAACCTGCGCCGGACGACGAACTCCAGGCCGTCCAGGTGCCGGCGGACACCCGGTTGCGCAGCGTCGCGGACATGGCCGAAATTTCCGAATCAAAATTGCGTGCATTGAACCCCGGCTATCGCGGGGCCAGCGTGCCTGCCGACAGCCCGCGTACCCTGCTGCTGCCCGTGGCGGCCGCACAATCGCTGATGGCCGCATTGACGGTCGACAGCTCAGAATCGGTCGCGCAAGTGAACACGCGCGAACAGGACGCCGACCCAAGCAACCACGTGCCGCTGCCGAAAGAACCGTCCATGGCCCGCGCCGACGCACCCTCCATCGCGCCCGCGCACGC
The DNA here is from genome assembly GCA_036568625.1 of Rhodanobacteraceae bacterium. Classification (GTDB taxonomy): domain Bacteria; phylum Pseudomonadota; class Gammaproteobacteria; order Xanthomonadales; family Rhodanobacteraceae; genus 66-474. Next base: position 2,900 of record DATCSF010000282.1, on the reverse strand, counting down.
AACGCGCCATCGCGTCCGCGAGGGCGAAACATTGTGGTCGATCGCGCAGCGGTACCACGTGAGCGTGCGCGACCTGAAGCACTGGAACGACTTGCGCAACGACACGCTGCATGCGGGCGAGATGTTGCGCGTCGAAGGGTAATCCCTGCATCGTCGGCCCGTTCCGGACACGCGTCCAGCGTGACGCCGCCGGGAGCCCCGATGTTCTCGCGTACAATGCCCGACTTCCCTGATCCGAATCGGAGCACAAGCCGCCATGGGTTTCCTCGAAGGCAAGCGCGCACTCGTCACCGGCATCCTGAGCAACCGTTCGATCGCCTGGGGCATCGCGCAGGCCATGCACCGCGAAGGCGCCGAGCTCGCCTTCACCTATGTCGACGAGAAACTCCGCAGCCGTGTCGATGAAGCGGCCACCCAGCTCGGCTCGGACATCGTGCTGCCGTGCGACGTCGGCCGCGACGACGACATCGAATCGCTGTTCGAAAGCCTCGGCAAGCGCTGGGACGGCCTGGACATTTTGATCCACTCCATCGGCTTCGCGCCGCGGGAAGCATTGACGGGCGAATTCCTGGACGGGCTGACCCGCGAGAACTTCAAGATCGCCCACGACATCTCCAGCTACAGCCTGGCGGCGCTGGCCAAGGCGGCCCGCCCGATGATGAAGGGCCGCAATGGCGCGATCCTCACGCTCACTTATCTCGGCTCCGAACGCGCGCTGGCCTCGTACAACGTGATGGGCCTGGCCAAGGCCAGCCTCGAAGCCAACGTGCGCTACCTTGCCTACAACCTCGGCCCGGAAGGCACCCGCGTCAACGCGATCTCGGCTGGGCCGATCAGGACGCTCGCCGCCTCCGGCGTCGCCGGCCTGCGCAAGATGATCGACCACGTTGCGCAAGTGTCGCCGTTGCGCCGCAGCGTCACCATCGAGGAAGTCGGCAATGCCGCCGCGTTCCTGTGCTCCGATCTCGCCTCCGGCATCACCGGCGAGGTCACCTACGTCGACGCCGGGTACAACACGCTCGGCATGGCGGGGCTGGGCGCCTGACGCGCATCCGCTTGGCACGTGATCCCGGTGCGGCGCAACACGTAGGGCGGGAGTAGCGAGCGAAATTCGTCTGGAACGAATTTGGACCGCCGCAGGCGGGCTCCGAGCGCAAGCGAGAAGGTGGGCATCATGGATGATGCGAACAATCCCGCCGAGATTGCGCCCATGGCGGGCCGTCACCCCCTGTGAAAGGAGGCCATGCCTCGCATCGCCCCTTCGTTTCGAAGGCGGTGCTTTCCCCATGTCATGCGATAATTCGCGATCGTCTTGCGATTCCGGCTCCGTCAATGCCCCGCGAAATCCTGGTCACCAGCGCCCTGCCCTACGCGAACGGCCGCATCCACCTGGGCCATATCGTCGAACACGTGCAAAGCGACATCTGGGTACGCGCGATGCGAATGGCCGGACACACGGTGCACTATGTCTGCGCGGACGACGCGCACGGCACCTCGATCATGCTGCGCGCGGAGAAGGAAGGCATCACGCCCGAAGCGCTGATCGGCAACGTGTGGCAGGAACACACCGCCGACCTGCGCGACTTCGGCATCGCCTACGACCACTATTCCAGCACCCACACCGATGCCAATCGCGAGCTGACCTACCGCATCTGGCGCGCGCTGGAGAAAAACGGCCACGTCGAATCAAAGCCGGTCAAGCAGTTGTTTGATCCCGAGCGGCAGATGTTCCTGCCTGACCGGTTCATCAAGGGCGAGTGCCCGGTCTGCCATTCGAAGGATCAGTACGGCGATGCCTGCGAAGTGTGCGGCAGCACCTACAACCCCATCGACCTGATCGATCCGTACTCGGTGGTGTCGGGCGCGAAACCGGTCGAAAGGGAATCGCTGCACTTCTTCGTGAAGCTGGCCGATTTCGAGTCGCTGCTGAAGGGGTGGCTTGAAGATCGCCGCGCCGCCGGCGGCCTGCAGGCCGAAGTCGTCAACAAACTGAAGGAATGGTTCGCCGACGGGCTGCGCAGTTGGGATGTGTCGCGCGACGCGCCCTACTTCGGCTTCGAAATTCCCGATCAGCCGGGCAAGTATTTCTACGTGTGGGTCGATGCGCCGGTGGGCTACCTTGCGGCGTTCCGGGAACTGTGCGAAAGCGGCCGCAAGCCGGGCCTGGCTGCCGCCGATTTCGAGCGCTTCGTCGGCACCGCCGGCGACACCGAGTTGGTGCATTTCATCGGCAAGGACATCATCTACTTCCACACGCTGTTCTGGCCGGCCATGTTGCACGGTGCGGGCCTGCGCATGCCGGACGCGGTGAACGTGCACGGTTTTCTGACCGTGGACGGCGCCAAGATGTCGAAGTCGCGCGGTACCTTCGTCAACGCGCGCACCTATCTCGAGCATCTCGATGCCGATTGGCTGCGCTATTACCTCGCCTCGATGCTGGGCCCGACGCTCGCCGACATCGACCTCGATCTGAAAGCCTTCGAGGAGCGTGTCAATTCGCATCTGGTCGGCAAGTGGGTGAACATCGCCAGCCGCTGCGCCGGCTTCGTGCACAAATACTTCGGAGGCAAGCTGGCGGACACGCTGCCGGCAACCGCGCTCGCGCGTTACGACGCGGCCGCGGCGAAGCTTGAGGCCTGCGCCGCGCGTTACGAGTCGCGGGACTACGCCGCCGCGATGCGCGCGATCATCGAAGTCGCGGACGAGGCCAATGCCTACGTCGCCGACCACGCGCCGTGGGTGATGGCGAAGGACGCAAGCAGGCGCGACGACTTGCACGTGGTGCTGACGCTGGCGCTGAACTACTTTCGTCTGCTGGCGATCTGGCTGGCGCCCGCGGTGCCGGCGACCGCCGCGCGTGCGTTCGATTTTCTGGGTGACGCGCCCGAACGCTTCGAAGC
>DATCSF010000281.1:0-2424 GCA_036568625.1 Rhodanobacteraceae bacterium | reverse complement strand
GCGCCCGTCCATGCGTTCGTCGCGAAGGAATGCCTCGATATCTGCCAGCGTTGCACCCGCCGGGCTGTCCAGCGGTTTGTCGTCCATCTCCAGTTTTTCGGCCAGTCGCAGGCGGCGTTCGAGCAACGCATGCAGCGCATGCGGAAGATTGCCACGCAAGCCGGTATGTACGCGCACATGGCAGTACGGATCGTTGCCGGCATCCTTCAGTTTGCGTGCGTCGTCCATCCAGATGTTGTGGCGCGGATGCACGGGAAACAGCTGCGCGCGCAGTGGCAGCGGTTTGTCCGCGGTGCCTTTGAGCCCGGCCAACGCTTTGGTGATACGGAAGGCAGGGTTGGTGTCGTCATCGGCTGCGGCCACCCATTGTTCGGACAGGCGCGGGATGGGCGGCACTTCTTCGCGAGCCTTCCGACTGGTCGCAAGCGCGCTTTGGATTTCGCCGAGCAGGACCAGCAGAGACTGCGCTTCGGCTTTGCTGGGGTCGCGCCCAGAAAGTGCAAACAGCCGGTCTTCCAATCGCTTGCGCAGAACCAGAAACCGGTTTGCCGTGTTCGCCCCGCGGCCAAAGCGGCGAAAGCGATCCAGCCATTGGTGCTTGTCCAGGTCATCGAGCCAGCTCGCGACAGGGTTTTCAGTGACCGTTACCCGCGAAAGAGGCGTTGCGAGGTAGGCCTTGCCTGATCGCATGAGCAGACCATAACGCTGGAATTCTTCGATGCCTCGATAGGTGCCGAGATGATGCGCGGCGCGCACGAAATCCAGCGCGTCGCGTACGGGCCTGCCGTCCAGGGACGTGCGGCCTTCGGCGAGCAACGCCCGGATTTCACAGAACGTTGCAGGCTTCGACCATAACGGCATCCACAGCTCGCCGCGAGCATTGCCGGTGTCGCCCTCGCCGAGGTTGCCGGATCCCGCGCTGACCGCACGGACAGTAAATGGATAGCTGAGTAGTCCAGCCGCGTCGCCGGCATTGCGGCGCACCGTGGCGGCGGCGAACAGTAGCGCGCCTTCGATCATCAATACGAAGTCCCACGGGTTGATGGAAGCATCGGCGTCGAAGCCTGCGGTCGAGTTCGGTCCGCCAGCATGGCCTGGTGAGAATTGCCCGATGGCGCTCTTGACATGATTGGGTGCTGATTCTGCGAACAGTGCCGTGGCCAGCCATCGACGTGAGATTTGTTCCTGCCCGGGCCCGATGACATCAAGCAGGCGTTGCATGAAGTTGTTGGTGAAATCGAGTCGGCCGTCGTTGCCTCCGGTGCCGAGCAAAGGTGGATACTGGGCAGAACCACCGGCCAGCAGCACCGACGCATCGAACCAATCGAGCGCAGCGTCCGGAAGCCATGCACGGATGCGGGTGAGCAAAGCCGCTTTGTCGTCACCCTTCGGGCTTGCATCTCGGTTGATCCCGGCTAGGGCCGACTCGGCCGTTCGAAGACAATCTTGCAGTTGCCGGAATCGGAGGTCGGAAGATTGCAGAATCGCATTCAACGCGACCTTATTGTCTTTCTCGTAGAAACCGCTGCCACCGTTCCATGGCGCCATCACGGGAGTCGGCTCGTATTGCTCCAGAAAGTATCGTTCAATCTTCTCGCGGCCTGCGGACGTGAGCAGTACAAACCGGTCGCCGCGCCAGAATCCGCGCGTGTCCGGGTATTTGCTACTCAATAGCCGCAGTACGCCGAGTGCCTTGAGATAGCTGGCCAGCGGAGCGGGGGTGCAGCCTTCAAGGATGATTTCGTTCATGCCGCGTCGTCCTGCTGTTCGGCGGCCGAGGCGCGCCAGTCGGCCAGGCGCACCAGGGTTTCCAGCCATGCGAGTTGAAACGGGCCGTGTCGTTCCAGCAAACGCAGTGCGCGTTCGGTCCATGATGGACCTTGCTCACCTTCGCCAATTTCCATCAACGCGAGTCGCAAGGTGATTTCAGCGCTGCGTTCGCCATCGAAATCCAGAGCGGGCAGAGTGTCGCCTTCCCAGATACCGCGTGCAAAACGTTTCGCTGTCGGTTTGCGGTCTTTGGGATATTTGTCGTATTCGTCCGGCATGGCGCGCAGGCTCATACGGACTTTGCCGTGGTGGGCAAGGATGAGGTAGGCGATCAAGTCGGCGCCGGGCTCGCCGTCGTGCTGGCCCAGCCAACCCAGCATGGAGGCAAGTTCGTGGCGAAAGTAAGGGCGACTATGCCGGCCGTTGCACGGTGACTTGGCGAGGAAACCTGATGGTGCCTTGTCGCAGGTGTGCATGGTGGCGTCGAAGACTTCATGCGCCTTGCCCAGATCGTGCCAACGCGCGGCCCTCACGATCTGTTGCTTGTCGGTGGATTCTTCGATCGCATCGCAAAGGCACGCGGCGTGGTTGGCGACATTTCCGAGGTGGACGGAAAGCGCTATGGGCTTGTTCTGGTGTGACCGCCGGTCACCC
>DATCSF010000280.1:0-4649 GCA_036568625.1 Rhodanobacteraceae bacterium | reverse complement strand
AGCGCCGCTCGGATCATCGCAGCGCCTTCGTCCGGGCGCCCACAGGCCACGTAGGCATTACCGAGCTTGAACAGGCCGGGCGCGTAATCGGGCGACAATTCCACGGCACGTTCAAGCGGCGCAATCGAAGCATCAACGCTGCCGTAGCTGAACAGGTGTTCGCCGAGGTCCGCCCAGGCCAGTGGCGAATTGGGCATGCGAGTGACGGCGCGTTGCCGCAGCTGCAACGCCGCCTCCACATTGCCGGCCTCCTCGCACACCCTCGCGTACTGCCAGAAGCCCATTGCATCGTCCGGCGCAGCACGCAGAGCTGCTTCAAAGTTGGCGACCGAGGCGGGGAAATTGCCGACCTGTGCCAGCAACAAACCGTACAAACGCAACACATCGGGCTGGTCCGGATCCATCGCGAGCGCGTCTGCCAGAGCCCGCTGCGCCACGTCCATATTGCCGTTCGCCAGCGCATCGCCGGCGCGCTGGATCAGATCACGCAACCGTACCGGCAACCGGGCCTGACGTGCGTCGATCCTGGCCGAGTCGGACGCGGGCGGCGCGAATAGACGATCACTGACGCTCATGTCACGTTGCTGCGGAAGCCGGAGCGGCCGATTCCACATCGTAGCCCCAGTGCGTCAGCATGGGTTCGAGGATCGGCAAGATGGGGGCGAAGAATTCGCGATACTTTCGCCAGCGGCCAACCGACCCGGTATTGATTGGCTCCACCACCTGGGTGTAGCTGGGAGTGGCGATGAAGCCTTTTTCGCGCGCGCGAGTGTCGAAGCGCAGCATCGGCTCGGCATCATCGAGCCCCAGGAATGCCGCGATCCGACGTGTCTGCGTCGGGGGTATCGTTGACAAGTTCCTCGTAACGGGACACGAACACGTCGGGCTTGATCAAGGGCTCGTGATACAACCAGTTTTGCATTACGGCAACGTAAGCACGGCCTAGGTGTTCCAGCGATCGGCTCGCAACCGCCAATGGCGCGGCACGGAAATTCTGCATGTAGCAGCTCAAGATCACGTCGCAGGGATGTCTCAGCGCGAGGATGAACTTCGCCTCCGGAAACATCCGATGGATCATTGGCAGCCACAACATGTTCAACGGATTCTTGTCGACCAGGCGCGCGTCCCAGCGCCGCGGAACCTTGCCGCAGGCCAGGATCAGATAACCCTTGCGCAACTCGTCGCAGTCACGCTGGTCGAGCCTATGCAGATCACCTGGAATCGTGATCCCGAAGTCCTCCAGTTGATCGGCAAGGTTGTTCAGGAAAGGCCTTTCGTCCATCGACTGCAGGCGCGGGTGGGCATCGAGCATCTGCTCCAACAGGGTGGTGCCGGAGCGCGGGAAGCCGACCACGAATATCGGTGACTGCATTACATCGGGGCCTTTCAAATCCGGCCACGAACGGAAATCGGACTCGCGCATGCGATCTTCCGCATGCGGGAGCGGCGGAGCATCCGCCTCGAGCAGGTGTGGCGCGTAGATTCGGATCTCGTCGACCTGGCGTTGGTGGGCGACAGACAGCGCGTGCATCGTGGCTGCGGTATCACCGAGTTTGTCGCATGCTCTCGCCAGTGAAAAATAATGGCCATACTCCGTGTCGCTGATCTCTCCAACCTGCTCCAGCAGGGTGCGCGCTCCGCCGTACTCGCGCCTGCGCACCGCCAGTTGGGCGTTCTGCCTCGCGATTTCACGACGGATGTGTGGGTTTCTGTCGGCACCCTCGGCGACGATTCTGGCCAGCAGGGCCTTCGCCTCGTCGAGACGATTGACGCGTTCGTAGCTTTTCGCGAGCAACAGTTGCGCGGGCCTATCGACGGGCGAACGATGCACCAGATCCTCGAGAATTTCCACGGCATCCCCAACCTCGCCAATTTGGCTAAGCATGTCGGCGAGCTCGCACTGCAGGTTGTCATCCAGGGGCAGCCACCGTCGCCAGGGTTGCAGCAGATTGTCGGCACGCGAGTCGCGACAGATGATGCAGGCACGCGCGGCGTGGATCCGGACGCTTGGCGACTCCGGCGCCTTCGCGTACGCGCGCAGCAGTACGTCCCGGGCATCGCGCAACCGGCCGCATTGCAGGTGAAGCAAACCAAGCTGCTCCAGCCGATTCGGCTCATCGGGCGCAAATCGAACCGCAGCTTCGGCGGCTCGCTCCGCACCACCTCGATCACCCGCCAAACGCAGCGCTGTCGCGTAGTTGCCCCAATGCATGCTGCTTTCCGGGTGAAGCTCGGTCAGGCGACGATACGGCTCCGTGGCCTCCTCCGCCCTGCCCTGTCGCTGCAGGCTGAAACCAAGCAACAGCAGCACTTTGGATTGATCGGGCGCCGTCTGCAGATGGATGCGGCACAGGTGCTCGGCTTCGACGAGATTGCCAGACCGGAGGGCCGCGACAATCGGGGCGGTTATGCTGTCATCGGTCATCTCGGACTACACAAAAACGGGGGCCGCACGAGCATAACTTCGTGCGGCCCGGAGATTGCAGGTCCGACCCGTGCCGGCCCGATCAGAACTTGACGGTCAGGCGAGCCCAGTAGAAGCGGCCCAGCGTGTCGAAGTCGTTCGGGTCGATGTTGGCGTTCTGCGAGTTGTTGGCGTACAGCAACTGCGGCTGCTTGTCGAACACGTTGTCCACGCCCACTTCGACGCGGGTGTTGATCGGTTCGATGTTGTAGCCCGCCGTCACGTTGTTGTACACGGACGCTCCGTAGTGATGCTCGGTGTTCGGAATGGCCGCCACCCACGTAGCGCCTTGTGACGGGTCGGCCGAACCCACCTTGTACCTGCCGATGTACTGCATCGTCCATTGTGCATCCCACGGTCCAAGCTGCCAGGACAAGGTGCCTTGGCCGCGCACGCGGGGGAAGAAGCAGATCGCACCGGCCGCGAACGGACAGGAAGCCTGCAACGGCGACCCGGTCGAACCCATCATGCCTGCGGCATTCAACACCTGGTTGCCTGTCTGGCCCGGCGCGGTCTGGATCTTGTACTCGGTCATGTACGTCCCGTTCACGCCCACCGTGAACTGGCCGAACGCGAACTGCGGCAGCCGGTACTGGCCCGAAACATCCACGCCGTTGACGTCGATGCGGCCAAGGTTGGCGGTCGGCTGCAGGATCTGATTGATCTGTCCTGCGTTGGGTCCGCCCTGGATGCGATCGATCAACGGGCAGTAAGCGGAAATGCCCGCGAAGCACAAGTTCAGCACGGTCTGCGCGCCCACACTCGTGATGGTGTCATTCAGGTAGATGCGCCACAGGTCGGCACTCAAGGACAAGCCCGGCACGAAGTTCGGCGAATACACCACGCCGAAGTCGAACGACTTGCCCGTTTCCGGTCCCAGCGGGAAACCGGCATAGGCGGATCCTGAGAGCAGCGCGCTGATCTGCTGGTGCAGCGCCACGTACTGGTCGACGAACGTACCATCCAGCGGGACGCCCACGCAGGCGGGGTTGGCCGTGGTGATATGGTCACAGGGATCGCTGCTCAGCAGCGGAGCGCTGCTGATCGGTGCCTGGAATACTTCGGAGATGCTCGGGGCGCGGAACACCGTGGACACCGTGCCACGCAACAACAGATCTTCGATCGGACGATACTCGACGCCGATCTTCCAGTTGTTGGTACTACCGAAAGTGCTGTACTTGGAATAGCGATCACCCAGAGTCACGCTCAAGGCATTGATGAACGGCAGATCCTTGAGAATCGGGACGTACAACTCCGCATAGGCTTCCTTGGTGGTGTAACCACCCTGCAGGTGCGCCGAGCACTGGCTGCCCAAAGTACAGGTGCCGGTAGCCGGATTGAGGATCAACACCGGATCCACGGTATTGTTGCGGTAGCGCTTGGAGTAGGACACACCTGCCGCCAACTGCATGGTGCCGCCGGGAAGGTCGAACAGGGCACCCGTAATGTCGGCGTGCTCGGTCCGCAGGGTCTGGTAGAGGTTGGTCAGCGCCGGCGATGCCGAGGACTGGAGCACCTGTTGCGCGGAAGGCGAGTTCAGGTTGAATGCATTCCACGGGGTGCAGTCCGTAAGCGAAATGGGATCGGCGGCGGTTCCGCACTGGACGACCCCGTCCGCGTTCAGGAACGATGCCTGCAGGCCCGGCACGATCGCAGCCTGATTGGGCAGACCCAGAAGGACGTTGACCTGTGAAATGTGGACGTAGTTGTAGCCCACGTCCCAAGTCCAGTCCCGATCCAGCACGTTGACGTGGCCGCGGAAACCGAAATTGACGAAGTCCGTGGTGGTACCGATCTTCGCCGCGCGGTTGCCAGCAGGGAAAAGTCGCGAGCGATAGGTCGCTCCGGCCGTCTGCGAGAAATCCACACCGAACGGATTGTAGTAGCTGTCCTTCGAAATCGTGACACCCGCCACGGTATCTGTGCCGAACACCGCCGGCGCCAGTTGGAAACCGGAACTGGTCTTGTTATGGATTACCGTCCCGTAGAAGTCGATGTTGTCGGTCAGGTGGTAGGTGCCCTTGAAGAATCCGTTGGTGCGTTCCTGCGGGGTCATCAGCAGGTTGACCGATGCATAGTTGTACTTGTCGCTGTTGCCGAAGCAGTGGTAGTCGGCATTGGTCGTCTTGGCGTCGGAGTTGGTGAACGCCGATTCGTTCAATGAAAGCAGGCCGTTGCCATCTGC
>DATCSF010000279.1:0-2069 GCA_036568625.1 Rhodanobacteraceae bacterium | reverse complement strand
GCACGGAAGGCAGCCCTAGACGCGCTGGTCGCCAAAGCGTTCGATGGTTCGACTTACGGCAAGGGCAGCAAGACCTCGTCGGTTCTCGTGCTGCTCGACGGCCGCATCGTCGCCGAACACTACGCGCTCGGCGTGACCATGCACACGCCCCAGCGCACCTGGTCCATGGCGAAAAGCCTTGTCGCGACCCTGATCGGACGTGCGGTCGAATTGGGGCGCATCGAGGTTTCAATGCCCGCCAACATTCCGCAACGGCAACATCCCGGCGATCCGCGCGCCGCCATCACCATTGATCAACTGCTGCGAATGAACTCCGGACTCTGGACCGACGGTCCCGGAAACCGCACCGACTCGCTCTACTGGGGCGGCTCGACGGTGCCGGAAACCGCGGCAGCGGCGCCGCTCGAGGCGGCACCCGGCAGCCGGTTCAACTACGCGAACAATGATTTCCTGCTCGCCACCTACAGCCTGATGACGACGCTCGGGCCCGATGCACTGGCTTTCCCGTTCAAGCAAGTGCTGTGGCCGCTCGGCATGACCCGCACCACGCCGGAAACCGACTGGCAGGGGCATTACGTGATGTTGAAGCGTCCTCGTTTTTCCGAGTCATTCAGAAGTAGAGGTTCTGGGTGATTGTGCCATCGCGTACGGGACAGGTGGGAGCCCGCCGAGTGCACGATGGGGACGTTCGTGGTTGTAGCGGTGCCGCCAGTCTTCGGTCATGCGCCGCACCTCGTTGAGGCTGGTGAAGACGTAGCAGTCGAGCACCTCGGTGCGGTAGGTCTTGTTGAAGCGTTCGATGTACGCGTTCTGGGTGGGTTTACCGGGTTGGATGTGGACCAGTTCGATGCCGCGCTCCTTCGCCCATTGCTTGAGCGCTGCGCTGATGAACTCCGGGCCATTGTCCAGACGCAGGCGTTGCGGTGCGCCGCGCACCTCGACCAGTTCGTCGAGAGCCCGGATGACGCGTTGCGACGGCAAGCTGGTGTCGATCTCGATGCGCAGGGATTCACGGTTGTAGTCATCGTTGACGTTGAAGGTGCGGAAGCGCCGGCCCGACCACAGCGCGTCGGCCATGAAGTCGGCCGACCAGGTGTGGTTGGCGTGCAGCGGAACTTCCAGCGGCTCGCGGACGCGCTCGGGCAGGCGCCGCTTGCCACGCCGCGGCAGGTTCAGGCGCAAGGCGCAGTAGACCCGCCAGCTGCGGGTCTTGCCGAAGCCGCGCGGCTTGAGGGTCTGCCCGAATAGCAGGCTGAAGCCGTGCCGCGGATCGACCTCGAGATGCTTCTGGATCGCATCGATGATGGGGCCGTCGTCGCGCGGACGCGGCCGGTAATGCCGCGCCGAACGCGACAGCCCCAGCACGCGGTCGGCCCGTCGCGCGCTCAGCGCGTAATCGGTTTGCATCGCCAGACTCAGCTCCAGCCGCTGTGCCTGGCTCAGCCTTTTCGCGACAGGGCGTCCTTCAATGCGTGGTGTTCCAGCGCCAGCTCAGCGTACATCCGCTTCAGCCGCGCCAGTTCAACCTCGACGTCCTTCAGGTGCCGCAGCTGCGACACGTCCATCCCGGCGTACTTGTTCTTCCACGCGTAGTAGGTCGGCTCGCTGATCCCGTGCTTGCGGCACGTCTCGCCGACCTTCGCGCCGGCCTCGACTTCTTTCAGGATCCGGACGATCTGTTCCTCGCTGAACTTCGACTTCTTCATGCAGAGCTCCTTGGATGGGAACTCTACTTCCAACTGGCTCGAATCAGTAAGGACGCTTCATAAACGCTTACCCGCACTTCGAGTAGCCGCAGTTGAGGCAGGTCTGGCAGCCGTCGAGCAGGACCAGCGCTTGGGTGTTGCACTTGCCGCACAGCATTGCGCCGGGCGGAAAGGCGCCGTTGTCTGAAGCCTGAGCTTCATTGGTGGCGCCCGTAGCATCGCTGGGTCCGGGCTTGCGCCGGGATGAGGACGGTTGCGGGGTTGCGTAGGTTTCGGCGTCTTCGCCGACCATCGCGCCGCCCATTTCGCCGGCGGTGCTTATTTCAGAGTTTTTTTTTGCGCTTTTGCGCTCGTAGGCGGCGC
>DATCSF010000278.1:0-20501 GCA_036568625.1 Rhodanobacteraceae bacterium | reverse complement strand
ACCGGGCCGGCATCCCTGCCCTCGCGGCGGAAGTCGCAAGCCTGGCTCGTGCGCTCGATGCACCGGCGGCGCGCCGGATCTCGCGTGGGACGCAACGATTGCTCACGCTGGAACAGGTCGAAGCCTTGCTGGCACGGCCATATTTTCTGGTAGACGCCTGCCGCTACGAAATACGGGATGCGGGTTCAGTCGTTTCCCTGGCTTCGCGGCCAGTGTTGTTCGCGCTTGCGCACGCGTTGGCCGAAGCGTGGCCAAAGGATGCGCCAAGGAGTGCCTTGATCGCGGACGCTTTCCGCACGCGCTACGCGGACGAAACACACCGCGCGCGCTTGCGGGTCGAAATCGGGCGGCTTCGGGCAGCCTTGCGCGACATCGCCGACATCCGCGCGACGCCGCAAGGCTTCGAGCTGGCGCCGCGATCTTCGCACGAGGTCGAGGTGCTGGCGCGACCGATGGAGGAAAAACACGCGACGGTTCTGGCCGTGCTGTCGGACGGCGAAGCATGGTCCAGTTCGGCGCTGGCGATGGCGCTTGGCACAAGCCAGCGCAACGTGCAGCGCGCGCTCGATGCCCTGGCCGCATCGGGCAAGGCACAATCGCTCGGTCGCGGTCGATCACGCCGTTGGCTGATGTCTCCGGTGCCGGGATTCACGACGGCATTGTTGCTCCCTGCCCCGCTGCCGGGAGGCTAGAGTGGCAACCATCGCCCGTCGAGGACAGGACATGAAACGATCAACGGCTGAAATCGTGCGGGAATATGGTCCGTTCCCCGACGCCGATCGCGTGCACGGCGTGACATTCGACGGCGAGCGCATCTGGTTTGCGTCCGGCGACAAATTGAACGCAGTGGATCCCGCAAGCGGCAAGGCGCAGCGCTCCATAAGCGTCGCCGCACATGCGGGCACCGCGTTCGACGGCACGCATCTGTTCCAGATCGCGGAGGATCGCATCCAGAAGATCGATCCGAACACCGGACGCGTGCTGGCCACGATCCCGGCGCCCGGCAAGGGCGGGAACTCCGGGCTTGCATGGGCCGAAGGCACACTGTGGGTAGGCGAATACCGCGAGCGCAAGATCCACCAGATTGATCCCCAGACGGGCGCGGTGCTGCGCACCATCGAATCCAGGCGCTTCGTCACCGGTGTCACCTGGGTCGATGACGAACTCTGGCACGGCACTTGGGAAAACGACGAAAGCGACCTGCGCCGGATCGATCCCGAAACGGGCGAGGTCCTGGAGCAACTGGACATGCCGGCGGGCATGGGGGTGTCGGGTCTGGAATCCGATGGCCAAGGCCGCTTGCTGTGCGGCGGCGGCAACAGCGGCAAGATCAGGGTCGTTCAGCGCCCCGATCGCCGCCGCTGATCTTCACTCCCACTCGATGGTCGCCGGCGGCTTGCCGCTGATGTCATACACCACCCGCGATATCCCGCGCAGTTCGTTGATGATGCGGTTGGAGACCCTGCCGAGGAATTCGTACGGCAAGGGCGCCCAGTGCGCGGTCATGAAGTCGATGGTCTCCACCGCGCGTAGCGCAATCACCCATTCGTAAGCGCGCCCGTCGCCGACCACGCCGACCGACTTCACCGGCAGGAACACCGCGAAGGCCTGGCTGACCTTGTCGTACAGGTCAGCGGCGCGCAGTTCCTCGATGAAGACGCGATCGGCGGCTTTCAGGATTTCTGCATACTCGCGCTTCACTTCGCCCAGGATGCGCACGCCCAGGCCCGGGCCGGGAAACGGGTGACGGTAGACCATTTCGCGCGGCAGCCCCAGTTCCACGCCGATGCGACGGACTTCGTCCTTGAACAGCTCGCGCAGCGGTTCCAGCAGTTCGAGGTTCATCTTCGCGGGCAGGCCGCCGACGTTGTGATGGCTCTTGATAACGTGCGCCTTGCCGGTCTTGCCACCGGCCGACTCGATCACGTCCGGGTAGATCGTGCCCTGCGCCAGCCATTTCACGCCTTGCAGGTTGTGCGCTTCCTCGTCGAACACCTCGACGAACAATTTGCCGATGATTTTGCGTTTGGCTTCCGGATCGGCAACGCCGGCCAGTGCGGCAAAGAAGCGATCGGACGCATCGACGCGGATCACGCGCACACCCATGTGGCGCGCCATCGTGTCCATCACCTGATCGCCCTCACCCGCGCGCAGCAGGCCGGTGTCGACGAACACGCAGGTGAGTTGACGGCCAATCGCCTTCTCGAGCAGCGCGGCGACCACCGACGAATCGACGCCGCCGGAAAGCCCGAGCAGCACCTTGTCCTCACCAACCGTTTCGCGCACTTGCGTGACCGCGTCGTCGATGATCCGCGCCGGCGTCCACAAGGTCGCGCAACCGCAGATGTCGATGACGAAGCGGCGCAGGATTGCCATCCCGTGCTCGGTATGGGTCACTTCCGGATGAAACTGCAGGCCATACCAGTGGCGCGTTTCATCCGCGATCGCCGCGATCGGCACCGACGTCGTGGACGCCGCGAGCGTGAACCCCGGTGGCAGCACCGTCACGCGATCCCCGTGCGACATCCACACGTCCTGCCGCCCGGGCGTGCCTTCGAACAGTGCGCAAGTTTCGGTGGCGATGGACGCATGCCCGTACTCGCGGGCATGCCCACCCTCGACCTTGCCGCCAAGTTGTGCGGCCATCGTCTGCATGCCGTAGCAGATGCCCAGCAGCGGGGCGCCCAGCGCGAACGCCCGTTCCGGCACGCGCGGCGAATCCGCTTCGACCACCGATTCCGGTCCGCCAGAGAGGATCACCCCCTTGGGCGCGAACTGGGCGATCTCGGCGGGATCGTGGTCCCACGCCCAGATTTCGCAATACACCCCGATTTCGCGGATACGCCGCGCGATGAGTTGGGTGTATTGCGACCCGAAATCGAGGATCAGGATTTTGTCGGTGTGGATGTTGGGCATGCTTTCTCCCCGCTCCCGCCGGGAGAGGCGGACATAGCCCGAGCGCGTAGCGCTGGGGTGAGGGTCGTGGTCACGAATGCGTTTGGAACCCTGTGCGAAGTACCAGTCCCTCACCCGGCGCTTCGCGCCACCCCTCTCCCAGCGGGAGAGGGGATCAATGGCTTTATTCCGACCGGTAATTCGGCGCTTCCTTCGTGATCTGCACATCGTGCACGTGCGCTTCGCGCACGCCGGCGCCGGTTACGCGCACGAATTGCGGTTGCTTCCGCATCTGGTCGATGCTGGCGCAGCCGCAATAGCCCATCGATGCGCGCAGGCCACCCACCAGTTGGTGAACGATCGCGCGCAGCGGGCCGCGGTACGGCACCCTGCCCTCGATGCCTTCCGGCACCAGCTTGTCGGCCGCGGCCTGTTCCTGGAAATAGCGGTCGGACGAGCCGCTCTGCATCGCGCCCAGCGAACCCATGCCGCGATAACTCTTGTACGAGCGGCCCTGATACAGCTCGATTTCGCCCGGCGCTTCCTCGGTGCCAGCGAACATCGAACCCAGCATCACGCAGGACGCGCCCGCCACGATGGCTTTCGCGACGTCACCGGAATAGCGCACGCCGCCGTCGGCGATCAGGGGGAGTTCGTCCTTCAGCGCATCGGCCACCATAGCGATCGCGGTGATCTGCGGCACACCCACGCCCGCGACGATGCGGGTGGTGCAAATCGAACCCGGTCCCACCCCGACCTTCACCGCGTCCACGCCGGCATCGCGCAACGCGCGCGCGGCATCGGCGGTCACGATATTGCCGGCGATCATCTGCAGGTTGGGGAAGGTTTTGCGGATCCACGCGACACGGTCGATCACGCCCTGCGAATGGCCGTGCGCGGTATCCACCACGATCACGTCGACGCCGGCTTCGGCCAGTGCTTCCACGCGCCGCTCGGTCTCGCCGCCCACGCCCACCGCCGCGCCGACGCGCAGGCGTTCGTGCGAGTCCTTGGCGGAATGCGGATTGTCGTGCGCCTTCTGGATATCCTTGACAGTGATCAGGCCACGCAACTCGAAGGCATCATTCACCACCAGCACCTTCTCGATGCGGTATTTGTGCAGCAGGCCGATGATCTCGTCTTCGCCCGCGCCTTCCTTCACCGTGACCAGCTTGTCCTTGCGGGTCATGATGTTCTTCACCGGGTCGTCGGGCTTCTTTTCGAAGCGCAGGTCGCGGCTGGTGACGATGCCGACCAGCTTGTTGCCCTCTTCCACCACCGGCACCCCGGAGATGTTGTGCGAGCGGGTGATGTGCATGACCTCGCCAATCGAGGTGTGCGGGCCGACCGTGATCGGGTCGCGGATCACGCCCGCCTCGAACTTCTTCACCAGCCGCACTTCCGCCGCCTGGCGCTCGACGGTCATGTTCTTGTGGATGATGCCGATGCCGCCGCACTGTGCCATCGTGATGGCGAGGCGCGCTTCGGTCACGGTATCCATGGCCGAAGACATCAGCGGAATGTTGAGCCGGATCGCGCGGGTCAGGCGGGTCGAGGTGTCGACGTCGCGCGGCAAAACGGAGGAATGGGCGGGGACGAGATAAACGTCGTCGTAGGTCAGAGCCTCGGCGAGGATGCGCATTGGATGGTGTCCGTCAATGCAATGCGCAATTATACGGGAACCCGAATCGCACCGGAACCCATCCATGACCGCGCGCGTGCTTCGCATCAAGGTCAAGCCCAATGCGCGCGTCGCATCGCTCGTGGAGCAGATCGACGGAAGTTGGCTGGCGAGCGTGCGTTCACCGCCGGTGGACGGCAAGGCCAACGCGGAGTTGGTGGCGCTGGTTGCCCTTCGTTTCGGCTGCCCGAGGCGGGCGGTATCGATTCGCGCTGGCGCCGGCGCGCGCTTGAAGCTCGTGAAGATCGAAACCGCGGATTGACAGCATCAACCGGCGTCGATCGCCTGCGCCGCTTCCAGCGTGTTCTCCATCAGCGTCGCAACGGTCATCGGCCCCACCCCGCCCGGCACCGGCGTGATCCACGATGCGCGCTCGGCGGCCGCACCGAACTCCACGTCCCCTACCAGCCGCCCATCGTCCATCCGGTTGATCCCGACGTCGATCACCACCGCGCCGGGCTTGATCCAATCGCCTTTCACGATGGCCGGCTTGCCGACCGCGGCGATCACGATGTCGGCCTGGCGCACGTAGCGTTCCAGATCCTGCGTGAACTTGTGGCAGCACGTGGTGGTGCAGCCGGCGATCAGCAGTTCCAGCACCAGCGGCCGTCCGACGTGGTTGGAGACGCCCACTACCACCGCGTGCTGTCCCCGCACCGGGCGATCGGTGTGCCCCAGCAGCGTCATCACGCCTTTGGGCGTGCACGGACGCAATCCGAAACGCCGCAACGCGAGGTGGCCCAGGTTGATCGCGCTGAACCCGTCCACGTCCTTGCGTGGATCGATGTGATCGATCAGCGCGTTGGCGTTGATATGCGGCGGCAGTGGCAACTGCACCAGAATGCCGTGCACCGCGGCATCGGCGTTCAAGCGATCCACCAGCGCGAACAATTCGGACTCGCTGGTTGCCGCCGGCAAATCGTAATCGAAGGACCTGAAGCCGACCTGCTTGCAGGCCTTGCGCTTGTTCTTCACGTAGATCGCAGACGCGGAATCGGCACCGACCAGCACCACCGCAAGGCCCGGCGCCGCGCGCTGCGCATCGGTCCGCGCCCTGACCCCCGCCGCGACGCGATCCAGCACTTCGCCCGCGATCTTGCGTCCGTCGAGAATGCGCGCAGTCATGGTCCCGGTGTCCAAAACCAGCATTATCGCGGCGTGCGCGGGGTCGCACAATGCCGCGCCGATCTCGCGCCCCTGATGCATTCGGAACGTGCATCACGGCGGCATGCGGGGTATGGCGTTAGCTTTATCGTCACACGCGCTGTACGAGTCATCCGCGATCGTGCAACGTTGCGATTTGCCGAAGGAATGCACGATGATCGAAACCACCGAATTGCAGGCTGCCGTGTTTCGTCGTCTGTTGAAACACCTTAATGAAGACCGGCCCGACGTGCAGAACATCGACCTGATGATTCTGGCCGGGTTCTGCCGCAATTGCCTCGCCGACTGGTATCGCGAGGCCGCCGGCGAACGCCTGCTCGACCTTTCGAAGGATGAAGCGCGCGCGGCGATCTACGGCATGCCGTTCGCGGAATGGAAAGCCAAGTACCAGCAGGACGCGACGCCCGAGCAACTGGCGGCATTCGAGGCGGCGCAGCGCCGCAAGTAAACGGCCGCTTTCGTCGCGTCAAGCAGCGGAACAGAACGCCCCGTAATCGATGTAACCGGGGAACGGTTTGCCCGCGGCGCACACCGGGCACTCCGGGTCGGGCGCGAGGCGGGTTTCGTGGAAGCGCATCGCCAGCGCATCGAACATCAGCACGCGGCCGACCAGCGGCTCACCCAGCCTGAGGATCAGCTTGATCGCTTCGGTAGCCTGCAACAGGCCGATGATGCCCGGCAACACGCCCAGCACACCGGCTTCCGAACAATTCGGCGCGTCTTCCGGGGCCGGGGGCTGCGGAAACAGGCAGCGGTAGCACGGCGCAACGCCCCGGTTGCAGCCGGCATCGAACACGCTCACTTGTCCCTGGAAGCGCTGCACCGCGCCGTACACCAGCGGGATGCCGAGCTTCACGCAGGCGTCGTTGAGCAGGTAGCGCACCGGGAAGTTGTCGGCGCCATCCAGCACCACGTCGGCGCCTTCCAGCAAAGCCTCGACGTTCGATGACGTGACGCGTTCGGGCAGGCCTTCGAGGTTTACGCGCGGGTTCAGTCCGTGCAGCGCTTGCGCGGCGGAATCGAGTTTCGACATGCCGATGCGATCGTCCGCGTGCAGGATCTGGCGCTGCAGGTTGCTGCGCTCGACCACGTCGTCGTCGGCGATCACCAGCGTGCCCACGCCCGCGGCGGCGAGGTAATACGCGGCGGGCGAACCCAGGCCGCCCGCGCCCAGCACCACGACGCGCGCCGATTCGAGCTTGCGCTGTCCGGCCTCGCCGACTTCCGGAAGTCGCAGGTGGCGCGAATAGCGATCGTAGAAATCCTCGTCGCCTCCGGGTTTCGCGATCGGCAAGCCTTCCTCGACCCAGCGCGCGGTGCCGCCGGCGACGGAAGCCGCATGCATGTAGCCGAGTTGTTGCAACGCATGCGCCGCGCGCAGCGAACGCGGTCCGTGCGCGCAGATCGCCAGGATCGCGGTGTCCTTGTCCGGCACCAGTTGGGGAATACGTTCCAGGAGTTCCCCGAGCGGCAGCGCGACGGCGCCTTCGGCCATGCCGGTCGCATGTTCGTACGGTTCACGCACATCCAGCAGCAGCGCGCCGGCGCCCTGCTGCTGCAACGCTTCCCGCGGAGAAATTTCTCGAACGGTCATGGGTGCATTATCGCTCGTCATTCGGGCCACAGCATGACCACGTCACCGCGCTCATAGACCTTTTTCCCTGCCGGCAGCAACGCGAGGGCATTGGTCTCGGCGAGCCCGCGCAACATGCCCGACCCCTGCTTCGCGTGTGGTGTTGCCCATTGCACGCCGTCTTCATCGCTGCGCAAACCGCAGCGCACGAACTCCGCGCGCGCATGGCGTTTGTGCAGCGGTGCGCCGAGACGCGCGCGCACCGTTGCCGGGATCATCGTGATGCCGAGCATGGTGCGCAAGGCGAAACGCACGAACACCCGATACGTCACCGCCGAAGCCACCGGGTTGCCCGGTAGCCCGAAGTAAAGGCAGGCTCCGATCTGCCCGAACAGGGTCGGCATGCCTGGCTTCAGCCGCACCTTATGGAAACGGATCTGGCCGATGGCCTGCAGTACCCGCGGCAGGTGATCGGCCTCGCCGGCCGACACCCCGCCACTGGTGACGATGACATCGGCATCCGTTGCGGCTTCGACCAATGCCCGTCGCAATGCTTCTGGCTCGTCGCGCACGCAACATTGCGCAACCACCCGCGCACCGGATTCCCGCGCCAATGCGGTCAGCATCACCATATTGGACTCGTGGATCTGGCCGAAACCCAGCGGTTGCCCCGCCGGAACCAGTTCATCACCGGTGGCGATCACGGCAATGCGCGGCGGGCGCCGAACCGGAATGGTCGCGATGCCGAACGCGGCCAGCACGGCCAATGACGAAGCATCCAGCGACGTGCCGGCCACAAACGCAAGGTCGCCTTCGCCGTAGTCCTCGCCGGCCGCACGCACGTTGGCGCCGGCATTTTCGCCTGCCTTCACCCGCACGCGGTCGCCATCGACGCCGACGTTCTCCTTGATCACGACGGTGTCGGCGCCAAACGGCATCGGCGCGCCGGTGGTGATGCGCACGCACTCGCCGGCCCCGACCTTCGGCGCCCAAGCTGCACCCGCGAGTACATCGCCGATCAGCGCAAAAGCGCGTTCGCCATCAGCCGGCAGGTCGGCGCCACGCAGCGCGAAGCCGTCCATCGCGGCATTCGCGAACGGCGGCAACGGGTGCGGTGCGCGCGCGTCTTCGGCCAATACGCGACCTTGTGCGTCGGCAAGCGGCACCGATTCCAGCGGCAGGCGGTGCTGCGCCGCGCGTGCGGCCACGATTTCCAGCGCCTGTTCGAGTCCGATATGGGTCGGGTATTCAGGTGTCGTCATGCGCGCTTTGGTAGTCAAGGAAATCGGCGGGCGCGTTGAGATTATGAAACGCCGCATTTGCTTCGTCGAAATCGACCCCGATGGCGCCGATCTCGCCAAGCCAACGCATCGGGGAGCCGTGTTCGCGCAACGCGCGTTGCGCGGAAGCGCGCCAGGGTTCGGCTTCGCCATCGAGGTGGTACAGGGCAAACAGCGGTTGCCGTCGTCCGGCACGACGCACGCACGCGCAGCGCGCCGTCTCGTCGTTCGCCAGCGCCGAGTGCAGGCGTGCGGCAAAGTCGCAGGGCGGGTCCGGGCAATCGACAGGCGCGGTCAGCATCCAGCGCACCTGCGCGTGCCGGTTGGCTAAAAGAAATCCGAACGCCGCGACCAGGGCCGCCAACGGTCCCGCATGGCCGCGATTCTCGTCATGGATGACGGGCGCGTAACGGGCGTAGTCGTCGAGGTTGCGGTTGGCAACGATCAGCAGACGATCGCACTGGGGGCGCAAGCGTTCCAGCACGTGCTCGATCAGGGGCTTTCCGCACAAGGGCAGCAGTCCCTTGTCCGCGCCGCCGACGCGTGCACCGGCACCGCCGGCCAGGATGATGCCGAGCGTGTGGTCAGCGTCCGCGCGCATGGCGAATCATCCGCCTGCGTTTTCGTTGTTGCCCTTCGCCAAGCACGTTGCGCTTGCCGGCGTAAGGGTTTTCGCCTTCGCGAAACTCGATGCGTATCGGCGTGCCTTCCAGCCTGTAGCGCTTGCGGAAAAAGTTTTCCAGGTAACGGCGGTAGCTGTCGGCGATGTTCTTGGTGCGCGTACCGTGGATCACGATAGTGGGTGGATGGTTGCCGCCCGGATGCGCGAAGCGCAGTTTGGGCGAATGTCCGCGCACCAGCGGCGGCTGGTGTGCCGCCACGGCTTTTTCGAGCGCGCGCGTAAGATCGGACGTGCCGAGTTCGCGCGAGGCTGCGGCGCCGGCGCGGTCGATCGCGCGCATCAATTCGCGCAGCCCCGAACCGTGCTTCGCGGACAGGAACACGATCCGCGCCCAGGCCACGAAATCGAGCTTGCGTTCGAGGCCGGCCTTGCAGCGCTCGCGATCGTATTGCTCCAGCCCGTCCCACTTGTTGGCGACGATCACCAGCGCGCGTCCGGCTTCCAGTACCTGCCCGATCAGCGCCAAGTCCTGGTCGGTGACGCCCTCGCCGGCGTCCAGCATCACCGCCGCAACTTCGGCCGCGGCGATGGATTGCAGGGTCTTGATGACGCTGAATTTCTCCAGCGCGCCCTCGACGCGGCCGCGCCGGCGCACGCCGGCGGTATCGATCAAGGTGTAGCGTTTGCCGTCGCGTTCCAGCGGCACGTGGATGGAATCGCGGGTGGTGCCGGCAATGTCGGAAACCACCACGCGTTCCTCGCCGAGGAGGCGATTGACCAGCGTCGATTTGCCCACGTTGGGACGGCCCACGATGGCGACACGCGTGCCGAACGCCTCATCGTGTTCCGCGAGTGCTTCTTCATCGGCATCCGACGGCAGCAATGGCATTGTCGCGGCCAGCAAGGCATCGAGCCCGCGCGCATGCGCGGCGGCAATCGGGAACGCCGCGGCCACACCCAGCGCGGAAAATTCGGCCAGCACAGCATTGGCATCCATGCCATCGGTCTTGTTGACTGCGAGCAATACCGGCTTGCCGGTGCGACGGAGCCGGTCGAGGATCGCACGATCCTGCGGCAACAAGCCTTCGCGTGCATCGACCAGCAGCACGCATACGGCGGCCTCGTCGATCGCCCGCTGCACCTGTTTCTCGGTCAGCTCGTCGATGTCGACCCGCGCACCGGAGAGACCACCGGTGTCGACCAGCACGAGCGGGCGCTCACCGAGCCGGCACACGCCGTAGTGGCGATCGCGGGTGACGCCGGGCAAGTCCGCGACCAGCGCATCGCGACTTTTGGTCAGCGCGTTGAACAGCGTGGATTTGCCGACGTTGGGGCGGCCGACGAGAGCAACTACTGGCAGCATCAATCGGTTTCCACTCGGAGTGGCTGTTGTGAGAAGTCAGGCCATGGAAGGCCGTTCTGGATTTTCTGAGCGTGGAGCGGTTCCGCTCGGCGGCCACCCATCGAAACAGCGATCAGGGATGATCGCTTGAAATACGATACGCCGCTACGTGCCCCTTCACGTCTTCCACGTACACCGTGTCGCCGTTCACGACGGGTCGCGCACGGATCGCATCCTTGGACAGGCGCACGCGGGCGGCAAGTTTTCCGTCGGACAGATCGAGCCAATGCACATAGCCCTCGACGCCACCGACCACTGCGTATTGGCCCTGGATCGCCGGTGCGGTCAGCCAGTGGTATTGCAGCGCGTCCTGCTTCCACAGGTCGCCACCGCCGTCCTTCGAGAACGCCCACACCAGCGAGTCGTCATCCACGCCCACCAGTTGCTTGTCGGCAACGCCGACGCCCACGTAACTGGAGAACGGCCGGTTCCACGCCACCTGTCCTTGCGCCGCATCGATGGCGGTGAGATCGCCGTGGTACGCCGTCGCGTACAGGGTATTGCCGTCGAGCTGCAAGGTGTCGTCGGCGTCGTTCAACTTCTGGATGTCGGTGCGCCCGAGGCCCTTGGTGATCGGGATCTTCCACTGAACCGCACCGGTATCGCCGCGCAGCGACACCACGTTGCCGTCATCGCTGCCGAACATCGCCACGCCGTGCGCCGCCAGCAGCGGGCCGTTGCCGCGCAGGCTGAGCAGCGGCACGTTGGCCTGGTCGTAAAGCCACTTGCGTTCACCGTTGTTGGCGTCGAAGGCGTACACGTAACCGGAGTTGGTCCGCACGTACACCGTACCGGCGTCGATCGCGGGCGGCGAGACCACCTCGTCATCGACCTCTGCGTTCCACAGTTCCTTGCCGGTCGTGCTGTCCAGCGCATACACGTGGCCATCCAGCGTGCCGACCACCAGCAGGTTGCCGAGCACGGTCGGGCCGCCGGCGTAGCGCGCGTCGGGGCCGGGCTTCTTGTGCTTGAACGGCCAGATGCCGTCGCCGACGCGGGTGGATTGCCTCCACAATTCCTTGCCGGTCGAAGCATCCAGCGCCTCGATCTTGCCGTCGATACTGATCAGGTACAGCTTGCCGTCCGCGAACGCCGGCTGCAGCCGCACGCCCGAACGTCCGGCGCCGTCGCCGATGCGCGTGGACCACAGTTTCTCCACCTGCATGCTTGGTGTGAATTCCGCCAGCGGCTTGGGCGGCTGCACATTCTCGCCATGCCTGAATATCTTGTTCCACAGCCCGCAACCGGACAGTGCAACCGTCGCGACCAGCAGCGGCAACAACAGAAAATGGCGAAGCTTCATTGAGCCTTGGCTCCGGTCGGCGCAGCCTTGGGCTGCGTGAGGTTGTCCAGCTTCATCTGCAGCGCATGCCGCGCGGGCGCGTCGTCCTTGTCGAGTTTCGCCATCGCCTGTTGGTAGGCGCTGCGCGCCTCGTCGGACTTGCCGAGTTTGAGCAGCGCATCGCCGCGAAGTTCCGCAGACAACGCGCCGTAGTCGCTCGAAGGAACGCCGCCCAGCTCGGTCAGGGCCTGCTGCGCCTGGTCCTGAGCGATCAGCACCCGCGCCAGACGCAGCGTGAACAGCGACTTCAGCGCCGGTTGCTTACTGTGCGAAACGGCCCATTGCAGGTTCTGCGCGGCCGGTTTCAGGTTGTTCTTGCCGACGTCGTACTCGGCCACCGCGGCACTGCCCAGCGTCGCGTAGGCAGTGTCGGCGTAATCCTTCTGCAGGTCGCCGAGCGCCGCGGCCATGGCCTGCCTGTTGTCGGCCTGCACCGCGTTCTGGATCACGGCAAATTGCGACGAGGCCTGGATTTCACGGTTCGCTTTGTGGGCCTGCCATTGTCGCCAGCCGAAGATCAGTGCCAGCGCGAGCACCACGCCGACCACGACGGCGATGCCGTTTTCCCTGATCCACTTGCGGACCTGCTCGCCCTGCTCGTACTCGTCGTAGTCTTCGAAAGCCATGGTTCATCCAATGCGCACGGAAATCCCCGCGCGCCGCGCAGGGAACGGCCAAGGATACTGGAACTCGAGTCAGGTTGAAAAAGTGCCTCCTGCACTTTTCCCCGCGCCGGGTTCGGCGCATGTCCTGACCCGACTGCGGCGGATCGATCCCAAGGGCCCGGTTCGTGCGGGCCATCCGGTGGCCCGCGCCGGCGGGATGTCTTCAGCCCTGTCAGTGGTTTTCGCCGCCACCCATAGGCGGCGCGAACACGTCGAAGCGGGCGACGTTGGCGCGCCGATATGCATCCAGCGCCAGCGGCTGGCCATCGCTGGTCACCGTCACGCCGTCCGCGTTGCCCAAGGTGACGTGCAGCGCTCCCGGAGAATGCCAGGTGCGGCTGTCGCCCGCGTGCAGCATCCCGGAATCGACCTTGTTGCCATCGGCGTCGGTGATTTCGAACCAGCAATCGGCGCTGGCGGAAAGCGTGAGTGCGTGCTGCCCGGTCGCGACGGGAGGAATCGGCGCCGGCATCACCGGAACGGGTTTCGCCGATTCACTGTCGCTGATCCCGATTGCCGCGAACGGCGTCATCGAGGCGCGGAAGGGGCTGGCGTCCGGCGATGTCGCCGGGGCCGTGTTCGGAGCGGTGGCGCCATTTGTCGCCGCCTTGGCGACGTGCTGCGCCGACGCGGGCGCCTGGTCCAGCGACACGATGCGTGCGGACGGGCGGTCCAGTCCGCCGCGAAGTCCCAGCAGCACCAGCGGTACTGCGATGGTCGCGGTGAGCACGATGTAGGTGGCGGCGGTGCCGTAGCGCTGCAGCAGCCAGCGCGCCGGCGAAGTGCGTGCCACCGAAACCAGCGGGGGTTGCTCGGCTGGCGCAACCGCGCGCAGCGCCTGGTCGCAACTGCCGGCAGGCAGCCCGAGGTAGCGCGAGTAACCTTGCAGGACACCGCGCAGGAACACGAAATGTTCCGGTTCACCGAAGTCGTCGGCTTCCAGTCGTTCCAAGACCTTGATCGGCAGGTGCAGCGCGCCCGCACATTCGACAATGGTCAGTCCCTTCGCTTCGCGCGTGCCGCGCAGGCGCGCGCCGAGGGTATCTGTCGAGCCGGCGGCGCGCTGCGCGGCGGGCGTCGTCCCTTGTGCTTCACGGGCATCGAACACATCCCGGCTGTCTTCTTCGCGATCGGTCATTGGCTGGAACCATCAAGCGATTGCGCCTGCGTCGAATTCGGGAACTGATCCTGCAGACGACTGGAGTAATTGGCGGCAGTTTCCTTGTCACCAAGACGAGTGGCAATGCGGTAACCGAGAAGCAATGAATCCGGCGTGGCCTTGGCTGCTGCCTCGAACTGCTGCAGGTAGCCACGCGCCTGGAATGCGTCACCCTTGCGATAGTCGAGCTCGGCCATTGCGAGCAGCGCGGCGCCGTCGCTGGAATCGATCTCCAGCGCCTTGTGCAGGTACGGCTCGGCGCCGGCATAGTCGTCGCTCTTCAGCAGGCACTTGCCGGCGTTGGTGCTGGCCACCGCCGGCGTCTTGTAGAAGGGATCGGCCAGTGCGCGCTTGAAGTAACCCATGGCTTGCTGCTGCTTGCCGGTTTCGCACAGGAACTTGCCATAGTTGTTGTTGGTGTCGCCGTTGGTGGGATCGAGCGCGATGGCAGCCCGGAATTCCTTGTCGGCATCCTGCAGGCGGTTGATGCGCCAGTCCAGGATCGCCAGCATGGTGTGCGCCGGAATGTACTTGTCATCGAAACTCAGGGCCTTGTGCAGCGCGGTCTCGGCATCCTTGAGATTGTTCCGGCCCATGTAGGCCACCGCAAGTTGCGTGTGCGTTTGTGCGGCGGCCTGCTTGTCTTCCTTGGTGGTGTCGTGCGGCGCCTGCTTGAGGTTTGTCATCGGCGTCGGGTAATCGATGATGGCGGGGTCGTGCCTGCACGCCGCCAGCCCGAACACGAGCGCCATCGCCGCCGACACCAGGACAGGCTTACGCAGCATGGGCGTGGACCTCCGGTTGCGTTGCCGCTTCGACGCGGCGCTCGAACTCCGCATGGCGGCGTGTGCGATCCGCCACCCTGCCCTTGAGCTGGCCGCAGGCGGCGTCGATGTCCTCGCCGCGGGTGCGGCGAACCATCGTCTGCACGCCGGCGCTCAACAGGATGGACTGGAAGTCGCGGATGACGGTTTCATCCGAGCGCTCGTACTGCGTGCCGGGGAACGGATTGAACGGAATCAGGTTCACCTTGGCCGGCAGCCTGCGCATCAGCTTGATCAGTTGCTTCGCCAGTACCGGCGTGTCGTTGATGCCGCGCATCAGGGTGTATTCGAAGGTAATGGTCGAACGCGGCCGCCGCGCCGCGTAGCGCGCGCAGGCATCCAGCAGGTCGGCAATGCCCCAGCGCTTGTTGAGCGGCACCAGTTGCGTGCGCAATTCATCGTTCGGCGCGTGCAGGGAAACCGCCAGCGACACGTCGGCGACCTCGCCCAGCTTGTCGATCATTGGTACCACGCCGGCGGTCGACAGCGTGACCCGCTTGGAGGCAAGCCCGAAGCCGAGATCGTCGCGCATCAGGCTCATCGCACGCACCACGTTGTCGAAGTTCAGCAGCGGTTCGCCCATGCCCATCATCACCACGTTGGTGATGCGGCGCTGCTGATGGGTAACGTTGCCGAGCTGCTTCGCCGCATGCCAGACCTGCCCGATGATCTCGGAGGCGGCGAGATTGCGGTTGAAGCCTTGGGCGCCGGTCGAACAGAACCGGCAGTTCAACCCGCAACCGATTTGCGAAGACACGCACAAGGTACCGCGCGTCGGTTCCGGGATGTACACCGTCTCGACCGCATTGCCCGCGTCCATGCCCAGGAGCCACTTGCGGGTGCCATCGCTGGACGCCTTGTCCAGCAAGGCTTTCGGCGGCGCAACCACGGCCACTTCGGGAAGTTTTTCGCGCAGGGATTTGCCAAGGTCGGTCATCGCCCCGAAATCGCTTTCAAGGCGGTGATAGATCCACTTCATCACCTGATCGGCGCGATACGGCTTCTCGCCCAGGCCGGCGAAGAAGCCACGCATTCCGTCGCGATCGAAGTCCAGTAGATTGGCACGGGCCGCATCGGCCATGTGCATTCCCCAAAAGCGATCAACCGCGCGGACAGAGCTCCGTCGCGGCAAAGAAGTAACCGATTTCGAAACGCGCGGTATCCGGGCCGTCCGAGCCGTGCACCGCGTTGGCGTCGATGTTTTGTGCGAAATCCGCGCGGATGGTTCCCGGCGCCGCTTCCTTCGGATTGGTCGCGCCCATCAATTCGCGGTTCTTCGCGATCGCGCCCTCGCCTTCCAATACCTGGATCATCACCGGGCCGGACACCATGAACTCGACCAGCGGCTTGAAAAACGGGCGCTCGCGATGCACCGCGTAAAAACCTTCTGCCTCGGCGCGCGAGAGGTGCTTCATTTTGGCCGCCAACACTTGCAAACCGGCCTTTTCGAAACGTGCGTAAATCTGCCCGATCACGTTCTTGGCAACGGCATCGGGTTTGATAATAGAAAGAGTGCGCTCCAGCGCCATGGGTTCCTCGACTTGCTGACGAAAGATAAAAGAATGCGCACGAAGCCCGCCCCGGGTTCGTGAGCATATCGTGAAAAACCCGCACAAAATGCGGAGTTAGCTCACAAAAGAGCGAAAGATTCTAGCTCAAAGCGCGCCGCGTCGCCATGTGGACCCCCCTCCGTTTGACCTCCGCCCCGGGCAGACATACACTTCAAACGGTTGTTTGAAACGGAAACGGGAATGCGCGACAGTCCGCAATTTTCCACCCGACAGCGCATTCTGGGCGCAGCGGAGGCATTGTTCGCCGAGCGTGGTTTCGCTGCCGCCTCGTTGCGCCAGGTGACCGCCGCCGCCAAGGTCAACCTGGCCGCCGTCAACTACCACTTCGGTTCCAAGGACAACCTGATCGAGGAAGTCTTCCGCCGCCGGCTGGACGAATTGAGCCGGCGCCGCCTGGAGCGTCTGGCCGACGTCGCCAAATCCGGGTCGATGACACTGGAGTCCCTGCTGGACGCCTTCATCACCCCTGCCCTGGAACTGTCGCTCGATCGCGAAGGCGGTTCGGTTTTCATGCGCGTGCTGGCGCGTGCGTTCGCCGAGCACAACAGCAATCTGCGCAAGTTCCTGTCCGACAATTACGGCTACGTGCTGAAGGATTTCGCAGCCGCGTTCGCGCAGCTTCTGCCGCAGCTCGACAAGGAAGAACTTTATTGGCGGATCGACATCGCGGTTGGGGCGCTGACCTACGCGATGGCCGATTTCGGCATGATCCAGCGCCGCAGCGGCGAAAGCGAGCGTGTGCATCGCGAGCAGATGGCCAGGCATTTGATTCACTTCACCGCGGCGGGATTGCGTGCATAGGGACATTTCCGCAACCGCTTTCTGCATTAACGATTCAACTGATGACCCACGGGGTTTCCATGTCTGACATCCTTCGCATCCGCAAAGCCGCCGTGCTGGGCGCCGGCGTGATGGGCGCACAGATCGCCGCCCACTTGACCAATGCCGGCATCGAAACCGTGTTGTTCGATCTCGCCGCCAAGGACGGCCCGAAGAACGGCATCGCCGTGAAGGCCATCCAGCATTTGGGCAGGATGTCGCCGGCGCCGCTCGCGGTGAATGAACTCGCGGCCGCGATCACGCCTGCCGACTACGACGAAAACCTCGCCGGGTTGAAGGATTGCGACTTCGTGATCGAGGCGATTGCCGAGCGGATGGACTGGAAGCTCGACCTCTACAAAAAGATCGCCGCGCACATCCCGGAGCACACCATTCTTGCCAGCAACACCTCGGGACTTTCCATCAACAAGTTGGCCGAGGCGTTGCCGGAAAACCTGCGCCACCGTTTCCTCGGCGTGCACTTCTTCAATCCGCCGCGTTACATGCACCTGGTCGAGGTGATCCCGGGCAAGGCCACCGATCGCAAGCTCCTGGAAGGACTGGAAGCGTTCCTGACCTCCACGCTTGGCAAGGGTGTGGTGTTCGCCAAGGACACGCCGAACTTCATTGGCAACCGCATCGGCGTGTTCTCGATGTTGGCGACGATGTACCACACCACGCAATTCGAGCTCGGCTTCGACGTGGTGGACGCGCTGACCGGCCCCGCGATCGGACGACCGAAATCGGCGACCTACCGCACCGCCGACGTGGTGGGCCTCGACACCATGGTGCACGTGATCAAGACCATGGCCGACACCCTGCCCGGTGATCCGTGGCACGAACACTTCAAATCGCCCGCATGGCTTTCCGCACTGATTGCGAAAGGCGCGTTGGGCGCAAAGGCGGGTGCGGGTTTCTACCGCAAGGCCGGCAAGGAGATCCAGGTGCTGGATCCCGCCAAGCAGGACTACCGCGCCTCGGAACAAAAGGCTTCCGATGGGGTTGCGGCGCTCCTCGCGATCAAGAACCCGGCCGAGAAATTCGCCAAGCTGCGCGCATCGGACGACCCGCAGGCGCAATTCCTGTGGGCGTGCTTCCGCGACCTGTTCCATTACACCGCGTATCATCTCGAATCGATCGCTGAAACTGCGCGCGACGTGGATTTCGCGATCCGCTGGGGCTACGGCTGGAAACTCGGCCCCTTCGAAACCTGGCAGGCAGCGGGTTGGCAACAGGTCTCGCAATGGATCGAGGAAGACATCGCCGCGGGCAAGGCGATGAGCAAAGCCCCGCTGCCCGCATGGGTCAGCGACGGCCGCAAGGGTGTGCACTTCGCGGACGGTTCGTACTCGCCGCGCCAAAAGCAAGACATCCCGCGTTCGTCCGCGCCGGTTTACAGGCGCCAGTTGTTCCCGGATGCATTGTTCGGCGAGCGGTTCGACCAGGGCACCACCGTGTGGGAAAACGACGGCATCCGATTGTGGACGCTGGGCGGCGACGACGTCGGCGTCGTCAGCTTCAAGACCAAGATGTGCACCTTCGACGACCAGGTACTGGACGGCATCCAGCACGCGGTAGGCCTCGCCGAACAAAAACTGAAGGCGCTGGTGGTATGGCAGACCGGCCCGGTGTTTTCGGCCGGCGCCAACCTGAAGGGCGTGCTGGCACTGCTGAAGGAAGACAAGGTTTCGCAACTCGAAGCCATGATCGCCAACTTCCAGCGCGCAACGCAGCGCGTGCAGCACGGCCTGGTTCCAACCGTCGCGGCGGTGCGCGGGCTGTGCCTGGGCGGCGGCTGCGAGTTGCAGATGCACTCGGCGCGCACGGTCGCGGCGCTGGAGAGCTACATCGGACTCGTGGAGGCTGGCGTGGGTCTGCTGCCCGCCGGCGGTGGCCTGAAGGAAATCGCCGAGCGTTGCTCGCGCGCCGTGGCGCCCGGGGTCGATCCTTTCGATCCCGTCAAGCGTTACTTCGAAACCGTGGCGATGGCGAAGGCCTCTGGCAGCGCGCTTGAAGCCAAGCAATTCGGCCTGCTGCGCGAAACCGACGTGGTGGTGTTCAACGTCAACGAACTCTTGTACGTGGCGAAAAACGTCGCGTCCTCGCTGGCCGAATCCGGCTGGCGCCCGCCGCTGCCTCAGGCCACCCACGTCGCGGGCGACGTGGGCAGTGCGACGATCAAGGCCCAGCTCGTGAACATGCTGGCCGGCCATTTCATTTCCGAGCACGACATGGAAATCGCGACGCGCATCGCCGACACCCTGTGCGGCGGCAACGTCGAGCGCGGCAGTACGGTCGATGCGCAGTGGCTGCTGGATCTGGAACGCCACCATTTCATGGAGCTGGCGCAGATGGAAAAGACGCAGGCGCGCATCGCGCACACGATGACGACCGGGAAACCGCTGCGCAACTGACGATAGAACTATCAATACATCGCCGTCATTCCGGCCTAAGCGGGGCTGCGCAGACAGGATGCCGTAGCGAACATCGGCGAAGCCGATGGCCCGAAGGGGAGCCGCAGGATGTGGCGCGTAACCCAGCGATTTTTGTGAACCACAATCAGAGACAAAGGCGCTGGGTCCTGGAAATCGCTTCGCGATCCCGGGATGACGAACAAACAATCAGGACGCGGTGACGTGTAACCACGCTGCGCAGAGGAGCAGGATCATGACCAAGCAAGTTCAAGACGCCTACATCGTCGCCGCCAAGCGCACGCCGGTCGGCAAGGCCCCGCGCGGCGTGTTCCGCAACACCCGGCCCGACGACATGCTCGCGCACGTGCTGCGCGAAACGCTGGACGAATGCGCGGGCATCGACGTCAAGCGCATCAGCGATGTCGTGATCGGCTGCGCAATGCCGGAAGCCGAGCAAGGCATGAACGTGGCGCGCATCGGGGCGCTGCTCGCCGGGCTGCCCGATTCCATACCCGGCATGACCATCAACCGCTTCTGCTCGTCCGGCCTGCAGTCGGTGGCGATCGCGGCCAATACGATCCGGCTCGGCGAGTCGCACCTCGTGCTGGCCGGCGGCACCGAGTCCATGAGCATGGTGCCGATGATGGGTTTCAAACCCGTCATGAATCCGGAGATATTCAAGGACGAGAACATCGGCATCGCCTACGGCATGGGCATCACCGCCGAGAACGTCGCGGCGCGCTGGAAGATCAACCGCGAGGAACAGGATGCCTTCGCGTTGCGCAGCCACCAGCGCGCGATCGCCGCACAGGATGCCGGCAACTTCAAGGAGGAGATCGCGCCCTATCCGCTCGACGATCGCTATCCCGACTTGGCGAGGCGCGGCGTGAAGGAAGACCGCCGCGTGATCGAGAACGACGAGGGCCCCCGCCGCGACACCAGCGCCGAAGCGCTGGCGAAACTCCGGCCCGTGTTCAAGCGCGACGGCAGCGTCACCGCCGGCAACTCATCGCAGATGTCCGATGGCGCCGGCGCGGTGCTGCTGGCCAGCGAGCAGGCAATTAAGGATTACGGTTTGACCCCGCTCGCC
>DATCSF010000277.1:0-9111 GCA_036568625.1 Rhodanobacteraceae bacterium | reverse complement strand
CTATAACGCCGTTTCGGCGGAGGCCAAGCCCCGCCGCTGGCCAACGTGCGTATCTGTTTGCCGGCGCACGATCTGCGAGATCGACATCATGTCTTGATTCCGCGCGCGGCGCAGTCGGGCGGGCTGACCACGGGCTTCATCCGTGGGAAGCCCAACGCAATCGCTTCGAAGCGTTTTGACATCCATGTCTCGAATTCCCCGCGCCGTCCGACGGCGCGGGGAAGACAGGGATGTCGCGTGACCGGTAACGAAGAACCGAACCTTCGCCCGGCCTTCGGCCGCCTCTCTCGGAGGAAGAGGGAAAGCGCGTCGCGTCAGAGCTTCATGCCCTTGAGCGCCGGATGCACCAGCTCTCCGCCCTCGACATTGATGCCACTGGCCAGCACGGCGTCCTTGTGCCAGTTCTTCTGCGCGAGGCGCTGCACGTACGGCAGGATCGCCGCCGAGATCGCCTGCGAGGAAGTTTGCGGCACCGCGCCCGGCATGTTGGTGACGCAGAAATGCGTGACGCCATCGACGACGTAGGTGGGGTCCTTCCATGTGGTCGGCTTCGAAGTCTCGAAGCAACCACCCTGGTCGATGGAAATGTCGACCAGCACGCTGCCCTTCTCCATTGATTTCACCATCGCCCTGGTGACCACGTGCGGCGCCTTGGCGCTCGGCACCAGCACCGCGCCCACCACCAGGTCCGCGGTCGCGACTTCCTCGGCCACCGCGGATTCGTATGCATACAGCGCGGTGACGTTGTCGCCCCAGCCGCGCGCCTGCGCCAGGCGATCCGGCCGCTTGTCGAACACCACCACGTTGATGCCGCCGCGGGCCGCCAGCTTTGCGGCATTACCGCCGGCGACACCGGCGCCCAGCACGACCACCTTGCCGCGCTCGGTCGCGGCCAGGCCGCCCAATAGCTTGCCCTTGCCGCCGTTGGGCTGGTGCAGCAGCGTCGTGCCGACCTGGGTCGCCAGCTTGCCCGCCACCACCGACATCGGCGTCAGCAACGGCAACGAACCATCGGCTTCCTGCACGCTCTCGAATGCGACCCCGGTCAGACCGACCTTCAACAGCGCCCTGGTGAGTTTCGGATCGGGCGCGAGATGCAGATAGCAGAACAACAGGTGACGCTTCTCGAGAAGCTTCAGGTCGCCTTCGATCGGTTCCTTCACCTTGACGACCATTTCCGCCTTGTCGTACAGCGCGGCGGCATCCTTGGCGATCTTGACGCCGACCTTGGTGTAGCGCTCGTTGGCAAAACCGCTCTTCTCGCCCGCACCGGATTGCAGGTACACCTCGTGACCGTGGCGGATCAGGTCAGCGCAGGCCGCGGGAACGAGGGCAACGCGGCCCTCGAGGGTTTTGGTTTCGGAAGGAACGCCAATACGCATGGAAATCATCCTCGTGCAAAGATCGCAACCGTCGCGCGCTTGAAATACCGCCGCGAACTCCCCATGCTGCACGACTCGTCACGGCGGGGAACCCGAGACCAGGCGCGCGACGCACCGATGTCACGGACGCAACAGCCGTAGGGAATCGCCGCATCGAATGGTTCACGCGGCGGACGAGAAGAAGTTCTGAGCGGACCTTGAACAAACTCGAGAATTATACATGAGCACTCCCAAGCACAGCCGCCTTTTGATCCTCGGTTCCGGTCCGGCGGGCTACACCGCAGCCGTCTATGCGGCGCGGGCAAACCTGCAGCCGATGCTGATCACCGGCCTGACGCAGGGCGGTCAGTTGACCACCACCACCGAGGTGGACAATTGGCCAGGCGATGCCAAGGGCGTGCAGGGACCGGAACTGATGCAGCGCATGGCCGAGCACGCCGGGCGCTTCAACACCAACATCGTGTTCGACCACATCCACACCGTGGACCTGAAGCAGCGCCCGTTCAAGCTGAAGGGCGACAGCGGCGAATACAGTTGCGACGCGCTGATCATCGCCACCGGTGCCGACGCCAAGTATCTCGGCATCGCATCCGAAACCGTGTTCAAGGGCAAGGGCGTTTCGGCCTGCGCCACCTGCGACGGTTTCTTCTTCCGCAACCAGGACGTTGCGGTGATCGGCGGCGGCAACACCGCGGTCGAGGAGGCGTTGTATCTCGCCAACATCTGCCGCAAGGTCACGCTAGTGCACCGTCGCGACAAGTTGCGCGCGGAAAAAATCCTGCAGGACAAGCTGTTCGAAAAGGCCAACGCCGGCAAGATCGAACTGGTGTGGAACCACACCGTCGACGAGGTGCTGGGCGACGACACCGGCGTCACCGGCTTGCGGCTGGTCAGCACCGCCGACGCCAGCAAGCGCGACATCGCGGTGACCGGCATGTTCGTCGCGATCGGGCATACCCCGAACACCGGCGTGTTCGAGGGCCAGCTCGACATGCGGAACGGGTATATCCGGATCAAGAGCGGGCTGGAGGGCAACGCAACGGCAACTTCCGTGCGCGGCGTGTTTGCGGCCGGCGACGTGGCCGACCATGTCTACAGGCAGGCCGTCACGTCGGCCGGCTTTGGCTGCATGGCGGCGCTTGATGCCGAGAAGTTCCTCGATTCGATCGGGTTGGCGGGCTGACGCCGGGGATCAAGCAGCCTCAATCTTCCAGCGCGTAGAGTTCCCACTTTCCGGCGAGGCCGTCCAGCGCGTGCGCGCCGACGCTGCGCAGTTCGAGCCCCGAACCCGCAACCAGTTCCCGCACCGCTGCCGTGGCCAGGATTTCACCGGCCTGGGTAGCCTGCAGCACGCCGGCACCCACCTCCACCGCGGTGCCGGCGAGCGTCTCTCCGCGGCGCTCGCATTCGCCGATATGCAGGCCCACGCGGATCTCGAGGCGAAGTTGATCGTGCGCGGCCTGGCGAACCGACGACGCAAAGCGCAACGCACGCGCCGGACCGTCGAAGCTCACCAGAAACCCGGCGCCGCCGCCGTCGGTTTCGCGGCCCTGGAAACGCGACACTTCGTCACGCACGATCGTGCGGAAAGCATCCTGCGTTTCGTGCCAACGTCGTCCGCCGAGATTCGCGACCACCTGCTGCGAACTGGCGACGCGCATGTGCAACACCGTGGCCAACGCGCGTTCTCCGCCCTCCGCGGGACGCGCATTGGCCAGAAACGACTCGATCAACTCGAGTGGTCGCTCGTCTCCGGGCAACAGCACGTCCATGTCGGCGCCCGGCAGGAATTCCAGGCGAGAGCCAGCAATGTGTTCGGCAAGATAGAGCGCGTGCGCCTGCGGTATCACCGCGAAATCGCGCCGGTGCAGGATCAGCGTCGGCGCGCTGATGGACTGCAGCACTGCGCGCGCATCGAAATTGATGATGTAGCGGAATTCCGCGCCCGCGCGACGCGGTGAATACGCCACGCGCTGCATGCGCGTCACCCAGCGCACGTACTCGGGATCGCCGGCCAGCGTCGGCCGTGTCGTGGCGACCATCCGCTCGGTGCCCCAGGTTTGGTCCCACGCCTGCGACAGGCGCTCCGAGCGTTCGTGGTCCTCGCCGCAAGGATAGCCCGGTGCCACGCGAAAACGCGCGCTGGTATTGCAAAGCAGCAGCGCGCGCACGCGTCGCGGATGGCTGCTGGCAAACAGCAACGCGGCCGCCGCGGCATCGCGCTCGGCCAGCAAGGCAGCGCGGGTGATGCCCACATGCTCGAAGATCGCCAGCGTGTCTTCGATCCAGTCTTCCCATGTCGGCGGAAGATCGGCCGGCAACGGGTCGGAAATGCCGCTGCCGCGCCGGTCGAACACGATCAGGCGGCTGAAACGGGCCAGCCGTCCCAACAGCTCGGCGTTGGCCGGGTAGTCCCACAGGGTTTCGATGCTGCGGCTCATCGGGTTGACGAGCACCAGGTCGAGCGGTCCCTCGCCCATCACCCGATAGGCGATGTCGCCATGCGGCGTTCTTGCATATCGGATCGGTGGAACTTGCATGATCACCCCTGTTTGGGCCAGCACGGGGACGCCGATTGTACGCGCAGCGGAGTCCCGGCAAGCGTCAAGGCCCGGTCGATCGGAGAGCCCGCTGCGCTCCCCGCGGGCCGGCCTACAATGCCGACATGCTGACGCTGCGCACACATGAATCCATCGATGACATCGACGCCACCACATGGGATGCCTTGGCCGCGGACGGCAATCCCTTCGTCAGCCATGCGTTCCTCGCGGGTCTGGAACGCACCGGCTGCATCCGTGCGGCGTTCGGCTGGCGTGCGCAACACCTGACCCTGCACGATGGCGAGGCATTGATCGGCGCGGTGCCGTTGTACGTCAAGGGCAATTCGCACGGCGAGTACGTGTTCGATTGGGCCTGGGCGGACGCGTGGGAACGCGCAGGCGGCGACTACTACCCAAAATTCCTGTGCGCGGTGCCCTACTCGCCCGTGACCGGACCGCGGCTGTTGTGCGGCGCGGCCCCCGACGCGGGCAGACACCGCGCCACGCTCGCCGTCGCATTGCGCGAGCTGACCGATCGCACCGGATTGTCCTCGATGCACGTCGATTTCGTCCGGGGCGACGAAACCGGAGCATTCGACGACGCATGGTTGGCGCGCTCGGATTGGCAGTTCCAGTGGCGCAATACTGAAGGCTGGCGCGACTTCCAGGATTTCCTTTCCGCCCTCACCCACAAGCGCCGCAATGCGATCCGGCGCGAACGCGCGCAGGTCGCCCAGGCCGGCATCGAATGCGAATTCCGCGACGGCGGTTCGCTCGACGATTCGGAGTGGCGCAGCATGCACCATCTCTACACCCACACCTTCGACGAGAAAGGCAACACGCCGACGCTCACGCTGGAATTTTTTCGTCACCTCGGCACGAAATTTCCCGCCCGATCGCAGGTCGCGTTTGCGCGCAGCGGGCGCGAGATCATTGCGGGAGCGCTGTTCCTGTCCAGCGGCGACACCTTGTACGGCCGCTACTGGGGCGCGCGCGAGCAAATCCCCGGCCTGCACTTCGAGTTGTGCTATTACCAGGGCATCGATCATTGCTTGCGCCACGGACTGGGCCGCTTCGAGCCGGGCGCGCAAGGCCTGCACAAACTCGCGCGCGGATTCCTGCCCGTGCGTACGCACTCGCGCCACTACATCGCAAACTCGAAATTCCGCGCGGTGATCCGTGCATCGCTGGAACGCGAAGCTGCGCTGCTGGACGCGCGCGGTGTCGAATTGCTCGCGCATTCGCCGTTTGCCGAACGCGACGCTCCGCCGCGATGAAAATCCAGCGACTCGACGCGCTTTCGCCGGGCACCTTCCCCGATCCCGAACGCGCGCTGACCGATCCCAACGGGCTGCTGGCATTCGGCGGCGACCTGTCACCGCAGCGGCTGATCGCCGCCTACGCGCACGGCATCTTCCCCTGGTATTCCGAGGGCGATCCGCTGCTGTGGTGGTCGCCCGATCCGCGCTGCGTGTTCGCGACCGACGGCGTGCACGCCTCGCACAGCCTCTTGAAGTTCCTGCGCCGCTGCGGTTGGCGGTGGAGCATGGATCGCGCATTCGATGAAGTCACGCACGCCTGCGCGGCGCCGCGCACCAATCAGGGCGGCACCTGGATCACGTCCGACATGCTGGTCGCCTATGGCAATCTGCATGTGCTGGGTCACGCGCATTCGCTGGAAATCTGGGAAGCCGGCGAACTGGTCGGCGGCCTCTACGGCGTGGTGGTCGGGCGCATGTTCAGCGCGGAATCGATGTTCTCGCGCCGCACCAATGCATCGAAAATCGCGCTGCTGACGCTGGCACGGGTGCTGCGCGAACGCGGCTTTCCGTGGATCGACGCGCAAGTGTCCAACCCGCATCTGCTGCGGATGGGCGCGCGCATGCTGCCGCGCCGGCGATTCCTGGAAGAACTCGCGCAGCTCGCAGCGGAGCCCGCGCCACGAAATTGGCCACGTTCCATCTCACCAGTGGCCGATCTGTGGAGCCGATGAAGAACCGTCGCGGGTGACGGCGGACTGCGTGACGCCGGCCCAGTCGGCAGCATCGCCGTTGACGCCGCGAGCGCCGCGCAGACGAATCACCTGAACGCGGTGAGGTGCGCTGCAGGTCCTTCGCGGTTCCGGCATGAAATCGAACGCCGAACGGCGTACATTGGGCTTCTGTCAACCGGAGATGCCGCCGATGAACGACAAAGCCGATCCCTTCAAGGCCGCGAAGGAGGCTGCCACGTCCGGGCAACGCTTCAGCCGCGGCATGATGGATTCCGCGCAACAGATCTGGCTGGCGGGCCTGGGTGCGCTTTCGCGCACGCAACAGGAAGGCGGCAAGTTCTTCGACGCGCTGGTGGAGGAAGGCGTTCGCATCCAGGAAAAAACCCACGCCTATACCCAGGAACAGATGAAGCAGGCGCGCGACCAGGCCACGCCGTGGGTGGAGGCCGCACGCAAGCGCACCAACGCGGCGATGGGCAAACTGGAACAGGCCTTCGACGAACGCATCGCGCGCGCGATGAAGCGCATGAACATGCCCGACCATTCGGACATCCAGGAACTGTCGGCGCGCATCGATGCGCTGGCCCAGGAACTGCGTGCCAGCCGTACGGGCGCTGCCAAGCCGCGCGCCACCGTCAAGCGCGCCAAGCCGAAAGCCCCCTGAGGGCCTCCCGTGTCCAGCGAACTCGACGCGGACTTCCAACGCGCGGCCGAAGACGTCAAACGTCTGCCGGAGCGCCCTGACAACGACACCCTGCTGAAGCTGTACGCCCTCTACAAGCAGGCCACCGACGGCGACGTCAATGGCCCCAAGCCCGGCTTTTTCGATTTCGTCAACACCGCGAAATACGAGGCGTGGTCACGCCTGCGCGGCATGCGCGCCCATGATGCGCAGCAGAAATACATCGACCTGGTGAGGCAGCTCGGGGCGTGATTCGGATAGTTCCGGGCGATCGCCCCCAGCCGGAATCATCGCAGGTGATCGCGCAAGCCGGCGTGGGGATGCAATGGATCACCGGGCACCGCCCCGGCCTGTCGAACAGACGTTGTTGTACCCTGATATCCACGTGATCGCGCGGGCCGTCAGGAGGACGTTGCCATGGCTGTCATCGTCGAACGGACGCGGGGCGCGCTTCATCCCTTCAACGCGGTATTTGTGGCCGGGGCCATCTCGCTGTTCCTCGGCGCGCTGTTGAGCGACATCGCTTACTACCGCACCTACGAAATCCAGTGGAACAACTTTTCGTCGTGGCTGCTCGCTGGCGGCTTGGTGGTCGCCGCGGTTGCGCTCCTGTGCGCCATCGTCGAACTGTTCCGCAACCGCTGGCGTGTGTGGCCCGTGCTGGTCTATGCCTTGCTGGTGTTGGCGACCTGGATACTGGGCTTCATCGATGCGCTGGTGCACGCCAGGGATGCGTGGGTGGCCATGCCGACCGGCCTGGTGCTGTCGGTGATCGTGGTGGTGCTGGCCTGCGCGGCGCTGTGGATCGCCTTGGCCGGAATGCGCGCGGGGAATGCGCCATGAATCGCCTCCATGCATTGGCAACCGTCGCACTCGCAGCCTTGCTCGCCGGTTGCAACGGCGGCGACGCGCCCCTGGAGCAGTACGGTGCCAATCCGCAGCTGCCGGCGCCGCAGCGCGGTCTCCTGCCCAGCATGACGATCGCCAAGCCGGCCGCCTGGGGCAAACGGCTGCCGGCGGTGCCTCAGGGCTACACGATCAAGGCGATCGCCACCGGTCTCCGTATCCCGCGCCAGACCCTGGTGCTGCCCAACGGCGACATCCTGGTGGCCGAAGGCCGCGGTGGCAACGCGCCGAAGCTGAAGCCCAAGGACGTGATCGCCGGCTACATCAAGGCCAAGGGCACGAGCCCGGTCAAGGGTGGCAACCGCCTGACCCTGCTGCGCGACGCCGACGGGGACGGCACCTATGAGCTGAAGACCGTGTTCGCCAAGGACCTCAACGCACCGTACGGGCTCGCGCTGGTCGGGGATACGCTTTACGTCGCCGATCAGGATGCGCTGGTGAAGTTCCACTACACGATCGGCCAGACCCGTGCCAGCGGCGCGCCGGCCAAGGTGACCGACCTGCCGTCGGCGATCAACCACCACTGGACCAAGGCGCTTGCCGCCAGCGCGGACGGACGCTATCTGTACGTCGGCATTGGCTCGAACAGCAACATCACCGAACGCGGCATGGCCGCCGAGGTCGACCGCGCGAGGGTCTGGCAGGTCGACGCGCAAACCGGGATGCACCGGCCTTACGCCACCGGTCTGCGCAACCCTACCGCGCTCGCGATCCAGCCAGCAACGGGTGGGGTGTGGGCAGTGGTGAACGAGCGCGACGAACTCGGCCCCGACCTGGTGCCCGATTACCTTACCTTGGTCCGCGAGGGCGGCTTCTACGGCTGGCCCTACAGCTACTGGGGCCAGCACGCGGACCCGCGCGTGCAGCCGCAGGACCCGGAAAAGGTTGCCGCGACGATCGTTCCGGACTACAGCCTGGGCTCGCACGTGGCGGCACTCGGTCTCGCATTCTCATCGCCCGCGATGGGCCCGAAGTTCGCGGATGGCGTGTTCGTCGGCGAACACGGCAGTTGGAACCGCTCCCATCCCGTCGGCTACAAGGTGGTGTTCGTGCCGTTCCGTGGCGGCCATCCAGCCGGCGATCCGATCGACTTTGTGACCGGCTTCCGCGGCAACGACGGCCTGACCCGTGGTCGCCCGGTTGGCGTGACTGTCGATCCGCGCGGTGCGCTGATCGTCGCCGACGACCTGTCGAACACGATCTGGCGCGTCACGCCAACTGCGCCACCCGCGGCGGTGAAACCGGCGACGCCAACAACCGCGTCCGGCGTGGCGCCCGCATCCACCGCTGCCAAAACGCAAATGTAGAGCCTGGCCTTGCGCGGCCAATCAGTCCGCGCGCCAAGACCAAGCGCGCCGGTTCGGCAGCCTGGGCGTCCAGCGTGTCCGGCGCATTGTCGACGAGCCAAGCATCCAAGTCGTGGGTGCGGTGCGATACCGGCGATCGGTGCATCACATCTTGTACCTCTTCGTGAGGTCAGGACGTGCGCCGCACCACCAGCAAGGTGACGTCGTCGAAAGCGGGCACGTCGCCCGCGTGCATTCGCACCGCGGCCTGGATGCGATGCACCATGGCTTGCGCCGAATCGGCCGGCGCAGTCATCAGCTC
>DATCSF010000276.1:0-12597 GCA_036568625.1 Rhodanobacteraceae bacterium | reverse complement strand
GTAGGCCGCGCGCATCAGGTTCTGGAGATGCCAGACGCCGCTTTCGCGCTTGGGGTTCAGCCGGCCGGGCGAGTAGAAACCCGACGCCAGGCCCTTCTGCACCGCCTCGCAAATCGCGGCGTCCTCGCCCTGCACTTCGTCGCTGAACGACTGGTCGCCGTCGATCCGCGCCTGGGTGTGCTCGTCCTGCGCGTAGTAGTAATCGAACACCACCCGGCAGCGATTCGGACCCAGCGGCAGGATCACGTTGGTCTGCAGCCGTCCCGGCGTAATGTTGAACATCACGTTCGGGTAGATGAAGTAGTAGAACGCCTCGCCGGTGCCGTAGCCGACGCCGCTGTCGCGCAGCGGCGAAGTCTGCAGCGAATGCCACTCGAACAGTTCGGTGTGGTAGCTGCGGTAGTCGAGTGCCCTGGACAGCCCCGGGTGCACGTGCGGCAGGTGGTAGCCCTCGACGTAGTTCTCGACGTAGATCTTCCAGTTGCACGCCATCTCGTAGTCGATCCGGCGGAAGTAGCGCATCGCCGAAAGGTCGATCGGCGCGATGCGTTCGGCGATGCCGCCATACACCTCGTCGAACGGCGGTACGTCGGGATCGAGCGCGACGAACACCAGGCCTTGCCACTCGCGCACCTGCAGCGGCGGCAGCCGGATCTCCGCGACGTTGAAATCGCGCGCGTCCTGCATTTCGGTCGCGGCGCGCAGCTGGCCGTCGAGGTTGTAGGTCCAGCCGTGGTACTTGCAGCACAGCGCGCGCAGGCCCTTGCCGTTGCACAGCGCGAGCGGCCCGCCGCGATGGCGGCAGATGTTGGGGAAGCCGCGCAGCACGCCGTCCGGTCCACGCACCAGCAGGATCGGCACCCCCGCGATCTGCCCGACCACGTGGTCGCCCGGTTCGGCCAGCTGGTCGCGGTGGGCCACCAGTTGCCAGCTTTGGGCGAACACCGCGCGCCGCTCCGTTTCGAGCGTGGCCTCGCCCGAGTAGTAGTGCGGCGACATGGCGTGCGCGTGTTCGAGATCCTGGATCGCGTTGTCGGGGGACATGGAGGGATCGACCGTGGGAATGGATTGGATGGCCGGCGGATGCGGATCCAAGCTGCACGTAACGGCGTACGCCAGTCTAAGTCGAGTCCCGCAAGGTGTCCACGCGACGATGCGGCTAGCTGTCGATCGCACGCCGGGAACGCAACGCGGCAGCTGGCGGCAGCGCATGCACATGCGAGGCGCTGACCGCGTTTCCATTGCTGCTAGACTCCGTCTGCCGCTGCGATGCGCCTGCCATTCGCGCCATGTCGAGTGTCCACGCCGATCCCATGAGTCCGCCTGCATTGGCAGGGCCATGCGCCGCGGCTGACGTGGCGCCGCGGGTGCCGCCCACCGGTTCGCTGCAGCAGGCGCTGGCGCATGCCGGGCGACTGCTTCGCTCCGATCCGGCGTTGGCGGTCGAACAACTCGGCGAAATCCTGCGGGTGGTACCCGAACATCCGGCGGCGCTGCAAATGCTGGCGAAGGCGTATTCGCTGCTGGGGCAGTTCCCGGCCGCCCTCGACATTCTCGACCGGCTCGCGAAGGCTTTCCCGGAACACGCCGCGGTCCAGTGCGACCTTGGATGCGCCTTGCACAGCGCAGGACGCGATCGCGAAGCGGTCGCCGCGTTGCGCCGCGCGGTGAAACTCGATCCCGACCTGCCGCAGGCCTGGCGGACGCTGGGCGATGCGCTGTGGGCGGAGGGCGAACGCGAACCCGCCCATGCGGCGTACCTCGACCACGTGCGCCATGCCACGCGCGACGGCGCGTTGCTGGCCGCGGCCGATGCGATGGTCGCAGACCGTATCCCGGAGGCCGAGGCGCTGTTGCGCGAGCGCCTGCAACAAGCGCCGACCGACGTCGCGGCGATGCGCATGCTGGCCGAAATAGCGGCGCGCCTGGAACGCCACGAAGACGCCGCGCATCTGCTCGAACGCTGCCTGGAACTCGCGCCGGATTTCCTGGAAGCGCGCTGGAACTACGCGCTGGTCCTGCACCGGAGCAACCGGCCCGTGGATGCGCTGGCCGAAATCGCGCGGGTATTGCAGCGCGATCCGGCGCACGCCGGTTGCCTGAACCTCAAGGCCGCGGTGCTGTGCCGGATCGGCGATTACGAAGAAGCGTTGGCGCTTTACCGCAAGCTCGTCCGCGACCACCCGGACACGGTGAAACTGTGGTTGAGCTACGGGCAC
This sequence comes from Rhodanobacteraceae bacterium, assembly GCA_036568625.1. GTDB lineage: Bacteria > Pseudomonadota > Gammaproteobacteria > Xanthomonadales > Rhodanobacteraceae > 66-474. The sequence continues at coordinate 10,378 of DATCSF010000276.1, read as the reverse complement.
GCGCTGAAAACCGCGGGCCACGTCAGCGAGGCCGTGACCGCGTACCGGCGTTGCGTGGCACTGGAGCCCGCGTTCGGCGAAGCATGGTGGAGCCTCGCCAACCTCAAGATGTTCCGTTTCCAGGCCGCGGATCTTGACGTGATGCGCGGGCAGCTTGCGCGCAAGGACCTGGGCGAAGAGGATCGGCTGCACCTCGAGTTTGCGCTGGGCAAGGCGCTGGAAGACCACGATGACTGCGCGGCGTCGTTTCGCCACTACGCGCGCGGCAATGCGATCCGGCGCGCCCAGCTTGCCTACGACGCCGGCGAGACCACGGCCAGGGTCGCCTACATCCACAAGCACTACACCCGCGAATTCTTCGCGGCGCGCGCGGGCGCCGGATGTGCGGCGCCGGACCCGATCTTCGTGGTCGGCCTGCCGCGTGCGGGCTCGACTTTGATCGAACAGATCCTCGCCAGCCACAGCCAGGTCGAGGGCACGATGGAGTTGCCGGAGATCGCGACGCTCACCGGCGAGCTGCGCCGGCAGGGCGGGCCGGATGACGCGATGCCTTACCACCGCGCACTCGCGGCGCTGGATGCCGATGCGTTGCGCGCGCTGGGCGAGCGCTACCTGGCCGCGACCCGCATCCAGCGCAAGACGGCCCGGCCGTTCTTCATCGACAAGATGCCCAACAACTTCATGCACGTCGGCCTGATCCACCTGATCCTGCCGAACGCGAAGATCATCGACGCGCGGCGGCATCCGATGGCATGCGGCTTTTCGATCTTCAAGCAGCATTTTGCGCGCGGGCAGGGCTTCAGCTACAGCCTCGACGACATCGGGCGCTACTACCGCGATTACGTCGAACTGATGGCGCATTTCGACGCGGTGTTGCCGGGCCGCGTCTGCCGGGTCCACTACGAGCGGCTGGTCGAGGATACCGAGGCCGAAGTGCGGCGCGTCCTGGCTTATTGCGGACTGGCGTTCGAGCCGGACTGCCTGCGATTTTTCGACAACCGGCGGCCGGTGCGGACGGCGAGTTCGGAGCAGGTGCGCAGGCCGATCTACCGCGACGCGCTGGATCACTGGCGCGGGTTTGCGGCATGGTTGCAACCGTTGCGGTCGGCACTGGGGCCGGCGCTGAAAGCGTATCCTGCAGCGGACGGCGGGGAGTAGATTCGGGACGAGGAATCGGGTTCATCCATTTCTGAGGATCATGCACATGAGCACATATGGGCGGGGTGCGCGGACTCATTCGACGCATTGGGCGAGGTTGCCGTTGGCGGCGGCGATCTGCGTGGCGCTGGCGGCGCCGACGCTGGCGCTTGGCGCGGAACAGGGCGACCCGGCGGCCATGGGGCAACCCCAGGCGGCGACCGGTACGCAGGCGCAAAAGGCCAGGACGGCCAAGGCCAAGACGCTCGGCACGGTGGTAGTGACGGCGCAGAAGCGCACCGAGAACCTGCAGAAGGTGCCCATCAGCATGAACGTGCTGGCCAACGACCAGCTCGAAGCGCTGCACGTCCAGGACTTCAAGGACTACGTGCAGTACCTGCCCGGCGTGACGTTCCAGTCGGGCGGCGGGGGCGTGCAGGCGGGCCCGGGCTTCGCCGCGATCTACATGCGCGGCGTGACCGACGGCAGCAACCGCAACCACTCGGGCTCGCAGCCGACCGTGGGCGTGTACCTCAACGACCAGCCGGTCACCACGATCCAGGGTCCGGTCGACATCCACATGTACGACATCGCGCGCGTCGAAGTGCTGAAGGGTCCGCAGGGAACCCTGTACGGCGCCAGCGCCGAGGCCGGCGCGCTGCGCATCATCACCAACAAGCCCGATCCCAGCGGGTTCGCGGCGAACTACACGCTCACCGCCAACAAGGTGTCGCACGGCGGCATCGGCGACACCTTCGAGGGGATGCTCAACATCCCGATCGGCGAGCGCACGGCGATCCGCCTGGTCGGCTGGCGCGAGCACGATGCCGGCTACATCGACAACAAACCCGGCACCGTCACGTTCCCCTCCTCGGGCATCACCCTCAGCAACGCCGACGACTGCACGCCGGCGGCCAAGCTGGTGTGCTCGCCCGCCCGCGCACACAACCATTACAACGACGTCACCACCAAGGGCGCGCGCGCCGAACTGAAGATCGACCTCAACGACAACTGGTCGATCAGTCCGACCCTGATGGGCCAACAGACGATCACCCACGGCAACTTCGCGAGCGATCCCGTGGTCGGAGACCTTGCCCTCAGCCATTTCTATCCGGAAGGGGTGAACGACCGCTGGTGGCAGGCGGCCCTGACCGTGCAGGGCAAGATCGGCAACTTCGACGTGACCTACGCCTACGGGCACCTGCGGCGCAACCAGGAGCAGCAGTCCGACTACACCGACTACGGATTCTGGTACGACACCTTGCTGGGCTACGGCCAGTACTTCACCGACAACAGCGGCGCGCTGATCAACCCGGCCCAGCACATCAGCGGCCGGGATGGCTACTTCTTCAACAGCAACGAACTGCGCGTCGCCTCGCCCGCGGAGAACCGCCTGCGCTTCGTCGCCGGCGCCTTCACGCAGAACCAGAAGCACGACATCCTGCAGGACTACCAGATCGATGGCCTCGCCGATTCACTCGCGGTCACCGGCTGGCGCGACACCATCTGGCTGACCCGCGAGCTGCGCTTCGACAGCAACAAGGCCGTGTTCGGCGAGGTGTCGTACGACATCCTTCCCGACAAGCTCACCCTCACACTTGGCGAACGCTACTACCGCAGCCGCGACCACCTGCTCGGATACTACGGGTTCAGCCAGGGCTATTTTTCCGGCTCCACGTACGGCGAGGCGGGCTGCATCTCACAAGCGTCGTTCTTCGGCGCACCCTGCCTGGACTTCGACAAGAACACCCGCGACAGCGGTTCGCTGCACAAGATCAACCTGACCTGGAACATTTCGCCCACCGCGATGGTGTACGTCACGCGTTCGGAAGGCTTCCGGCCGGGCGGCGTCAACCGCGCGGCCGGCGCGGTGCCGTACCACGCCGATTTCCTGACCAACGTCGAGCTCGGCTGGAAAACCACCTGGTTCGACAACCGGATGTCGTTCAACGGCGCGCTGTTCCGCGAGAACTGGGACAACTTCCAGTACAACATCCTGGTGCCGCCGGGCCTCACGATCATCCGCAACGTGAACTCGGCGCGGATCGACGGCCTGGAATCGCAACTGGACTGGCAGGCCACCTACAACCTGAACCTCAGTGCCGGCGTGGGGTTCTACCGCGCACGCCTGACATCCAATTACTGCGGGTTCTCCGACAGCAGCGGCAACCCGGTCACCAACTGTCCGGCCGGTACCATCAATCCGCAAACTGGCGATCCGGTAAGCGGGCCCGAGGCGCCGGCCGGCACGCGCATGCCGATCACGCCGCACTTCAAGGGCAACCTGATCGCGCGCTACGCGTTCGACCTCGGCGGCAACGACGCGTACATCCAGGCGGCCTGGGTACATGTCGGCCAGCGCACCACCGACTTGCGCCTGGTCCCGCGCAGCCTGCTGGGAGATCTGCCTTCCTACAACTCGGTCGACCTTTCCGCCGGCATGCAGAAGAACAACTGGTCGCTGGATGTGTTCGTCAACAACGTCTTCGACACGCGCGGGGCGCTCTACAAGTACTCCGAGTGCAAGCCGGAAACCTGCGCCGCGCACGGCGCGTCCGCGTTGTATCCGAACGGACAGGTGTACACCGGCTTCATCAATCCGCGCACGATCGGCATCCGGTTCAGCCAGAATTTCTGATTCCGTTGCCGCTTCGCAGGTGATCGTCATTCCGGGGCTGCACGCGCAGCGCAGAACCCGGAATGACGTATTTGCGGGGCGAACGAGCGATCAACGAAGTGGAAATGGCAGGTCCCGAATGCCGCGGCCTCCGGCGCGTGAGGGCGGCGGCTCTCACGCGTCATAACCGAAGCGATCAAGCCACGGTTGCAACACCGGCAGTACTGGTTCGAATCGTTCGCGGTAATTCACCCAACGCCCCACAGCTGCCGTGCTCACCGGTTGCGTGACCTGCGCATAGCTTGGTGTCGCAATGAACTGCTTGCGCTGCGCGTGTTCGGCGAACCCGCTCATTGGTGACGCATCCCGGACTTCCAGGAAACTGCCGAGCCGTGCAACGGCCGCACCAAGATCGGCGACGACCGATTCATACCGCCACTCCAGGACGCGCGGCTTGAACACTTCGAGATGCCGACAGCATTGCTCGAACGCCTCCGTGTAGCCACGCGCGAGCCGCGGCAGCGAGGAACACATCGTTCTGAACGCCGGCGAGCGGAACGCCTGCATGCTGCAACTCAACAACACATCACAAGGATGCCGAATGCACAACACGATGCACGCATCCGGGAACAGCCGCAGGATCATCGGCAGGCACAACATGTTGAGGGGATTCTTGTCGACCAACCGGCGTTGTCCGAGGTCTGGCAACGTGTGCGCGACCAGCCCGCCATAAACCTGACGCAACTGGTCAGTTTCGGTTTGCGTGAGACCAGCGAGATCGGCCGGATAACGCTGTCCCGCATGGTCCATGCGTTCGATCAATTGGTAAACGTAGCCGCGCTCGTCCATCGACCGGAAATCCGGATGCGCGTCGAGCATCTGCTCCAGCAAGGTGGTGCCCGAGCGCGGAAAGCCGATCACGAATACCGGACTCTGCAGCATGGAAGGGCCCTTCGGCGATTTCCACGTCGCGTAGGCCTGCGCATCGACCGAGCGCGCCACCATCGGCAAAGGCTGCCCGTTCGCTTGCGACAGCTCCGGCGCCGCCTGTCGGGCGATTTCCATTTGCATGGCGTGGGCGACTTCGAGGGCCTGCCACGAATCGCGATAACGCGCCTGCCCGTCGCACGCCGAAGCCAGGCTGAATGCGGCACTCGACACGACCTCCGGATCCTTGGCTATATCCAGCACGCGCTGGTAGAGCGCGGCCGCGTCATCGTGGCGGCGCTCGCGCATCGCCATCACCGCGTGCGCACGCCAGACATCGATGCGTGCATCGCTGGCTTTTGTGTCCAGTGCATCGAGGGCGTCCAGCGGCAAGCTTTGCAGCTCGCGACGCGCCTGTTCGAGCTGATTGTTGCGCTCATGCAATGCGACGCGCTGTGCCGTGATGCGCAGCCGCATGGCCCAGGCTGCCGAGCCTTCGGGCAAGCGCGCCTGCGACAGCACCTTCAGCGCCGTTTCCAACCGGCCCAACACGGACAGGATCGAGGCCAAAACCAATGCCTGCTCGGCCGGCTGTGGAGGCCAGTCGTCGGCGCCCTCCAGCATCGCCTCCTCGCCCTCGATATCGCCGCAAACATGACAGGCGTGGGCCGCTTCCAACCGCGCTTCGACGAATCCCGGCGCGAGTTGCACCGCATCCAGCAATGCGTGGCGTGCCGCCGACCAGTGCTGCAGCTGGATGTGCAGCAGGCCGAGGTTGTAATGCACCTCGGCATCGCCGGGCGCCAGCGACCTGGCTTTCAGCAGCGCGTGTTCCGCTGCTGCCAGATCACCGGCTTGTCGTGAGGCCTCGCCGAGATTGTTCCACCAGGCGGAAACATCCGGCTGCATACTTGCCAGGCGTTCGAATGTCCCCGTGGCGCGCGGATATTCACCCGTCTGCAGTTGCGCCACGCCGAGTAATGCAAGGAATGCCTCGCTGTCAGCCTCGGCGCCGGAAACCTGCTCCGCCAGCGCGAGTACGCGCGCCGCATCGCCGGCATTCCATGCAGCGGCCATGGATTCGACGATCGAGGTGACTGGAGCAGTCATGCGAAAACAGTCCTGCAAGATGGCCCACTCTAGCGGATGCAAAAAGGGCACCGCTTGCGCGGTGCCCTTGTCCGGTCCGAGTGCTACCGACACAAACGCTCAGAACTTCAGCGTCGCCCTCGCCCAGTAATAGCGGCCCATCATGTCGTAGGTGGCACTATCCGTGTTGCCTTGTCCGTTCTGGTAGATCAGCGGCGGCCGCTTGTCGAAGACGTTGTCCACGCCCACGTCGAAACGCGTATGGATGGTAGGCACCGCAACGCCAAGCTGGACGTCGTTGTACACCACCGAAGCCACTGCCAAGTTGGCGTGGGTGGCCGCATCTGCGCTAAGCGCGGTCACCGGGCTGATGTAGCGGGTGCGCCACTGGGCATCCCAGTCGCCGCGATTCCAGCCGACCGTAGCCGTCCCGCGCCACCGCGAGACGTTGCCGAACTGTGCGTTCCACGTTCCCGCAAACTTGTCCACCGTCGAACCGGTCGTGCCGGGTGTCGCGTTGTTGTTGAAGGTGGCAATGTAGCTGGTGGCCAGCCCCAGCTTGAAATCTCCCGGGTTGAAGCTGCCGAAATCGAAGTGCGGCAGCTTGTAGTTGACCGTGAAGTCGATGCCGCTGGTGCTCAAGGTGCCCAGGTTGTACACCGGTCCGTCGAAGTAGTTGACCTGCCCCGGAACCTGGGTGGTGTTGTCGTAGCGATGGATAAACGGGCAGAGCGGGCTCGCATTGTTGTTGAAGCACGCGTAGCCTATCGTGGTGGGCGAGAGCGGCACCAGGGTGTCGTACAGGTAGATGTGCCAGAAGTCGAGACTGGTGTTCAAGCCCGGCGCCCAGCTCGGGTTGTAGACCAAACCGAAATCGACCGACTTGCCGTGCTCGGGCTTGAGACCTCCGCCCAGCACGGTACTTCCCGAGTAGTACGAGTTGACCTGCTGGCCACTGGCTGTATATGGCTGCGGTGTCCAGTACTGGGTGTACTGACAGGCATTGGCGTGCTGCGCCACCTCCGCCACACTCAAACCATTGCAGGGGTCGTTGAAGTTCGGCTGGTTGATCGAGCGTCCATCGTAAAGCTGGTCGAGGTTGGGCGCCCTGAATACCTGCGAGATGGTTCCGCGAACCAGCAAGTCCTGGATCGGGCGCCATTCGATCGCAACCTTGGCGTTGGTGGTGGAACCCGCGCTGTCGTAGTCGGAGTAACGCACGCCCAAGTCGAGGTTCAACATGTACGCACCGGGCACGTCCTTCAGCAACGGTACCAGGGTTTCGGCGAAGGCTTCCTTGACGTTGTCATCACCGGCGCCGGGCGAACCGCAGGCCTCGCCCGAGATTTGGCATGTACCCGTGGCCGGAACAAGCAGGGCCAGCGGATTGATCGTGTAATTCAGGCTTTGCTTGCGATACAACGCGCCGACCGCCAGCTGCACGTCCCCGGCCGGCAACGAGAACAGAGTGCCGTTGGCGCCTGCCGAAAGCTGCCGCATGATTTCGCGCTTCCGGTAAATCGCATCCAGCGCGCCCGCGGCGAGTGCGGGACCGTTGTTGGCTTGGTCGAAGATGTTGGCACCGGCATCGATCGCGGCCTGCAACGCCGGGATATACAACTCGTTCTTGTCGATTTGCGTACGCGAGGTATGACCGTAGTCGAGCGTGACGTTCCAGTTCCAGCTGCTCTGCCCGATCGCGCCGCGCAATCCGGCGATCAGTTGCCCGGTGCTGGTGGTATAGGGGTGGATGCGGGTACCCACGCCGGTGAGGCGGGTCTGGAAGCCGAAACCATTGTCCGGAGCGCTGGGCAGCACACCCGGCAGGTTGAACGTCACACCGAACGGATTGAAAGGTGCGCTGGCGGGAATGATGAGACCGTCACCCGTTCCGACCGGAATCGATGCGTCCTGGCCGGCCGACTCGGTATGGTTATAGAAGGCATCGACGAAGGCCGTGACGTTGTCGGTCAGGTTGAAGCTGCCGAGCACGAAGCCATCGGTGCGTTGCTGCGCAACCTGGATGTAATTGAAAGCCGCGTAATTGAACCGGTCGGTGCCGGTGAAGCAGCGGTAGTCGCCCAAGCTGGAACCATTGCCGCTGGCCAACGTGACCCTGCCAGTCGCGCAACCGAATTGACCCGTCAGCGCGGGGGGCAACTGAACGCGGCCCGTGGGAATCGATTGAGAGCCCGATACGGAAACCTGGCCATCGGACAGATATAACTGGTGCGCCGCGAAATCGCGCCCCGAATTGGGCACCGCATTGTATTTGTTGTAGTCGATGCCGCCGACGATGTTGTACCTGTCGCCGGTGTGGCCCATGGTCAGGCTCAAGCCGTGGCGCTGGCCGTCGCCGTGACCGGAGATGCCGTCGTTGAAGCTCATCTCCACGCCGTCGAAATCGTGGCGCAGGATGATGTTGACCACGCCGCCCACCGCATCCGAACCGTAGGTGGTCGAGGCACCCTCGGCCAGCACGTCGATCCGCTGCACCATGTTCTGAGGTACCAGGTTCAGGTCGGCATTGAGCATGCGCTGGCCATCGATCAGCACCAGCGTGCGCCCGGTACCTAGGCCGCGCAACGAAACGCGCGAGGCGCCATCGCCGCCTTCGGTCAGGGGCGTGGCCACGCCGCCGCCGTTGGAGTTGTTCTGCGGATTGGTCGCAGCACCAGCAATGCTGGGCAGTTGCTGAAGCACGTCTCCGAGCGTCGGCTTGCCGGAATTGGTGATGTTCTGGCGGTCGATGATGGTGACCGGGCTGGCCGTTTCGGTATCCACGCGCCGGATCAACGATCCGGTCACGACCACGGTCTGCAGCGTCTTGGGCTGACTTTGGGCGTTGCCCTGATCTTGTGGCGTCTGCTGTGCCTGGGCTAGGCCGGCGGTTGCGACAAGACCTGCCGTCAGCCCGACGCGCACTGCGAGCGACAGGCGTTTCATTCTGTGATTCATGGGTTCTCCCCGGCGAATACGGAACAACTCAAGCGCGTCCACCAAGGTGTACCGGGTTCGCCGGTGCAAGCACTCGAATGGGCCGCGCGCCAATCCACTGTTGTACAGCTAACCTCGATTTAACGATACTCGAGTCCAATTTTTTGCGCAATGCAAGTGCCATCCGGCACGGCCGGACCGGTGCCACCTTCCCGGAAAGGCGCTGCGCCAGCCCGCGCCACGCCTGGAGCCGTGAAGGGCGCTGGCGTGCTGGCGCGCTTGCCATCGGCGCCGCCTGCCCCCACCTATCGGGCATCCCCCGAGACGAGGCCGCCATGGAATCCTTCCACGCCACCACCATCCTGTCCGTGCGCAAGGACGGCAAGGTCGTCCTGGGCGGCGACGGCCAGGTCACGCTGGGCAATACGGTGGCCAAGGCCAATGCGCGCAAGATCCGTCGGCTGGGCAAGAATGGCGACGTGCTGGCGGGCTTTGCGGGCGCGACCGCCGACGCGTTCACGCTGTTCGAACTGTTCGAAGACAAGCTGGCCAAGCACAATGGCCAATTGGTACGCGCCGCCGTGGAGCTGGCCAAGGAATGGCGCACCGACCGGCGGCTCGGCCGGCTCGAAGCGATGCTGGCGGTCGCCGACAAGGACGCGTCACTGCTGATTTCCGGCAACGGCGACGTGCTGGAGCCCGAGCACGGCCTGATCGCGATCGGTTCGGGCGGTCCGTATGCGCAGGCCGCGGCCAAGGCGCTGCTGGACAACTCCGATCTGGCTGCCCGCCAGATCGTCGAGAAGGCGCTGGGCATCGCCGGCGACATCTGCATCTACACCAACCACAACATCACGATTGAAGAATTGTAATTCGGAAATGGGGATTCGGGATTGACAAAAGCCCGCATCTTCACTGCCGAGCTGCGCCGACACGAATCCCGAATCCCGAATCCCCGAATCCCTGCCAAGCCATGTCTGAATTGACCCCACGCGAAATCGTCAACGAACTCGATCGCTACATCATCGGCCAGCACAATGCCAAGCGTGCGGTGGCCATTGCGCTGCGCGATCGCTGGCGGCGGATGCAGCTCGACCCCGCGTTCCGCAACGAAGTGACGCCCAAGAACATCCTGATGATCGGCCCCACCGGCGTCGGCAAGACCGAGATCGCACGCCGACTGGCCACGCTCGCCAAGGCGCCGTTCGTGAAAGTGGAAGCGACCAAGTTCACCGAGGTCGGTTACGTCGGCAAGGACGTGGATTCCATCGTGCGCGACCTTGCCGACGTCGCCTACAAACTCACCCGCGACCAGGCCAAGGAGCGCGTGCGCTCACAGGCCGAAGAACACGCCGACGAGCGCATCCTCGATGCACTGCTGCCGCGCCGCGAGGCAAGCGGCGGCTGGGATCAGGAAAGCGACCAGCAGCAGATCGAATCCGACACTTCCACGCGCGGGAAACTCCGCAAGCAATTGCGCGAGGGCGCGCTGGACGAGCGTGAAATCGAACTCGAGTTTTCCATGAACGTGGGCGTCGAAATCATGGCGCCGCCGGGGATGGAGGAAATGTCGCAGCAACTGCGCTCGATGTTCCAGAGCATGGGCGGCGGCAAGACCCAGAAACGCAAACTCAAGATCAAGGCCGCGCGGCCCATGCTGATCGACGAGGA
>DATCSF010000275.1:0-5927 GCA_036568625.1 Rhodanobacteraceae bacterium | reverse complement strand
CATCTACGCGATGAATACCATCGAGCCGCGTTCGGATGACGGCGGCAAGACCTTCCTGCCGGTGAAGGGCGACCCGACCGGCGACGATTACCACGAGTTGTGGATCGACCCGAACGATCCGGATCGCCAGATCATGGGCGTGGACCAGGGCGCGATCATCACCACCAACGGCGGCAAGACCTGGTCGAGCTGGTACAACCAGCCGACCGCGCAGATGTACCACGTCAGCACCGACAATCGCTTCCCGTATCGCGTGTACGGCGCGCAGCAGGATTCCGGCGCGGCCGCGGTGCCCAGCCGCTCGACCTACGAAGCCACCATCAACATGCAGCAGTTCCACGAGGTCACCGCGGGCGGCGAGAGCGGCATGATCGCGCCCGATCCGGACGATCCCGACATCGTGTACGGCGGTACGGTCGAGAAACTGGATCTCAAGACCAAGCAGACGCGCGATGTCGATCCGACGCTGGCCGATCCCAACATCTATCGCCATACATGGACGCTGCCGCTGGCTTTCAACGCGGTCGACAAGGACACCTTGTATTTCGGCAACCAGCGGTTGTGGCAGACCACCGACGGCGGCGAACACTGGACCGCGATCAGCCCGGACCTGTCGCGTCCCGATCCGGCAGTGCCGTCCACGCTCGATCCGGCCACCGTCGCCGACAACCTGCGCCAGGGCCCGCGCCGCGGCGTGGTGTACGCGATCGGCTCGTCGCCGTTGAACGCGAAGCTGTTGTGGGCCGGCACCGACGACGGCCTGATCTGGCGCACCGACGATGCCGGCGCGCACTGGACCGACGTCACGCCGAAGCAGCTCGCCGCGTGGTCCAAGGTCGGCAGCATCGCGCCGTCGCATTTCGACCAGAACACCGCGTACATTTCGGTGGACCGCCACCGGCTGGACGATCGCAAGCCTTACATCTACCGCACCACCGATGGCGGCAAAACCTGGACTGCGATCGTCGATGGCATTCCCGACGGCGATTTCGTCGACGTGGTGCGCGAGGATCCGGTGAAGCGCGGGCTGCTCTACGCCGGCACCGATTTCGGCATCTTCGTGTCGTTCGACAACGGCGACCATTGGCATTCGCTGCAGCAGAACCTGCCGGCGGTGTCGGTGCGCGACATCGACGTCAAGAACGATGATCTCGTGATCGCCACGCACGGCCGCGGCTTCTGGATCATGGACGACGTCTCGGCGCTGCGGCAGTTGGCGGCGTATCCGGCAAGCTGGGCCACGCGCCTTTACAAACCTGCGGTCGCATACCGCGTGCGCATGCCGATGTTCACCGGCACGCCGCTGCCCAAGGACGAGCCCATCGCCGAGAACCCGCCGTGGGGTGCGTACCTCGATTACTCGCTGGCCGCGACGCCCGCGAAGCCGATCGAACTTTCGATCTATGACGCGAACGGCAAGCTGGTGCGCAGTTACTCCAGCGCCGACAAGGCGCCCAAGCCCGACCTCGCCAAGATCAACATGACGCCCGATTGGTTCCGGCAACCCGTGGTGCTGGAAACCACGCCGGGCCTGCACCGCTTCGTGTGGCCGCTGCAATACGCGCCGCCTGCGGCGCTGGCGAAGGGCAGTGCCTATGCCGATGGCGTGTGGGCGCCGCCCGGGCAGTACACGGTGAAACTCACGGTCGACGGCAAGACCCGGAGCGAGCCGCTGACCGTCGCGCACGATCCGCGCGTCACTATTCCGGAAACGGCCTACCAGCAGCAGTTCGAACTGGCGCGCAAGGTCGAAGTCGAACAAGCGAAGCTCGCGACCGCGACGGGTGAGGCGAATCGTCTGCACGCCGCGCTGCAGAAGGCGCTCAAGGATGCGAACGGCGACCTGCAGAAATCCATCGATGCGCTGGATGCGAAAGTGGTGGCCGCAGCCGGCATCACGGAGGCGCCCAACCCGTACAACGCCTGGAGCATGCCGCCCAACAACGTCCAGAACTTCCGCTACCTCGACACCGCACTCGGTTCGCTGATGCAGGCCGTCGACGGCGGCGCCGACGCCGCGCCGTCACCCGACGCGCGCGAGGGATACACCAAACTTAGCGGGATGCTGGATGCGTCGTTGCAGAAGTGGAACGCGCTCAAGGGCACTGAGCTTCCGGCGTTGAGCGCGAAGCTGAAAGCCGCGGGTAAGAAGCCGATCAGCATAAACACGCCAAAATCGAAATCCTGAAGTACCTTCACGAGTGTTGCGGTGCGGGCATCGGCCGATGCCCGCACAGCGTTTGCGTGCATTTCGAGCGGTTTAGCTTGGCACGTCGGTCGAGATGAAGGGTAGGGCCGGAACCGGCCCCAACGCGACAGTCGCTACCCGTATTCCATTGCCTCATAGCGGTCGTTGGAGGGTTGATGCAGCGATCAGCCGTCATATCCGCACTTCCACTCGGATTTCAGCCGGTGGATGTGGAAGTCGTGCATTCCCAAATCGCCGTTGATCAAACACTGCATACCGATCGTGCCCTGATTGACCACGATATCGGCCTTCGACGGTTCGCCCGCATGACATGGCGAGGATTGCTTCCGCGCAGTGCCGCCTCAAGGGTTGCTGAAAACGGCGCCGTGCGGAATAGCGCTCCCCTTCCAACCATCCGGCCACGCGCGCGTGAAATTGATCACATCCGACTCGAGTGTCAGTTTGCCGGTGCGGCGATCAATCGTGGCAAAGCGGACCTTGGTATCGAGCGCGCCATAACCCGTGATGACCAGACGGTCGCCACCCGGTTCGAGCGCGAGCCAATGCGGGTATTCATCCGGCGGCAGCAGAATGCGACTGACTTCGTGCGGATGTTCCGGATCGCGCACATTCAGACTCACGACGGCGTGTCCGCTTTGCGCGGCTTCCAGCAGGAAATCGCCCGCGACCACCGGCACCTCGCACATGCGGTACCCCAGGTCATAGATATGTTGCAGCGTCGGATGGTCGCTCACGAGATTTCGGACCAGGAACAGACCGCAGTTGAACGTTGGCACCAGAACGGTCTTGCCGTCTGCCAGCACGCGCGGTTCCGATGAATCGGCCGCCGTGTCGTAATACCAATCGGGTGGCGGCGGCAGTTGCATTGTCTTGATCAGCTTCAGATCGGAGAGCCGCCAGACTTGGGCCACGTGGCTGACCTGCGCGCCCATCATGTCCGCGCTGCTGGTGACGACGCGGTCGATTTGCGGAATGATCGCAACGCTGTACGGGCGAATGTCGGGATGGCCTGGTGCGGCCGCCGAGGCGGTTCTCACGACGCTCCCCTGCGGATCGAACTCCACCAGCCCGCCCGCGGCGTGGTTGAAGCCGCCGGAATACTGGAATGTTGCGAGCGTGTCGCCGTTGGGAAGATAGGCAAACGAGTGCGGATAACCGAGAGCGCCGACGCTGGCGAATTTCCGCACGAGTCGCGGATGCACGGGATCGTGCAGGTCAAAGACGTACGTGCGATTCCCGAGCCAGTCGTTGGCATACAGGACATCGTTCGGCGGTTCCGCATAGTTCGTGTGATGCGCTTGTGCCGCAACTCCGACGGGGAGCATCGCCACCAGTTTCCCGAACGACGGGCCCGGCTGGACGTCGAATGCCGCGAGGAAGTCCTTGCCCAGTCCCAACCCGCTGCGCCGCGCGGGAATGTCAGCCGGCGTCATCTCCGGAACCGAGGCATGAGGATGCTTCGCTTCCATCGCCCACACGAAGAGGTAGTGGCTGGACGGGGGCGCCGCTGCCGCGATCAGCGGAAACATCGGAACCAGCAGCAGCAAGCAGCGGAATATTGCCTTCTTCATGACTCGTTTCCTCGCTAATTGATGGCAAGGTTACTGACGACGGAGATGTGTGGAACGGGTTCTTTCTGGAATGCGTTTTACAGCATGTCTCCGCACCAACCGCGTGGCGGCAACAAGCCTTCCCGAAAGCGGACGGTCGCCACCGGCCCCTATGGGTCGACTTCACATGTTCGGGTTCCGTAAACACCGTCGCCAAGGCAGGCGTCGCACCCGGTGGCCTGGATGAAGTAGCGACGATAGCTGCATCGGGATTCGTGGCAGTCGGCGTCACACGCTCGAACCGCCACAGCAACCCGCCGCCGATCGCCAGAAGCAGCGCGAGGATCACGATCTCGGTTCCGCTTACCCTCTGCGCGCCGCTTCGCCGTGGTACCAGGCCAGCACCAGCACGACGAAAAATCCCACGGCGAGCGCAAGCATCAGCAATTTCTCGACCTGGTCCGGGCCAGCCGAACCGCTGCGCGACAATGTCCACGCCCTGCAGCGGCGCGAACGCCGCGGCGAGGTAGGCCAGCGCCCATTGCACCAGCTTGCGCTGTTTCATGCGGGCGATGAGTTCATTCATGGTTGGCGATACCGGCAGGTGTGTACGGCAAACCCATCTTCTTCAGCACCGCCTTGAAGCGGGGATCGGTGCGGATCGGATCGAATGCTGGTTGCCAGACGTTGTCCTGACCGAACATCAATTCGTGCCCCACGCCTTGGAGCGCTTCCAGCGCATCGTCCCGGTCGCCCAGCAACATCAACCATTTGATCCGGGCGGTGCGGGTCAGCCGCTGACGTGCATCGGCAGTGGCAGTGACGACTGCTTCGCGCGCGGCGGCGCGCTTCGCGGGATCCGCAATTCCATCCACCAAACGCGAATAGAGGTCCGGGTTTTCTCCGGCAATCTGCGCACCCGTGTCCAACTGCGCTTTGGCTTCCGTGTAATCGTGGCGGTAAATTGCGACATCCGCGGCGACGAAATGACCCAGCGCATAATCGGGCCGCAGTTCGGTCACGCGACGCGCCTGCACGGTCGCATCGTCGTACCGGTGCAGGGCAGTGAGCACGTTGGCCCGCGTGACGCCAATAATGCCCGACAGCGGATCGAGTTTCTGGGCGCGCTCGATTTCCGCCAATGCATCCTGCAATCGTCCCGCCGCGAGCAGGTATTGGCCATATTGATCGGCGGCTTCGGCATCGCCCGGCGCGATCTTCAACGCTTTCCGGAATGCGGCGTCGGCGTCCTGCCATCTCCATTGCACGCGATAATGCATGCCCAGCGCGACGTAAGCGGAAGCCACGTCCGGATCGATCTCCAGCGCGCGCTTGGCGGCCGCCGCGCCGGCCGGTACGGCAATGTCCTGCGGTTGGAGGAAGTAATGCGGCAGCAGCAACTGCGCTTCGGCCAGTGCCCCCCACGCTTGCGCATAGCCCGGATCAATCGCGACCGCTTGCTGGAAATCCGCCACGGCTTCGCGCAAGGCGGGGCCGCGCGCCGCGATCAGCGGAAGACCGCGCAGGTAGAAATCGTGCGCACGCGGGTCAATCGTCTTCTGCGCCACCAGCGCCTGTCCGCCGCCGCCGGTGAGTTGCACGCGCAGCTTGCCGGCGATCGCGCTTGAGATGTCGTCCTCGACTGCGAAGATGTTGGTCAGCTTGCGGTCGTATTTCTCCGACCAGCGCTGGTAACCGCTGCGCGTGTCCACCAGTTGCACATTGATCCGCACCTCGTCGCCAGCCTTCTGCACGCTGCCGATCAGTACATCGGCCACGCCCAGGGTCTCGCCGATGTGCCGCAGATTCCCGTCACGGCTGTTGAACTGGAATGCCGAAGTGCGGCCTGCGACCTTCAGGTCGGGAATCTGCGCCAGTGCGTTGAGGATCTCCTCGGTGATTCCATCACTGAAGTATTTCTCTTTCGTGTCGCCGCTCAAGTTCTCGAAGGGCAACACCGCGACCGATTTCGCGGGGATGGGAACGGCCTGCGCTATCACGCGCGTCGGTGCCGCACTTGGCGCTGCCGTAACGGAAGCACCGCCGGTTGCGCCCGACACGCGCTCGAATCGCCAAAGCAATCCGCCGCCGATCGCCAGCAGCAGCGCGAGGATTACGATTTCGGTGCCGCTGACCTTCTGCGCGCCGCGCTCGCCGTGGTACCAGGC
>DATCSF010000274.1:0-2400 GCA_036568625.1 Rhodanobacteraceae bacterium | reverse complement strand
GTGATGCCGCGCGCGAGAAATGCGCCGAAGCTCTGCCCCGCGGTGCCGTCGAGCTGTACGTGGATGGTGTCGTCGGGCAGGCCATCCTGGCCGTAGCGGCGCGCGACTTCGCCCGAAAGCATCGTGCCGACGCTGCGATTGACGTTGCGCACGTCGACGATGAAACGGGTTTTCTCGCCGCGTTCCAGCGCGGCCGCGGCCTTTTCCACCAGCACGTGGTCGAGGGTGCGGCCGAGGCCGTGGTCCTGGGCCTCGGCGTGCCGCCGGGGCACATCGGGCGGTGCGTCGGGGACATGGAACACGCGCGAGAAATCGAGCCCGCGCGCTTTCCAGTGTGCGATGCCGGCGCGGGTGTCGAGCAGGTCGGCGCGACCGACCAGGTCGTCGAACTTGCGGATGCCGAACTGCGCCATGATCCGGCGCACTTCCTCGGCCACGAAGAAGAAATAGTTCACCACGTGCTCGGGCTGGCCGGTGAAGCGGCGGCGCAGCACCGGGTCCTGCGTGGCCACGCCGGTGGGGCAGGTGTTGAGGTGGCACTTGCGCATCATGATGCAGCCTTGCACCACCAGCGGCGCGGTGGCGAAGCCGAATTCGTCGGCGCCCAGCAGCGCGGCGATCACCACGTCGCGCCCGGTTTTCATCTGGCCGTCGGCCTGCACGCGGATGCGCCCGCGCAGGCGGTTCAGCACCAAGGTTTGTTGTGTTTCGGCCAGGCCCAGCTCCCACGGCGTGCCGGCATGCCGGATCGACGACCACGGCGAGGCGCCGGTGCCGCCATCGTGGCCGGCGATCACCACGTGGTCGGCCTTGCACTTGGCGACGCCCGCGGCGACGGTGCCAACACCGACCTCGGACACCAGCTTCACCGAGATCGACGCGCGCGGGTTGCAGTTCTTCAAATCGTGGATCAGTTGCGCGAGATCCTCGATCGAATAGATGTCGTGGTGCGGCGGTGGCGAGATCAGCCCCACGCCCGGCACCGAAAACCGCAGCGCGGCGATGTACTCGGACACCTTGTGTCCGGGCAACTGGCCGCCTTCGCCGGGCTTGGCCCCCTGCGACACCTTGATCTGGATCTGGTCGGCGGAGACGAGGTACGCCGCGGTGACGCCGAAGCGCGCCGATGCCACCTGTTTGATGCGCGAGCGCAGCGAGTCGCCGGCTTGCAGCTCGATGTCGCGCTCGATGCGGCCCTTGCCGAGGATGCCGGCCAATGTATCGCCATCCTTGATCGGGACGCCGCGCAATTCGTTGCGGTAGCGCGCCGGATCCTCACCGCCCTCGCCGGTGTTGGACTTGCCGCCGATGCGGTTCATGGCGACGGCCAGCGTGGTGTGCGCCTCGGTGGAGATCGAGCCCAGCGACATCGCGCCGGTGGCGAAACGCCTGACGATTTCCTTCGCGGGTTCGACTTCCTCCAGCGGAATCGCTCGGCCCGGATCGGTGCGCAACTCGAACAGTCCGCGCAACGTCATGTGCCGGCGGCTCTGGTCGTTGATCAGCGCTGCGTATTCCGCATAGGTCTGCGCGTTGTTGGCGCGGGTCGCGTGCTGCAGTTTTGCGATCGCGTCGGGCGTCCACATGTGTGCTTCGCCGCGGACGCGCCAGGCGTAGTCGCCACCATCGGCCAGTGCATCGGTGAGCACCGCATCGTCGCCGTACGCGGCGGCGTGCTGGCGCAGCGTCTCTTCGGCCAGCTCGAACAGACCGACGCCTTCGACGTTGCTGGTCGTGCCGGTGAAATACTTGTCGACCAGTTCGCGGCTCAAGCCCACCGCTTCGAAAATCTGCGCGCCGGTGTAGGACATGTAGGTGGAGATGCCCATCTTGGACATCACCTTCTGCAGGCCCTTGTCGATGGCCTTCACGTAGTGGGCGATGGCTTTCTCCGCCGTGATGCCGCCCGGCGCATCCGCAAACTGTTGCGCGAGCGTTGCCATCGCGAGATACGGGTGCACGGCTTCGGCGCCGTAACCGGCGAGCAGGGCGAAGTGGTGGACTTCGCGCGCCGAGCCGGTTTCCACCACGAGGCCGCTGCTGGTGCGCAAGCCGCGCGCGACCAGGTGCTGGTGTACGGCCGAGGTCGCCAGCAGCGCGGGAATCGCCACACGCTCGCGATCGGCGCTGCGATCGGACACGATCAGGATGTTGTGGCCTTGTTCGATCGCGTCCACGGCTTGCGCGCACAACGAGGCCAGCCGCGCCTCGATGCCGGCCGCGCCCCATGCGGCGGGCCAGGTGATATCGAGCGTATGGCTGCGGAAACGACCGCGCGAGTAGCGCCCGATCTTGCGCAGCCGCGCCATATCCTCGAAGCCGAGCACCGGTTGCGGGACTTCCAGCCGCAGCGGCGGATTGATGTTGTTGATGTCGAGCAGGTTGGGCTTGGGACCGATG
>DATCSF010000273.1:0-22787 GCA_036568625.1 Rhodanobacteraceae bacterium | reverse complement strand
GCGCGCCACGAAATCATCGTGCATGGGCAGCCGCTCCACCGTGCGCGAGACCAGCGTGCGGATGTCGGAAAGAAAACCCTGCAGCTTCGAGTCGTCCAGTTCGTCCGCCAGCGGATTGTAGTGTTCGGGTTCGATGCGTTGGCCCAGCATCACCTGCAGCCACCCCGTCTCCGTGAACAGCTCGTCGGCCTCGCGGAAAATCAGGCCGGTACGCCGGAACAACTGGATGCGACGCGCCAGTTCCTCCGGCACTTGCATGGCCGCGCACTGCCGCCAGAGCGGTGTGTCGTCGCGCTCGGTGGCCTTGTAGTGCAGGATCAGGAAATCGCGCACGCGCTCGTATTCGAAACGCGTCTGACGGTTGTAGGTTTCGATCAGCAACGGATCGCAATGCTTGTCCGGGAACATCCCGAGGAGGCGCGCAATGCCCGACTGCACCAGGTGGATGCTGGTCGATTCCAGCGGCTCCATGAAACCGGCGGCCAGGCCCAGCGCGAGGCAATTGCGGTTCCACTGAAGCTTGCGCATGCCGGTGACGAAGCGCAGCGGACGCGGTTCCTCCAATGGTTCGCCCTCGAGATTCGCCAGCAACTGCGCCGCGGCTTCGTCATCACTGATGAAGCGGCTGCAATACACGTGGCCATTGCCGGTGCGGTGCTGCAGCGCGATCCGCCATTGCCAGCCGGCGGTGCGCGCGGTGGCCTGCGTGTACGGACGCATCGGCGTGGTGGGCGTACTGGCCACCGCAAGCGCACGATCACACGGCAGCCAGTGCTGCCAGTTCTCGTAGCCGGTCTTCAGGGCGCCTTCGATCAGCAACCCGCGAAAACCCGAGCAGTCGATGAAGAAATCGCCTTCGACGGTTTCGCCGCTTGCGAGCCGCAAGGATTCGATGAACCCATCCTCGCCGCGCAGGTTCACCCCGACAACCTTGCCCTCGGTGCGGCGCACCGCACCCTGCGGAATGCGTTCACGAAGGTATTGCGCATAGCGCGCCGCATCGAACTGATAGGCGTAACGGATGCCGCCGAGCGGGGTATTCGGCACTGTGTCCAGCCGTGCAAACTTGTTCACGGCAGCCGCCGCGGCATTCAGCGAATAGGCCCACAACGAATGCGCGCCCGCACGTCCGCGGCTGCGCAACCAATAGTGGTGGAACGGCAGCAGGCCCAGCGGCAGGCCGACGTCGCCGAACGCGTGAATATAGGAATCGCCGATGCGCCCCCAGTCGTTGAGTTGCACGCCCAACTTGTACGTGCCGTGGCTGAAGCGCATCAGGTCGTTCTCGTCGATGCCGAGGAACGCGTTGATGTGCAGGATCTGCGGGATCGTGGCTTCGCCCACGCCGACGGTACCGATCTCGGCGGATTCGATCAGGCGGAGGTCGCAGGCGCGACCGAGCCCGCGCGCCAGCAGCGCGGCCGCCATCCAGCCGGCGGTGCCGCCGCCCACGATCACCACGCGCCGGATCGCGGATTCGTTCATGCCGGGAGCATACCCGGTTGGCATCGGCGTTCGATCATCCGGTCGTGACACCAAAAAAGGACGCCGCACCTGCTTCGCTGCCGCAGGTCAGCGAAGCAGGTGACGGCGTCGTCTCTCACTTGAATTTGTAGGAAACGCCCAGTTCGTAGCGACGTCCGTACTCCTCCCACGTCAGCACCTGGCGCGGATCGCCATTCTGGTAGGTGATGAACGACTTGTTGGTGAGATTGGAGCCTTGCAGGATGAAGGTGAGCCCCTCCAGCGGCCCGCTCTGCATCGTGTAGCTGACCTGCGCGTCGTAGATGCTGCCGCCCTTGATGGTTTGCAGGATGCGGGTGGCACTGATGCCCTGCACTTCGCCCAGGAAGCTGGTGCGGTAGCTGTCGCTGACGCGTGCCTCGAAGCCACCCTGCTGGAAGTAGATCGTGCCGTTGGCCACCCACTTCGAGAGACCGGGCACGGTGATCGCCTGCGGATTGCCGGCATAAACCACCGAGCTCTTGGTGTAGTCGCCCGTGAGGATGAAGCCGAAACCGT
This sequence comes from Rhodanobacteraceae bacterium, assembly GCA_036568625.1. Taxonomy (GTDB): domain Bacteria; phylum Pseudomonadota; class Gammaproteobacteria; order Xanthomonadales; family Rhodanobacteraceae; genus 66-474. The sequence continues at coordinate 20,765 of DATCSF010000273.1, read as the reverse complement.
CCAGCACCGGCACCGACGTGAAGGCCTTGAACGGCAGGTTGATGGTGCCCTGAAGGCCCTTCACGTTGCCGTGGCCGTCGTTGGTCGGACCGGACACGATGCCGTAGGTGGTGCCCAATTCCTTCTGCTGATTCGGATCGGAGAGGAACGCACCCACGAACGGGGCAAAGTCGTGCAGGAATGCCGCGTTCGGATTGATGAAATCCGATAGTTTCAGGTAGTACGTCGACAGGGCCATGTAACCCTGGTTCTGGGCAAAGTAGTGCTCGAGGCTGACGTTGAAGTTGTTGGCCATGGTCGGCAGCAGTTCGGGATTGCCGCCCGACGCGCTGAAGTACGACTGGTTGGGATCCGTCGACTGCAGGTGTGTGATGTTGCCGCTGATGGCCAAGCTCGCACTCATCTGGTCCATGCGCGGCCGCGCCAGCACCCGCGCCGCGCCGACGCGCAGATCGGTGCTGTCGGTGAAACCGAACACCAGGTTGGCGCTGGGCAGCCAGCGCGTGTAGCTGGTGCCGCCCGAAACCGGCACCAGGGTCACGATCGAGGAGCCGGTCGAGCTGGTCCCCGCCGCGACGCGCTGGCCCTGCGAGGATTCGTTGGTGTGCTGCACCTGCAGGCCGATGTTGCCGCGCACCGGCACGTTGCCGAGCGAGGTGTCGAGGTTGAACTGCACGAACGGGGTCGTGTCGAGTTCGCGCACCTTCCAGTTCGGCGGCACACCGATCGAGGACAGCGCGGTCGGGAACAAGTCATAGGTGCCGTCGTTCAGGAAGGTCAGCGGGTTGTAGATCACCTGCGGGCCCACGCCCATCCACGCCAGCGGGTCGCCCACGCCGTAAGACGGGATCGGCGCGGTCTGGGCGCCGTTCGGCAGCACGATGAAGGCCTGGTCGATGTTGTAGTTCTTGTTGCGGGTGGCGCGATCGACGCCGAACTTCACGCTCGAGAACGGACCGCTAAGGAAATCACGCTCGACGCTCAAGCGCAGGCGGGCAAGATAGTCATTGGTGTGCGGCGCGTTGATGAAGCCGGCCTGCACCACCGGCGGATTGTTGCCGCTGCCCCAGCCCTGCGGGTCGGTCAGCACCATGCCCTGCGTGTAATCCTGCGCCGTATGGACATACAGCAGGCCGTTGCCGAGCTCGCTGAAATCGATCGTGTCGAGCGGACCGGTCTTGTTGTAACCGGTGCCCGTGTAGCTTTCCAGCAGGATGTCGCTGCGGTCGGCGCGCGAATAGCTGGCGTCCATTTCCGCCGACCAGTCCTCGTTGAACCGCAGCTTGTTGTTCCAGCCGATGTTCCAGACCTTGGCGCGGGTCTTGTTGTAGTCGTTGCGGACCACCGCAGCCACGTCGTCGTAGGTGCCGCTCTGCACGAAGCCGTTCTGCACGTTGCCGCCGGGCTGCAACTGGGCGTTGCTCCAGAACAGCGGCAACTCCATGCCCTTGGCCTGCTGGGTTTCGCGGAAGTTGTCCCAGGTGAGGTCCAGGGTGCTGGTGAAGTTGTCGTTCGGCTTGTATTGCAGGGTGGTGAGCAGGCCGAGACGTTTCAACTGGTCCGAGATGCCGTAGTTCTTGGAGCCACCGATCACCAGGTTGCCGTTCGAATCGGTGGGATAGCCCCACGGCTGCTGGTGTTCGATCTGCGCGGGATTGGATTCGAGGTCAACGCCCAGCGTCACGCCGAAGGTGTGGTCGGCGAACTGGTTGACGTACACGCCATTCACCGAATAACCGTGGTTGCTGACGCCTTCGCCGGGCGAAAGCGTGTCGAGGCTGTTCCAGACGTAGCGCGCGTTGACCGCCGCGACTTCATGGCTCTGTTCCAGCGGACGGATGGTGCGCATGTCCACGGTGCCCGACAGGCCCTGCCCGATCAGGCTGGCGTTGGGCGACATGTAAACGACCACGCTGTTGAACCAGCTCGAGGGATACTGGTCGTACTGCACGTCGCGGTTGTTCGAGGTGCTGACCTGTTCGCGCCCATTGACCAGCGCGGTACTGAAGTCGGGCCCGAGGCCGTGGATCGTGAGCACCTGCGGGCGGCCGCTGAGCGTCTGCACCGCCAGGCCCGGCAGGCGGCCCAGGGTGTCGGCGATGCTGGTGCCCGGCAGCTTGCCGATCTGCTCGGCTGAAACCGCCTCGACGATCTCGTCGGAATTGCGCTTGATCGCGGTCGCGTTCTGCAGGCTTCCGGCGTACCCATGGACGTTGATCGCTTGCAACTTCGCAGGCTGCTTCTTTTGCCGCTCGGTTTTCTTCTTGTCCGCCGCATTCTGGTCGGTGGCGGCCGGCTGGGTTTGCGGCTGGGCCTGATCCTGCGCGCTACCAGCCGGCGCGCTGGCGGCGAAGGCGATGTTGGCGCAGGTGGCGAGCCCGATGCCCGCGGAAATCAGCGCCAGCGTCATCACATTGCGTTTCAGTTGCATGGTTTGGTTCCCCAGAGATGATCGTCGTTGTGCGTGCCGCGGGCTGCGCCGCGCATACGGACCCGCGCCGTGGGCGCCGAGGTCGTGTCCGCATGGTAGGGGCATGCTTTCGCGGCGGAAGCACGCCGAATACGTATTCATGCCGCAACGGTCGCGCGCGTGTTGCGACGCAGCACGTCCGCCGCAATCATTCTTCCACCGTGGATTGCTTGCGCGAAATCCCATCCCGCAACGTTCTGCGCATGCGTCGGCGCACCACGTGCGCTTGCTGCCCGCGGTCGTGCAGAACGCACATGACGCATATGCAACATCCATGAATACGTATGCGTGTCCCGGCAGGCTCCGGCGTACCTGCCGTTAAGCTGGACGCCGCTTTCAGCCGCCCGCGGCATCCCGCGCGGCGCACGCAACGGGGTTTCTCAATGTCCGATGTGCATTGGTGGCGCGGCGCCGTCATCTACCAGATCTATCCGCGCAGTTTTCTCGACACCAACGGCGACGGCGTGGGCGACCTGCCCGGGATCATCGATCGGCTCGACTACGTGGCGTCGCTGGGCGTGGACGCGGTCTGGATCGCGCCGTTCTTCAAGTCCCCGATGGCCGATTTCGGTTACGACATCGCCGACTACCGCGCCATCGACCCGCTGTTCGGCACACTCGGCGATTTCGACCAGCTGCTGGCGAAGGCCCACGCGCTGGGCCTGAAAGTGATGATCGACCAGGTGCTCAGCCATACCTCGGCCGAGCACGCCTGGTTCCGCGAAAGCCGGCAGAGCCGCGACAATCCGAAGGCCGACTGGTACGTGTGGGCCGATCCACGCGAAGACGGCACCGCACCCAACAACTGGCTGTCGATGTTCGGCGGGTCGGCATGGCAATGGGAACCGCGCCGTCAGCAGTATTACCTGCACAACTTTCTGGCGGCGCAGCCGGACCTCAACTTCCACAATCCCGACGTGCGCGCGGCGGTGCTGGATGCGGTGCGCTTCTGGCTCGACCGCGGCGTCGATGGACTGCGCCTCGACGCGATCAACTTCTGCTTCCATGACCCCGCTTTGCGCAACAATCCCCCCAAACCCGCGGGCGAACGAACCGGACGCGGCTTCAGTCCCGACAATCCCTACGCGCACCAGTACCACTTCTACAACAACACCCGGCCGGAAAACCTAGCCTTCCTGGAACAACTGCGCGCGCTGCTGGACCGCTACCCCGGCGTCGCGGCGCTTGGCGAGATTTCCTCGGAGGACTCGCTCGCCACGATCGCCGAGTACACCAGCGGCCGGCGCCTGCACATGGGCTACAGCTTCGAGCTGCTCACCGACGACTTCAGCGCCGCCTGGATCCGCGACACCGTGGAGAGGCTCGACGCGAAGATGCAGGAAGGCTGGCCGTGCTGGGCGATCTCGAACCACGACGTCGAACGGGTGCTGTCGCGCTGGGGCGGCGGGCAACCGGCTGCCCCGTTGGCCCGCCTGCTGACCGCGATGCTGTGTTCGCTGCGCGGCGCGGTGTGCGTGTACCAGGGCGAGGAACTCGGCCTCACCGAGGCCGAGGTGCCGTACGAGGCGCTGCGCGATCCGTTCGGGATCGCGTTCTGGCCGCAATTCAAGGGCCGCGACGGCTGCCGCACGCCGATGCCGTGGACCGCGGACGCGCACGGCGGCTTCACCAGCGGCGCGCCCTGGCTGCCGGTGCCCGAGGAACACCTCGCGCTGGCGGTGTCGCGGCAGGAGGCCGATGCAGCTTCGACGCTCAACGGCTTTCGCACGTTCATGCACTGGCGGCGCGGCCATCCGGCGCTGCGCACGGGGGCGATCCGCTTTCTGGAAACCGCCGAACCGGTGCTGGCCTTCACGCGCACAACACCCGGCGAAACCTTGTTGGTCGCCTTCAATCTCTCGGAGGCGGCAACGGAGCTGAAGCTGCCCTCGATCCGCGACGCCCAGTCGCTGCACGGCCACGGCCTGCACGAGGGCTCCATCGACGGCGAACATCTGCGTCTGCCCGGTTACGGCGCGCTGTTCGCGACGCTCGCCGGCGGGAACGTCCCGGATTGAAGGGGCCTGCCCGGCAGCAGCGCGCGAATTTGGCTAGCATCGGGGTCCGCGACCCCATCATCGCGGGTTCCCAAGGCCATCCCCGCGTGCACAGCAAGAAGCGCATCACGTCGTTCGACATCGCCGAAAAGGCCGGGGTTTCCCAGGCCACGGTGTCGCGCGCGCTGCGCGGCGACCCGTCGGTGAGCGAGGGGACCCGCAAACGCGTGGAGGCGGCCGCGGCGACGCTCAATTACACGGTGGACAAGAACGCCTCCAACCTGCGCGGCAGGCTCACCGGCACGCTCGCGCTGCTGTTCTTCGAAGATCCCACGCCGGACGACTCGCACATCAATCCCTTCTTCCTGTCGATGCTGGGTTCGATCACGCGCGCCTGCGCGCGGCATGGTTACGACCTGCTGATCTCGTTCCAGGAGCTTGCGCGCGACTGGCACGCCGACTTCGCCGAAAGCAAGAAGGCCGACGGCATCATCCTGCTGGGCTACGGCGACTACCTGACGCATACCAGCCGGCTGGAAAAGCTGCGCGCCCGCGGCACCAAGCTGGTCAGTTGGGGGGCGGTGATGCCCGACCAACCCTGCGTCACCATCGGCTGCGACAACTTCAGCGGCGGCCGCAGCGTCACCGAACACCTGCTCGACCAGGGTTGCCGCCGGATCGCCTTTCTTGGCGATGCATCGCGGCATTTCCCAGAATTCCAGGAACGCTATCGCGGTCATTTGCAGGCCTTGCGCACGCAGGGCATCGTGCCCGATGATGCGCTGCAGGTGGATGCGGAGAGTTCGCAGCAGGAGGGACGCCGGGCTGCGGAAACCCTGCTCGCGCGCGGCGAGCCGTTCGACGCCATTTTTGCCGCCAGCGATCTGATCGCGATCGGCGCGATCGGCGCGTTGTCGACGCAAGGCATCAGCGTGCCGTTCGAGGTTGCCGTGGCGGGCTTCGACGACATTCCCATGGCCAGCTTCGTCAATCCGCCGCTCACGACCGTGCAGCAGGACACCCGGCGCGCCGGTGAGATGCTGGTGGACAGCCTGCTGCGATTGATCCACAACGAACCCATCGAAAGCAAGATGCTGCCGATGAAATTGATGGTGCGGCGTTCCAGCCTGTGGCAGGACGTGGCCCGCCTCGAACCCACGCGTGAGGACTGAGGGAAGATGCATAAACTTGCACTGATCGGCGACATCGGCGGTACCAACGCGCGCTTCGCGTTGACCGATCTCGCGGCCGACTCGCCCCGGATACTCGAAGAGCAAACGCTCACCGATGCCGGTTTCCACAGCCTGCGCGACGCCGCGCAACATTACCTCGAGACGACGAATGCGGAACCGGTGCGCGCGGCATTGGCGGTCGCCTCGCCCATCGAGGGCGACGACATCACGCTGACCAACCGCGACTGGTCGTTCAATCGCGGCACGCTGCAGCAGGCGCTGCACCTGGATGAGCTGCAGCTCATCAACGACTTCGCCGCGATCGCCTGGGCGGCGCCGCATCTCGCCGAAAGCGACCGCATGCCCCTGCATGGCGCGCTCGCGACGCCACCGCGAGGTCCGGTGACGCTGATCGGCGCCGGCACCGGACTCGGCGTCGCGCTGCTGACGGGCTCGCCCGCGCAAGGCTGGCACGTGGTGCCCACCGAAGGCGGTCATGCCAGTTTCGCGCCCGTCGACGACGAGGAACGCAAGATCGCCGCGTGGCTGCGCGTGCGTCACGGGCGGGTTTCCACCGAACGCGTGTTGAGCGGGCACGGCCTGTCGAACCTCGACGCCTGCCTGCGCGGCATCGAACCGGTTGCCGCGCCGGCCCCCCAAACCGGCTCGCGGCGGTCCAAGGACGTGGTCGACGCGGCGCTGGCGGGCGAACCCGACGCCACCCGCGCGCTGCAGCGCTTCTGCCGCATCTACGGCGCGGTCGCCGGCGACGCCGCGCTGCTGCACGGCGCCAACACGGTGATGATCGCCGGTGGCATCGTGCTGCATTTCCGGGACTTTTTCCGCACCAGCGAATTCATGGACGCCTTCACCGCCAAGGGCCGTCACGCCGACTACATGCGACGGATGACGGTGCAGGTGATCACCCATCCGAATCCCGGATTGCTGGGGGCGGCTGTCGCCGCGCGCCGGCCTGCCTGAACACCGCGCCGCGCCGTCGCGGCCGCGGCGGATCGGGACAAGGGACATCGCGCGCGTCATCGTTGCCGATCGGGCGCGGTGCAATCATGATGGCACGACCGCACGCGTGTTGAAGGATCAACGCCGCGATCATGGATGGCCCAGCGGAACTCCTCGCCTTCGCCGGATTCGGCGCAGCGATCCTGATCGTGGCGTGGCTGCCGTTGTGGCTGGACCGCCTGCCGCTGACCTTGCCGATGCTGGCCGTCGGCGCCGGCTACGTCGCGTTCCTGTTCACCCCCGGTTCGGCCGCACCGCTGGCGCATCCGCGCGCCGCGATCCTGCTGCCCGAAGTCGTGCTGATCGTCGCCGTGATGGGCGCGGGCCTGAGCATCGACCGGCGCTTCGCATGGCGCCACTGGGCCAGCACGTGGCGGCTGCTGGCCATCGTGATGCCTTTGTCGATCGCCGCGCTGGCCGCGCTCGGTTGGGGTCTGCTGGGGCTGCCGCTTGGCGTTGCAGTATTGCTCGGTGCGATCCTCGCACCCACCGATCCGGTGCTGGCCGCGTCCGTGCAGGTGGGCCTGCCGGGCGTCGGCGAGGAAGGCGAAACCCGTTTCGCGTTGACCTCGGAAGCCGGACTCAACGACGGCATGGCCCTGCCTTTCCTGGCGCTGGGCGCGGCAATGATCGCGCACGCTTCGCGGCCCGGTTTCTGGATCGCGCGCTGGGCGGCCGTCGACCTGATCTGGGGCGTTGCGGCTGCGGCACTGATCGGATTGGGACTCGGCTGGCTGCTGGTGCGAAGCAATCATTTGCTGCCGGAGCGGCTGCGCCTGTCGGAATCCAACGAAGGCCTGGCGTCGGTGGGTCTGGCCTTCCTGGTTTATGCCGCAGCCAGCGCGGCACACGGCTACGGGTTCATCGCGGTGTTCGTCGCCGCGATCGCCATTCGCAACTTTGGCCATGCCCTCGATTACGCGCAGCGGCTCACGATCTCCGCACGCCGGCTGGAGCGCCTGCTCGCGTTCCTGGTGTTCGGCCTGTTCGGCGGCGCGATCGCGAGCGGGGTGCTCGATTCAATCGGCTGGCGCGAAGTGGCGTTCGCGCTGCTGGCGCTGCTGGTCGTGCGCCCGCTGGCCGCGCTGTGCGGCTTCCTTGGATCCCCGCAACCGGGCCCGGTCCGCCTCGCGACAGGCTATTTCGGCATCCGTGGGCTGGGCTCGCTGTATTACATCAGCTACGCGGTCGGCATCGGCGGCCTTCGCGATCCCGGCGACCTGTGGCCAGCAACCGCGCTGACGGTGCTGTTCTCGATCGCGCTGTACGGCATCACCGCGCAACCCGTGTTGCGGCTGCTCGACCGCTACATGGACCGGACCGAACGGGAAGACCTGCGCCACCTGGAAACCGAAGATCTCCGCATGGCGCGCGAACGCGATCAGGCTGCGCGCGAACGCGATTGATCCGCACAAGCCTCACTGCAGCAGCGCCTGTTCGCGCACGCGATGGATTTCGTCGCGCAGGCGCGCGGCCTGCTCAAACTCCAGATCCTGCGCGTGCTTGTACATCTCGGCTTCGAGTTTCCTGATCAGCACCGCGGCGGCGTGCGCATCCAGCACCGAATAATCGGCGGAGCCTTCGGCGACTTTCGTGGAAGGCGCCGCGTGGGCGTGATCCCTGCCCCGACCCCGCCCGCGCCCACGCGACGAGGGTTCCTCGCGCGCGCCTTCCATCACGTCGGCGATGTTGCGCACGATGGTCCGGGGGGTGATGCCGTGCTCCAGGTTGTATTCGACCTGCTTGGCGCGGCGGCGGTCGGTTTCGTCGATCGCGGCCTGCATCGAACGCGTCACGGTATCGCCGTACAGGATGGCCTTGCCGCGCACGTTGCGGGCGCAGCGGCCGATCGTCTGGATCAGCGATCCGGTCGAACGCAGGAATCCCTCCTTGTCGGCGTCGAAGACCGCGACCAGCGAAACCTCGGGCATATCGAGGCCTTCGCGCAGCAGGTTGATGCCGACCAGCACGTCGAATTTGCCGAGGCGCAGGTCGCGGATGATTTCCACGCGCTCGACGGTTTCGATGTCGGAGTGGAGATACCGCACGCGCACGTCCTGCTCGGCCAGGAAGTCGGTGAGATTCTCGGCCATGCGCTTGGTGAGCGTGGTGATCAGCACCCGATCGCCCAGTTTGACGCGCGCGCGGATCTCGCCCAGCACGTCGTCCACCTGCGTGCGCACCGGTCGTACTTCCACTTCCGGATCGACGAGGCCAGTGGGTCGTACCACCAGCTCCACCACGCTGCCGCCGGACTGGCGCAGTTCATACGGTCCGGGCGTCGCCGACACGAAGATCGTGCGCGGTTCGCGCTGCTCCCATTCCTCGAATTTCAGTGGCCGGTTGTCGAGCGCGCTCGGCAGGCGGAACCCGAACTCGACCAGCGTTTCCTTGCGCGAGCGATCGCCCTTGTACATCGCGCCCAGCTGCGGAATCGTGACGTGCGATTCGTCCACCACCAGCAGCGCGTCGGACGGCAGGTAATCGAACAACGTGGGCGGCGGCTGCCCCGGCAGGCGCCGCGTCAGGTGCCGCGAATAATTCTCGATGCCTTGGCAGTAGCCGACCTCGTGCATCATCTCCATGTCGTACAGCGTGCGCTGTTCCAGCCGCTGCGCTTCCACCAGTTTGTTGGCGCCGCGCAACACTTCCAGGCGCTGCCCGAGTTCTTCCTTGATGGTGTCGATCGCGTTCAGCACGCTTTCGCGGGTCGATGCGTAGTGCGTGGCCGGATACACCACGCAGCGCGGCAGCTTGCGCAGGATGTCGCCGGTCAGCGGGTCGAACATAGAAATACGTTCCACCTCGCCGTCGAACATCTCGATGCGGATCGCCTCGGTTTCGTTCTCGGCCGGGAAGATGTCGAGGTTCTCGCCGCGCACGCGGTAGGTGCCGCGGTGCAGTTCCATTTCGTTGCGGGTGTATTGCAGTTCGGTCAACTGACGAAGCAGCGCGCGCGGATCGACGCGATCGCCAACCGAGAGGATCAGCCGCAGCGACAGGTAATCCTCCGGATCGCCGAGGCCGTAGATCGCCGACACCGTGCCGACGATCAGCGCGTCGCGCCTTGAAAGCAACGCCTTGGTCGCGGCCAGGCGCATCTGCTCGATGTGATCGTTGATCGAGGCGTCCTTCTCGATGTACGTGTCGGACGACGGCACGTACGCTTCCGGCTGGTAGTAGTCGTAGTAGCTGACGAAGTACTCGACCGCGTTGTGGGGGAAGAACTGCCTGAACTCGCCGTACAGCTGCGCGGCCAGGGTTTTGTTGGGCGCCAGCACCAGGGTCGGACGCTGCACCGCCTGCACCACGTTGGCGACGGTGAAGGTCTTGCCGGAACCGGTGACGCCCAGCAGCGTCTGTGCGGCGAGGCCCGCGTCGAAGCCCTCGATCAGCCTGGCGATCGCCTGCGGCTGGTCGCCGGAGGGCCGGTACGGTGCGACCAGTTCGAAACGTTCGTCGCCGTGTGGCGTGGCGCGGCTTGCATCCATTCCGACATTATACGTTTGCCCTGCCGACAATCCCCGTCAGCATTGTCTGACGTGCAGCGCGGTGCGCGCCCGCTACAGCCAATCGCGCCCGCTGCGCAGACTGTTCCCGTCACCCGGAGGGAACGGCCATGCATTCGTCCGCGCGCGCGTGTCGCGGCTTCACCTTGACGGAATTGCTGATCACGCTCGCCATCGCCGGCATCCTCGCGATGATCGGCGCACCGGCCATGAGTCAGCTGTTGGCGCGCACGCAAACCGCCAACGCGGAAGCGTTGATCGCCAACAACCTGCGGCATGCGCGCACGGCGGCGGTGATGAGCAACACCCGCGTGCTGGTGTGCCCGAGTACCGACGGGCATCACTGCCGCCCCGACGACGACTGGCAGCGCGGCTGGATCGTCGCGCGGGATGCCGATCACGACGGGCAGCCCGACGGCGCCGTGCCGATCATCGCCGCGCAAGCTGCCCTGCACGCAGGCACCCGCGTCGTCACCAGCGTCGGCCGCGAAAAGGTCGTGTTTCACCCGAACGGGAGCGCGGCCGGAAGCAACGCGCGCTTCACGATTTGCCATGCGCGCGAACGTGAGGGCAAATCGGTGGTCGTGTCGAATTCCGGACGCGTGCGCCTCGAGGACGCGGATGCCGCGCACCTGCAAACGTGTCTTGCGGGAATTCCGTGAGTGTTTGAGGTAGGTTGAGTTGATCCCGGGCTGCGCCCGGGAGAAGTCCAACGAGATTCAGCAACATTGTTGGGCTTCCGCCGATGGAGCCGGCGTCAGCCCAACCTACGGCTGCCCGAGATAGCGGTAATAGGCAATGCCGTAATCCTGGAACGCATGCTCGTTGCGCATGCCGACGCGATCGATGACCAAACCCGACAGGGTGGTCCCCATGTCATTCAGCGTGCCGGTGTCGTGCAGCGCGGCGTACGCGTTCCGATCGAGATCGGCCGCGCCACTCAACGCGTCGTGGAAACGTATCGCAAGCGCCGCGGCGCGCCAGCCCGGCGCCACCCGCGCGGGGATCGCCTCGGCCGCATCACCGCTGCCATAACCGAGTAACAGAAGATCGCGGCCATCCAGCTCGATGTCACGCTTGGCAGCATCGTCCAGCCCCGCTGCCAGCCAGGCGGGCAACGCCGCCGTGTACAGGTTGCCGAATTCCATCATCGCATCGGACCCGATGTGCAACGTGTGCTCCACCATGCGCCGGTAGGCATCGTTTTTTCGAAATGCCTTGAGCAGCACCGACGATGCCGGATACGCATCGGCCGGCAACGCATCGGCGCTTGGCGCCTGCTTCTTCTCTTGCGCACAAGCGTTCACCCCGGTTTGCCACTCGCGCACCGCTTGGTCGCGCGACACGCCGGCCACCGCACAATAGCCTTCCAGTTCGCGTCCGGCCTCGGCATCGCCCTGCGCCGCATCGTGGCCCAGCGCGGCGAGGTATGCCATCGCCCATGCGTTGCGCGGCATGCGGTGATACGGCCGGTGCATGAACACGGCGGCCAGGCCGCGCAGATATTCGGCGCGCGAACCGCCGCGCCGCGCGAACATCGCGTCCAGCGCGCGCAGCGTCGCGTCGGTGTAGCAATCGGTCGAGTACTTGCCGTTGAACACCGGCAGATCGCTCAGGCGACCATGCTTGCCCGGCGTTTGCCCGGCGAAACGCAGGAACGGCTTGCGGAAATCCAGCCCGCGGTATTCCGACGCGCTGCCACTCATTGCCAGATCGAGCTCCAGCAGGCGCGGCGATGCTTCCAGCAACATCGCGACCGCGCCCGCGCCTTGGGTCGGTTCGCCGCTGCTGCCGCGCGCGTATTCGGCGATGTCAGCACTCACCACGATGGCCTGGCGCTCGCACCCGTCGCAAGCGAGATAACGCAAGCCGCCCTTCAACGCGTACACGCCGCCGAGGCAGGCATGCTTGAATTCCGGTACTTCGCAATCGCGCCCCAGCGCCGGTTTGCCCTCCGACGCCAACGCCTGATCCACCAACCCGCGCACGATCACCGCGCCCGCGGCATTGTCGATGCTGGATTCGGTGCCGAGCGCGAGGTAACCGATGCGGGGCGGGTCGACGTCGTATTGCGCGATCAGCCGCAGCACCGCGTTCGCGGCCAGCGTGTAGACGTTCTGGTCCGGGCCCGGCATCCGGAACGCGTGGCCGACCACCGCGCGCATCTTCGAAGCATCATTGCCGGTCCACTCGCACCATCGTTCCAGATCCACCCGATACGGCGGTACATAAACCGCCATGCCGCTGATGCCTACGGACGGGTTTGCTGAAAACGGGCTCGCTACCACGGTGCGGGTTTCCTGTTGCGGAAGGAGGAAGCACGCGAGTATGCGGGAAAACCGCGCCCATGCCACGTGAACGGGGGCGCGGATCGTTCGCGCGCTTGCAAAAAAAAGGCCGACGAAATCCGTCGGCCTTATCGATCTGGCGCCCGAACTTGGACTCGAACCAAGGACCCCCAGATTAACAGTCTAGTGCTCTAACCAGCTGAGCTATTCGGGCAGCGAGCCGCACATTATCGTGGCTGCAAGAAGTGGTGTCAAAGCGGTGTCATCAGCGTCAGAAAGCCGCAGGAAACGCCCCGGCGCGTAGCGCCTGCTCCTTCTTTGGCCGCGACCGGTTCAGTACACGGCAACGCTCATCGCGCGGTGGCACTCCGCAGATGGCGCAGCTGCAATCTATGAACTGGGAATCAACAAGACCTGCCCCACCTGGATCCCGCCGCCGGTCTGGATTTTGCTGGCGTTGGCCGAGCGCAGCGCGCTCATGCTGACACCGTACTGCTGCGCGATGCCGGACAGGGTTTCGCCGCGCGCGACCTTGTGGCTGTCCTGGGCGTCGGCGTCGGCACGCGCGACCTTTTCCGTGGAAGCTACCAGCGTCGGCGTTGGGGGCCGGGTCGCGGCGCGGGCGATCAGGTGCAGGCGTTGGTTGCGCTGCTCGGCGAACCAGGTACCGGGCGGCGGCGTGGTTTCGAAATACCGCTGCACACCGGTCAGCACCGCTTCGGCCAATTGCTGGCGATCCTTGCTGCTGCCCAGCCGCCGCTCGTCCTTGCGGTTGCTGATGAACGCAGTCTCGACCAGGATCGAGGGCACGTCGGGCGAGCGCAGCACCACGAAATTGGCGCCCTGCACGGTGTCGCGATACAGCGGACCGATCTTGCCCAGCGCGGTCAACACGTCGCCGCCGACCTCGTGCGCCGCGTGCATGCTGGCGCCCTGCGACAGATCCAGCAGCACCGACGCCAGCATGTGGCTCTTGTCGTCCAGCGACACGCCGCCGATCAGGTCGGATGCATTTTCGCTCTTGGCCAGCCAGCGCCCCGCCTCGCTCTGTTTGCCGTGGGTGGACAGCACCCACACCGACGCCCCACGCGCGTCGCAGTAATCCGGGCAGGAATTGGCATGGACCGACACGAACAGGTCGGCCTTGTGTTCGCGAGCGATCTGGAATCGTTTCTCCAGCGGCACGAAGTAATCGCCCTTGCGGGTCAGCACCGCGTGCATGCCGGGTTGCGCGTCGATCAGTTTGGCCAGATCTTTCGCGACTTCGAGCGTGACGTTTTTCTCCAGCGTGCCACCCTGCCCGCGCGCACCGGGATCGTCGCCGCCGTGTCCCGCATCGACGGCGATCACCACCGGCCGCGGTTTGCCGTGCGCCATGTCGTCGTCGATGGTGCGCACGATCTGCGATGTCTTGCCGCTGGGCGTCCCGAGGTCCACCACCAATCGGTAGCCGTATTGGCCGGCCGGCGTCAGCAGGAAACTCTTGGGATGTGCCGGACCATCCAGGTCCAGCACGATGCGCGCCTTGCCCTGGAAGTGGCCGATGCGCATGTCCTTGACCACGCCCTTGCCCGGCTTGGCGCCCACGCCCTTGCCGAACGCGCCTTTGTCCAGATCCAGCACCACACGGTCGGGCTTGCTCAACTGGAACAGGCGGTAATCGACCGGCGCAGACAATTCGAAGATCACGCGAGTATTGTCGGGGCCACCCCAGATGCGCACCGCATTGACGGTGCTGGTGGCAGGCGCAGCCGAAGCCGCCACGACGCATGCCAGCGCCCCGCAAATCACCGCAAAAACCAACAGCACTGGGCGGATCGTCCCCCTCATGGTGCCGAATTCAACCGCAAGCCGTGCCGAATTGCAAGCACTTTTTCCTTTGTTATCCGTGGGCTGCGATGCTTTTATCGATATGAATTCAGAAAGTCACGGCAAGTTGAGGTTATCGCCCACTCACCGGGCGAGCGAGCTCTCCATGACCGCCATCCAGCGACGGCCACGTTTTGATACCGGGGTCAGATAACCGCGCCGGCCGTTGCCTTCGTGCTCCAGCGCCACTTCGAGATCGGGAGTCGGCAGTGCGCCGCGACCGCGTTCGGGCCATTCGACCAGCACGATCGTTTCCGGTGCGTCCAGTTCGTCCAGCCCCAGCCACTCCAGTTCGCCCGCATCGGCGATGCGGTACAGGTCCAGATGAAATGCATCGCGGCCGTTCACCGCGTAGCGTTCCAACAAACTGTACGTCGGACTCTTGACACGCTCGCCGACGCCGAGCGCGCGCAGCAGCGCGCGTGCGAACGTGGTCTTTCCGGCACCCAACTCGCCGCGCAGGAACACGACGCCGCCATCCAGCAGTGCGGGTGCCAAACGCCGCGCCAACGTCATCGTTGCGGTTTCGTTGGGCAGCGACACCGCCAACGTTTGAGTGGACTCAGCCACGGCCATTCACCAACGCACGCAAATAAACGAAGAGATCCGACGCCAGCAAGCCACGCTCGCCCGCACGCGCAGCAAGATCCCCCGCGCGCGCATGCAGGCCGACGCCGAGGCACGCCGCGTCCCATGTATTCAGACCCTGCGCCAACAGGCCCGCAATCACGCCCGTCAACACGTCGCCCATGCCGCCCGAGGCCATGCCGGGATTGCCCCATGGGCACACCGCCACGCGGCCCTCGGGGCCGGCGATCAGCGAACCCGCGCCCTTCAGCACCGCCACGGCACGATATTTTTGCGCCAGCGCACGCGCGGCGGAGAAGCGGTCCGCCTGGACTTCCGCGGTAGGCGCTTCCAGCAAGCGCGCAGCTTCGCCCGGATGTGGGGTCAGCACGATCCGTTCGGACAACGCGCGCGGATGGCGCGCCAGCAGGTTCAAGCCATCGGCGTCCAGCACCGTCGGCTTGCCGGCATCCAGCGCCGCCTGCCACAGGCCGTGCCCCCAATCATCCTGCCCCAGTCCCGGCCCGAGCGCGATCACGCTGGCGCGCGCCAGCAACGGTTCCAGATTGCGCGGCACATGCACGCCATGCGGCATCATTTCCGGACGCGCGGCGAGGATCGGCCCGACGTTTGCTTCGCGCGTCGCGACGCTGACCAGCCCCGCACCGATCCGTGCAGCGGCTTCACCGCACAGGCGCACCGCACCGCCCGCGCCGAGATCGCCGCCGATCGCAAGTACGTGGCCGTAACGGCCCTTGTGGCTGTCGCATGGCCGCACCGGCAGTGCCAGCGGCGTCAGCAACCTGGCGTCCGGCTCGGCGTGCGCGTACACGTGCACAGGAATGTCCAGTGTCGACAAACTGCGCTCCCCACATTGGCCCGGGCCATTTGCCGTGAACAGTCCGCCCTTCCAGCCGACGAGGCACACGGTTGCGCTCGCGCGCATGCAGGGTTGATACGCGACACCGGTATCGGCATTCAAGCCACTCGGCACGTCGATCGCCAACACCGGCCGGGCCTGCGCGTTGACGGCGGCGATCAATGTCGCCGCGTCGCCGGCCGGCGCACGGTTCAGGCCCGAACCGAACAGCGCATCCACGTACACGTCGGCCGCGGGCAAACTCTCCGTGAATGCTGACACTTGGCCGCCCTGGCTGGTGAAACGTGCGCGCGCGCGGGCCGCATCGCCCGAAGGCTGGCCCGGCAATGCGATGACATCCGCCTGCAAGCCTGCCGCGCACGCCAGCGCCGCCAGCAGGAAACCGTCGCCGCCATTGTTTCCGGGCCCGCACAACACGCACAGCGTTCGCGCCTGCGGCCACCGTGTCCGCAAGACCTCGAGTGCCGCGCGCGCCGCCCGTTCCATCAATTCGATGCCGGCAAGGCCGTCGCCGATCGCCGCCTGATCGAGCGCGCGCACCCGGGCGGTCGTGAACAGTGCGGTCTGCGGATCGGGATTCGCCATCACATGATCCTACAATGCGCTCATGCAAACAGGCATCGAAGCGGCCGCCCGCGACATTGATTTCGCCGCGCTCGCACGGCGGATCAAGGCGTGGGGCGCGGACCTCGGCTTCGCGAAGATCGGCGTCACCGGCATCGATCTGCGCGACGACGAAACGCACTTGCAGGCATGGCTGGAACTGGGTCGTCACGGCAGCATGGATTACATGCAGCGCCACGGCAGCAAGCGCAGTCGTCCGCAGGAACTGCAGCCGGGCACGCTGCGCGTGATCTCGGCACGCATGGATTATTTCCCGCAGGGCGCGAGCGCCGAGGCCGCGTGGCACACCCTCGGCAACGGGGAACGCGCCTATGTTGCGCGTTACGCGCTGGGTCGCGACTACCACAAGCTGATCCGCAACCGCCTGCAGAAACTGGCAACCCGCATCGAAGCGGAAACCGGTCCGTTCGGCTATCGCGCCTTCACCGATTCCGCGCCGGTGCTGGAAAAAGCCCTGGCCCGCAACGCGGGGCTCGGCTGGATCGGCAAGCACACGCTGCTGCTGGATCGCGACGCGGGTTCCTGGTTTTTCCTGGGCGAGCTGTACACCGATCTGCCACTGCCGGTGGACGAACCTTCGACTTCGCATTGCGGCACTTGCACGCGCTGCCTCGACGTGTGCCCGACGCAGGCCATCGTCGGCCCGTACCAGTTGGACGCGCGGCGCTGCATCGCGTACCTCACCATCGAGTCCAGGGATGCGATACCCGAAGACCTGCGGCCGCTGATCGGCAACCGCGTATTCGGCTGCGACGATTGCCAACTGGTGTGTCCATGGAACAAGTTCGCGAAGCCCACGCGCGAAGAAGACTTCGCCCCACGCCACGGACTGGACGGCGCGAAACTGGTGGAGCTGTTCGCGTGGACGGAAGACGAATTCCTGAAGAAAACCGAAGGCATGCCGATCCGGCGCGCAGGTTACGAGGGTTTTTCACGCAACGTCGCGGTGGCGCTGGGCAACGCGCCGCATTCACCTGAAGTCATCGACGCGCTCGAGGCGCGCGCCAACGATTCCTCGCCGCTGGTTCGCGAGCACGTGGCGTGGGCGTTGGCGCGTCAGACCGAAAAGGCAGACAAGGCGTGAGCCAGGAACCGGATCTCGCGACGCCACCGCATCTCGCGGCCGTGCTGGACGAACTGCGTCGACGTGAGCCGATTTTCCACCATCCGGGGTTCGGTACTTCGCGCGCCGATTACGCACGCATGACCATGGAGGACTTCTGGGAAATCGGCGCGTCCGGTCAACGCTACTCGCGTGACCACGTCCTCGATGTGCTGGATGCCCGGCGCAGCAATCCGGTTAACGAATCGGATTGAGAGTCCCGCGACTCCCACGTCCGCGAATTGGCGCCTGACGTATACCTGCTCACCTACACCTTGCGCCAGGGCGCGCGGCTTACGCAGCGCAGCACCATCTGGCGGCGCGTTGGCGAAGACTGGAAGATCGTGTTCCATCAAGGAACGGTCGTCGCAACCGGATGAAGGATATCCGGGTGGGAGCCGACGATTTCGCAGCGGGTCGTTGGGCTTCCCCCGATGAAGCCGGGTCAGCCCAACCTACAGAACTGCTACGTGAGCAGCTGTTGTGGAAAGTCAGGCCATGGATGGCCGAGGTGGTCTACACGTACCAACGCGGCCACAAGCTGCAGCAAGATTGATCAAAGCAGCGATCAGGGACGATCGCACAAATTATGCCACCGCCATCTGCTTGGGAATAGAATGGTTCGTGCGCACGATGTGGTTGTCGGCATCGACGTAGATCAGGTTCGGCTTGTGCTGCTCCGCCTCGACGGCGGTCATCGACACGAACGCGGCGATGATGATGAGGTCGCCCGGCTGGGCGCGGTGTGCGGCGCTGCCGTTCACCGAAATGATCCCGCTGCCCTCCTCGGCGCGCAGGGCGTAGGTGACGAAACGCTCGCCGTTGTTGACGTTCCACGCATGGATTTGCTCGTACTCGCGGATGCCGGCGGCATCCAGCAGGGTGCCGTCGATCGCAATCGACCCCTCGTAGTGCAGTTCCGCGTGGGTCACGGTCGCGCGATGGATTTTCGCCTTGAGCATGTTCAGTTGCATGGAGCCCTCCGGCTTCCAGACTGCCGAGTGCGCGCATTATACCGCCTGAACGGTATTTTTGTTGCATCGCACAAGTCGTGGCGGGCTGCCCAAATGCTCTCAATCAAAGGCCAGATTGTCGATCAGGCGAGTCTCGCCGAGCCTGGCCGCGACCAGCGCCATCAGGCCCGTGCGCTCGTCCGCAGGGGGACTGCCCAAATCGTCGGTGCGCCGTACCGCGGCGTAATCCGGCGCGAAGCCGGCGCGCTCCAGCCGGCGCACGGCGGCGCCTTCGATGGCCTTGATCGCGTGCCCCTCCGCGAACGATTCCCGCATCCACTGCAGGGTTTCGTGAAGCTGCGGCGCGCGGGCGCGCTGGTGGTCATCGAGATAACGATTGCGCGAGGACATTGCCAAGCCGTCCGCCTCGCGCACGATGGGTCCCGCCACGATATCGACCGGCAGCGCCAGTTCGCGAACGAGTCGCCGCACCACCAGCAGCTGCTGCCAGTCCTTGGCTCCGAACACGGCGACTTCGGGCTCCACCATCAGCAGCAATTTGGCAACCACCGTGGCGACACCGTCGAAGTGTCCCGGCCGGTGTTCGCCTTCCAGCGTATCCCCGATCTCCGGCACGTGGATGTGCAGCGCGTGTTCCGGGCCGCACGGATACATGGTCTCGACCGTGGGCGCGAACAACAAATCGCAATTGTGTTCTACCAGGCCCACGCTGTCCTCGGCCAGCGTGCGCGGATAGCGGGTGTAGTCCTCGTTCGGGCCGAACTGGGTCGGATTGACGAATACGCTGGCCACCACGCGATCCGCGTGCCGGCGCGCCAGCTCGACCAGCGAGAAATGCCCCGCGTGCAGGTTGCCCATGGTCGGCACGAAGGCGACCCGCTGGCCATCCTTCTTCCAGGCCTGCACGACCGCGCGCAGCGAACGGGGATCGGCGATCGTACGCATTTACCAGACCCTCATCCCGCGATCTGTTCCGGGCCGGGGAAGCGCCCGGCGCGCACGTCCTCGGCGTAGGCCGCAATCGCCTCGCGCACCGAGCCGCGTCCCGCGAGAAAATCCTTGCTGAATTTCGGCCGCCGGCCCGGCGTGATGCCCAGCATGTCGTAGGACACCAGCACCTGGCCATCGCATTCCGCGCCGGCGCCAATCCCGATGGTGGGGATGGACAACGCGCGGGTGATCTCGCCGGCCAGTGCCGCCGGCACCGATTCCAGCACCAGCAATTCGGCGCCCGCGCGCGCGACCGCCTGCGCCTCGGCGCGCAGACGCGCAGCCGCGTCCGCGGTCTTGCCCTGCATCCGGTAGCCGCCCATCTTGTGCACCGATTGCGGGGTCAAGCCGAGGTGCGCGCAGACCGGGATGTCGCGGCTGGTCAGCGCAGCGATGACTTCGCATGTCCAGCCCGCGCCACCTTCCAGCTTCACCATCGCCGCGCCGCCCTCGGCCATCAGCCGCGCCGAAGCCGCCAGGGCGGTCGCCGGATCGCGAAACTGCATGAACGGCAGGTCGACGACCTGCAGCGTGCTGGAAAGCCCGCGCGCAACGAGCGAGGCGTGATACACCATCTGATCCAGCGTCACCGGCACCGTGCTGGTTTGTCCCTGCACCACGTTGCCCAGCGAATCGCCGACCAGCGCCACGTCCACGTCCGCGGCTTCCATGTGAGCCGCGAAGCTGGCGTCGTAGCAAGTCAGCACCACGATCTTCTCGCCACGCGCCTTCATTGCGCGCAGACCGGGCACGGTCACGGGTTTGCGTTTGGGTGCGTCGGCAGACTGGGCGTACATGCGGGCGCTCCTGGGAAACGCCCGATTATCGCCGTTCCACGGGTTACCGCCAACTGCGTTGATCGAAGCGGCTATCGCGAAAAGCCAGACCACGGATGGCCGTACTGGTGTTGATGGGCCAAGTACCTGGTCGGTTGCGACGACTCTGCCGGAGCAGCGAGCGTGGATGATCGCACTTATATGCCTCGCAGATCGCGCATCCGGAAACCCGTCGCATAGAGGGCCAGCGTGTAGGCCGCACCGCCCGCACACACCAGCCCCACCAGTTTCCAGATGCGGGTGACGATCCGCTCGTGGGTCCATTGCTGCCAGGGCCAGAACCACAATCCAATCCCGACCACGACCACCAGCGCCGCCGAGGCCAATCCGATCCGCAGCCAGTGGCGCCCCCAGCCCGGCTGCCGGCGGTACACGCCCGCGCGTTTGAGATACCGCCACAACAGCGCGAACTGCAGGTAATTGGACACCGAACTCGCGATCGCCATGCCGAGGTGGAGCCCCGGCAC
>DATCSF010000272.1:0-4282 GCA_036568625.1 Rhodanobacteraceae bacterium | reverse complement strand
TCGCCGCGGCATTCGTGGGCTGGGTCTGCTGGTTGCTGCCGGGGCCTTGGCAGCGCACGCTGGTGCCGGGCCTGGTGGGCGTCTTTCCGGCCTGGGTGGCCATCATCTGCGCCAGCTTCAAGTTCGCCGATGGCAAGCGTGCCTGGGCGTGGCTGAGCGCACTCGCAATAGTCGGCATGGGCTCGCTGTGGACCGTGCAGTCGATTGGCTGGATTCGTTGAACGAACCCGCATGAGAATCGGATCGGCAACGCTGCGCACATTCAAGAGCGTCCACAACTGGGTCGGCATCACGGCGGGCTTCTTGCTGTTCGTCGCGTTCTACGCCGGTGCGATCACGGTGTTCCAGCAACCGATCCAGCGCTGGGCGTCGATGCGCGACGCGCGCGCGGTCGCGGCGCCGGCGTCCTTGTCCGACGCGCAGCGCCTGCTCGATGAGGTACTGGCAGGGCATCCGCATGCGCGCGATTTCGTCGGGATGACCTTCCCCGGCAGCGAATACGCAACGATGTCGGCGTATTGGCAGGACGCACAGGGTACGTGGCGCTACGCCACCGCAGGCGACACCGCCGGCAGTCCGGCGCCGCCCGGCGCGGTGTTGCCGGAACTGATCAACGAACTGCACTACGCGCTTGGCGCGCCACCGCTCGGCACCTGGTTGATGGGCGTGGTGTCACTGCTGTACGGCATCGCACTGATATCGGGGCTGATCATCCACTTGCCCATGCTGGTGCGCAATCTGTTCGCGTTGCGTCCCGGGCGCAACCTCAAGCAATTCTGGCAAGACGCGCACAATGTCATCGGCGTGCTCAGCCTGCCGTTCCATCTGGTGTTCGCGGTCACCGGCGCGGCACTGTGCCTGCTGGCCGTGGCGATGGTGGTGCTCAACCCGCTGGTGTTCGACGGCAAATTGAATTCGGCCGTCGGCGCCGCCATGGACACCGCACCCGTGATGGCACCGGCGAGCCGCGAAGGATCGCTGCTGCCGCTGGCTGACCTGTACCGGCGTTCGATCGACGTTGCGAAAGACCATGGCGTGGCCGATTTCCGGCCGGCGTATCTGAAGCTGACGAATGCCGGTGACGCGCACGCCGTGATCGAGATCACCGGCACGTGGCCGCGAGGCCTCGGCGCAGGCGTGGTCGCACTGGACGCCACCAGCGGCGCGATGCTGGCGCAGCAGTTGCCTGGCCAGCGTGACGCCAACCATCTAACGCTCGCGGCGACGTACGCGCTGCATTACGGCGATTACGGCAACGCCATCGTGCAATGGCTCTACTTCCTGTTGGGCCTGGGCGGCGCGTTCCTGTTCTATTCCGGCAACCTGCTGTGGATCGAGTCGAGACGGAAACGATCGCGAAGGCAACAGGGTCGCGCGCCGACGAACATGGCGCGGGCCACCGTCGGCATTTGCCTGGGGTTGTGCGTGGCGGTGTCCCTGAGCTTCGTCGCGGCGCAGGTATTGCCGCTTGCAGGCATCAACGGCGGCCGCGCCGAATATGCCGTCTGCTTCGGCGCGTGGGCCTTGTGTGCGCTGTGGGCCGCACGCCGCGCGCCCATACGCGCCGCGCGCGAATTGTTGTGGCTGGCGGCGGCGGTTACGGCCGTGATTCCGGTCGCGCACGGACTCGCGACGGGCTGGTGGTTCTGGATCAGCACCGCCGCCGGGCAGTATGCGCTGTCCGGTGTCGATCTGGTGGCGTTGGCCATGGGCCTCGCCTTTGCGATGTTGGCCCGCGCCGTGGCGCGGCGCGGCCATCGAGGCGATCCGTACAGCGTCTGGGCCGACGATGCAGCCGTGGATGGGACGCCGGGAACTGTTGCAAGCTGATCCGCGAGTCCACTCGCGAAAAACAGGCGCCGGTAGACGCCGGAATGAGCCGCGCTCAGGGTGCGCTGTCTTCGTCCTTCGCCAGCCTCGCCATGCGTTCGGCGTCGGCGAGCACGCCGTGCAGGATGCGCAGTTCGCGCTCATCGGGCATCGCGCGATGGAACAAACGCCGCAACCGCTGCTCGATGGTCACGGCGGAGCGGCCCTTGTGGAAATCGATGGCGTGCAACGTCGCGAACAGGTGTTCGAAGAAACGTTCCATCTGGTCTGCGGTCGCAGGCGGCTCGCGCAATCCGGGCGACGCATCTGCATGGGCCAGGGTCGCCATGCGCAGTTCCCACGCCATCAGTTGCACCGCCTGCGCAAGATTGAGCGAGGAGAAATCCTCCACGCTCGGAATCCGCACCATCGCGTGGCATACCGACAGCTCGTCGTTGTCCAGCCCGGAACGTTCGTTGCCGAACAGCAGCGCGACCTCGCGGCCCGCCTGCAGCAGCGGCGCGATTTCCGCGACGGCCGCGCGCGGATCGAGTTCCGGCAGGCTGACGCCGCGCCGGCGCGCCGACAAACCGTACACGCGGGTGCAATCGGCCACCGCTTCGGTGACGCTGCCAGCGAGAACGACATGCTGCAATACATCGTCGGCGCCGGCCGCCATGGCCTCGACCTGCGGATCGGGGAAGCGCTGCGGCGCCACCAATACCAGCCGCCAGAACCCCATGGTGCGGATCGCGCGGGCCGCAGCGCCGATATTGCCGGGATGCGAGGTGCGCGCCAGCACGAAGCGGATGGTTTGCGGGGCGGGCGGAATGGATGCGGTAGATTGATTCATCGCGCAAGATTATCGCCACACGCTCTGCCGCTGCTAAAATGGCCGTCGCGCCGCCCCATGCGGCGCGTTCTTTTTCAAATCTGCGGAAATCCAATCGCCATGGCTCGACCTGCCGTCACCGTTGCGATCCGTGCCGCGCGCGCCGCCGGCAGCGTGATCCTGCGTTACATGAATCGCCTCGGCAGTGTGACCGTGACCGAAAAGCATCACCTCGACTTCGCATCCGAAGTCGATCGCCAGGCCGAAACCGAAATCGTGCGCGAACTGAAGCGCGCCTATCCGGACCACGCGATTCTCGCCGAAGAAAGCGGCGCCTCCGGCAAGGCCGGCGCGCGCTTCACCTGGGTGATCGACCCGCTGGACGGCACCCACAACTACCTGCGCGGCATTCCGCATTTCGGGGTATCGATCGCGCAGCTCGACCGCGGCGAGCCGATGCACGCGGTGATCCTGGACCCCTTGCGCAACGAGATCTTCACCGCCAGCAAGGGCGATGGCGCATTCCTCAATGACCGTCGCATCCGCATCGGCAAGCGCGAGTCGCTGGACGGCGCGATGCTGGCGACGGGTTTTCCGTATCGCGAGCGGCGGCATCTGGATGCGCAGCTCGGCATGACCCGCGAACTGCTGAAGCGTGCCGAGGATTTCCGCCGCACCGGCTCGGCCGCGCTGGATCTCGCGTGGACGGCGGCCGGACGTTTCGACGGCTATTTCGAAACTGGCCTCAAGACCTGGGACATGGCGGCTGGCTGCCTGCTGGTGCGCGAAGCGGGCGGGCGCTATTGCAACTTCGTCGGCCGCGACGGCTTGCCCGAATCCGGCAACATCGTGGCGGCCAACCACATGCTGGCCGGCCAGATCGTGGAAGCGATCACGCCGATGCTTACATCGGAATTACGCCGCTGACGAATCAGTCCGCGGCTGCGGTGGCCAGCGTGGGGCCGGTGCGAGCCGCCAATGCCTTCTGGTAGCGCTGGTACAGCAACGCCACGCGTTTCACGTACACCTGTGTTTCGGCATACGGCGGCACTCCGCCGTATTTCGCCACCGCGCCCGCACCCGCGTTGTAGGCCGCCGCCGCCAGCTTCACGTCGCCGCGGTAATCGCGCAGCAGCATCGCAAGATAGCGCGCGCCACCGGAAATGTTCTCGGCAGGATCGAAGGCGTCACCGACGCCCAATTCCGACGCGGTGCCCGGCATCAACTGCATCAGGCCCTGCGCGCCCTTGTAAGAAAGCGCGCGCGCGTTGAACCCGGATTCGGCGTGGATCACCGCGCGCAGCAATGCCCCGTTCACCCCGGTCAACCTGGACGCGGCGTGGATGTCGTCGCGATAGTCGGCAAGGTGCAGCGGCACGGTGTTCCAGTCCACCTTCGAATGCACGTCACAGGCATAGCACTCGATGATGTAGGTGAACAGCATTTTCGCGTCATGTCCCTGCGCCAGCGAAGCGACGTTGGTGTACAGCACGCTGCCATTCTTCTGCACCACGCGATACACCGCGCCCTTGCGCGGCGGCCGGGGCGCATCGGCATCCAGCTTCAATGGGATCGCAGCGGTCGCCGCCGCGGCGGGTCCGGGGGCGCTGCCGGCGGGCGCTGGAATCGGAGCTGGAGCCG
>DATCSF010000271.1:0-13614 GCA_036568625.1 Rhodanobacteraceae bacterium | reverse complement strand
GGCTTCGGGTGGCCGCAGCCATCTTCTGCGAACAGCGGTTCCATCAACAACATCGCCGACCTCAAGCACGCCGGCGTCAACGGGCACGGCGGCTTCTTCTCTGCCACCAATCCGCAGACGTTCGTCAGTGGGCTCCAGAGCGCGCTGCAGCGCGCTACCACCCGGGCCGGCACCGGCGCCAGCCTCGCCGCCAACTCCACTCAGTTGAACACCGGCACGGTGATCTATCAGGCCAATTATTTCACCTCCACCTGGGCTGGTGACCTGAAGGCCTTCAAGGTCGATCCCGTCACTGGCGCGATCAGTCAGTCGCCGACATGGCAGGCGGCGAAGGCGATGCCGAATGCCGCCAGCCGCAACATCCAGACCTGGAATGGCAGCAGTTTCGTGCCATTCAAGATCGGAACCAGCACCTCACCGACTCTGTCGTCGACGCAACTTGCGGCGCTGGGCAGCGACGCAACGACCCAGCAAAACATCGTCAGCTACCTGCGCGGTGACCATTCGCTGGAACAGCAAAATGGCGGCACCTTGCGCACGCGCCACGTTCCACCGGGCCAGCCACCGACGGGGGGCGACTGGGTCTTGGGTGACGTTGTGGATTCGCAACCGGTGTTTTCGGGCTCGCCCGATCCGAACGAATTCATCAACCAGACCTTCTACGGCACCACCGTCGATTCGTCCACCAACACCGTGCCGTTTTACGACTGGGCGGTCGGCACCACTGACACCTCCGGGACGTTCACCGCGAGCGCGGCATCCAAGCGCACACCGTATATTTTCGTGGCCGCCAACGACGGCATGCTGCATGCCTTCAATGCCACCACCGGCGTGGAGGCATTTGCCTATCTGCCGGGCGCGGTGATCACCGCGGGCCTGGCCAATTTCGCGAATCCCGCCTATGGCAGCGACACCGTTCCGCACCAGTTCTACAACGATGGTCAATTGACGATCGCGGACGCCTACCTGAAGTTGCCCGGCGACACCAAGCCGCAGTGGCACACGATCCTGGTCGGCACCACGGGACGCGGGACCGCGAAAGCGGTGTACGCGCTGGACGTGACCAACCCCAGCGCCATCACGCCGTTGTGGGAGCGTTCGGCGGGTGACGGCCAATCCGGCAGCAGCTACATCGGGCAGATGACCGGCAAGCCGGTGATCGCCCAGACCAGTTACACCCAGGCTTCCGGCAGCACTGCCGCCAGTTCCACCTGGTCGGTGCTGATGGGCAACGGTTACAACAGCACGTCCGGCCAGGCGGCGCTGCTGCAGTTCAACCTCGCCACCGGAGCGCTGAACGTACACACGACCACCGACACAAGTGGCGGCAATGGCTTGGCCGCGCCGGTGGCGTGGATGGGCGTCCCCGCGAACGGCGTAAGCACCGTGGCCTATGCGGGCGACCTGCATGGACAGGTGTGGAAGTTCCCGCTGAACGATACAACCGGCTCGAACCCCACGCCCACCAGCACCGGGTCGTTGCTGTTCACCGCCAAGGACAGCAGTGGAAAAGTCCAGCCCATCACAACCGGCATGCTGGCGGGCAAGGATCCGAATACCAATAACGCGTGGCTGTTCTTCGGCACCGGCCAGTACCTGAGCAGCGCGGACCTCACGGACACCAGCACGCAGAGTTGGTACGGCCTCATCGTGCAGTCCAGTGACAGCAAGAAATCCCCGCCGGTCACGTCCAGCAGTACGCGTAGCAACCTGGTGCAACGCACGATCACCGCGCAGACCTCGGGCGGCGGCAACAGCCTGCCGGCGCGTACGGTGTCCACCCAGACGGTGAATACCGACGGAACCACCGACCTGACCGGCAAGTCCGGGTGGTATCTCGACCTGTTGGCGCCCATCGGCACCGGCGGTGCGCCCGTCCAGCAGGGCGAGCGCATGGTCGATCCCAATCAGTTCCAGGGCAGCCTGTTGATCGGCGTCACCCGCGTTCCACAGGTCACGGACGTCTGCAGTCCGTCTGGAAGCGGTTGGATCATGGCGCTCGATCCCTTCACCGGCGCCGCTCCGTCGGACGACTTTTTTGATGTGAACAACGACGGCTATATCAATGGTGGCGACCGGGTCAACGGCAGTCACGCTGCGGGCGTGGGCTTCAACTCGTTGCCCAACGCGCCAATCTTCGTCGGTGGCATCATGGAAACGAGCTTCGACAACGGCACCACGTCAAGCCTCAAGACCGGGGGTACGGTCGGAACGATGCAGCGTGTCAACTGGCGTGAATTGGTGAACCCGTGAACGATGCAACCAACAGGGGAAAGGGCATGACGACGCTGAACCAGAGGCAAGCCGGATATGGCGCAATCGTGAGGATCGTATGCAGCCGCGGCTTCACTTTGATCGAGTTGATGATCGTGGTGGCGATCATCGCCGTGCTGGCGGCGATCGCGTACCCGTCGTACACCAGCTACATCACCAAGACGCGGCGCAACGCGGCGACGGCATGCCTGTCCGAGTACGCCAATTACATGGAGCGTTATTACACGACCAACTTGAGCTACGCAGCCTCCGCCAGCACGTCCGGCGGTACGCCCGTGGCCAACCCTGTCTCGACCACTCCGCCTACGGTGGTGCTCGGTTGCGCCGCATCCCAGCAGACCGGCGACTATTACGGCTACACCGTCAGCGGGTTGACGGCGACCCAATACACGATGCTGGCGAGTCCGCAGGGCATACAGCAGACGCGCGACACCCAGTGCGGCGTGCTGGCGCTGGATCAGTCGGGCCAGCGCTACTACAAGACCAACAAGAACGATACCGCCGGCGTGGCCGCCTGCTGGCAACATTGAGCGACGCGCCGGCAAGCGGTACAAGCAGCTTGCCTCGTTGCCTCCCGTTCCGCTTGCGAAGGCGGTCGGCCTGCTGCAGCGCGGACCGGAAGCACCGGGGTTCGTGTAGCTGCCCGGCTACGGCGCGTGGCGGCCGGGAACTGGCGCAGGCGGTGGCGGCGGAATCGGCGGCGTAGCAACCTTCGGCGGTTTCGGTGGCGTGGGTGGCGCAGGGGGCGCCGGCGGCGGAGGCGGCGGGAGCAGGTTCCAGCGCGGCGGCACTTTCATCGCCAGCGAGATCACCTTGCCGTGCCGGCGCACGGCGATCTGCACGCGCTTGTCGTCGGCGGCGCCGTGCAACGCGCGCTGCACGTCTTCGGGTTGCGCCACGGCTTTGCCGCCGACATCGGTGATCACGTCGCCGGGCTGCAATTCAGGGAATTGCTTGTCATTGCGCGACAGCACCAGCACGCCCTTGTCGGTGCCGAAGTAGTGCCCGAGATCCGGATTCAGGGGTGCCAGGTTCAGCCCCCACCACGGGGACATGAACAACATCCAATGATGGCTATTCTCGCGCGCCTTGGCGGCGGCTTCGCGCGCAGCGGATGCGCCTTCACGCGCGACGGCGGCGCTGTGCATCGCATCCTCGATGCTTTGCTGGATTTGTTTCTGGAATTCGGCCGATTGCACTTCGGCGGTCGCCTGGTGCGCGGCAAGTTCCGCTGCGCGAACGGTCGCGCGCCAGTCATCACTCGAGAGACGTTCGGGAGTCGCCTTGAGATGCAGAATCTTGCCGTTGCGCTGCACGGTCAGCTCGGCAGGCTCGCCGACCCGCAAGTGCGCAAGGTCGTCGGTGAGAGTCTTGCCAGGAAGAGTAAAGGACCTCGCGTTGATCGCGGTGATCACATCGCCGACTTCCACCCCGGCACGTTCGGCTGGGCTGCCGGGACTGACTGCGACCACTCTTGTTCCGTCCTTTCCATGTTGTGTTGCGATGCCCAGCATGCCGCGCCTGGTGTCGCCGAAATACCGCAAGGCGCTGGCGTTCGCCTCGTCACCGACCTTCGCCGACAATGCCGCCATTTGGCTGGCAAGCTCGCTCATACGCGCTTGCAACGCGGCCATCCGTTGCTGTAGCGCGGCATCGTTCGCCGCTTGTGCGGATGAAGAAGGGGGAGGCGCTGCGAAAACGGCGCCGGAAAGCGGCAGCAGCAGACAAAAGGCGAGTGTTCGTTTCATGGCGGCTCTCTCGTTCACATGGGTAGGGCGTGGGCGCGGACGGGCTGCGCCTGCTCGGCGACCAGGTACGGTTGCAAATGCAACAGGCCGAGTTGTTGCAGCAGCGTGATCCGCTGCTGCCAAAGGCTGGCGACCGTCGCCGGGTTGCGCGCGGCGCTCAATTGCAGATCGACCAGCGCGATGCGGTCCTGCAGCGTGACGGCGGTCGCCAGCGCACGACCATCCAACGGTGCACCGGTGCGGTCGAGGTTTTGCACCCAGGCCTGCCATTGTTCGGAACTCGTCTGCAAGGCGGCGACATCCGTGACGGGCTTGGCGGCGGAGGGCCTGGTGGCGGCAGCTGCGGTCGGCTGCGCGATGCGCACCGGCGTAGGCAGCGGTGCGCGCAGGTGCAGATGCGGCCACGCGAACGCGAGCGCGATGCCGGCGGCGAAGGCGGCGGGCAGGGTGAACCAGACGGTCTTGCGCAGCGTGCGTCGCCGCCGCAATTGCGCGGCCAAGGCGGGCCAGGTGTCGTGCGGCGGTTCGCACGCCGGCAGCGCGCGCAGCGCTGCGGTCAGCGATGCTTCGTTGTTCATGTCGCCGTTCATGCCGTGGTGGTCGAGCCGATCGTGCATGGCGTGTCCTCCACTTTCGGTTGCAGTAATTCGCGCAGGCGTTTGGTTGCGCGCGCGAGTTGGGATTTGGAAAAGCTCACGGACCGCCCAAACTCGCGGGCGATCTCGAGGTGGGTGAAACCTTCGACGTGGTACAGCCACAGCACCGCGCGCGCGTCGTCGGGCAGCCGGTTCAACGCGCGATCCAGCGTGGCCGCATCCGCGAAGGTCCAGGGTGGCGGCGCCTCGCCTTGTTCCACCGAATCATCGAGCACCTCGATGACGTGCAGGCGGTCGTGGCGCAGTTGCATCAGTGCTTCGTTGACCACCAATTTGCGCAGCCACGCCGCAAACGGTGCATCGCCGCGGTACTGGCCGGCGCGTTCGAAGGCCTTCAGCATCGAATCCTGCAGCACTTCGTGCGCCACGTCGGCGCGGCCGGTCAGGCGCAGCGCCAACGTCCACGCCGCCCGTTCGAACTGCCGGTACACGGTTTCGAAGGCGGCCAGGTCGCCGCGTTTGAGGCGGGCGACGGTTTCCGGTTCGACGTGCTGCTGGAAGTTCGATTGCGCGTCCACAACACAAAGATGCACCAGAACGCGAAAAGGTTGCAGATTGCTCCCTTTCCGCTTCGAAGAAGGCGGTGTGCACCCGCGCGGGCTCTTTGGCCGCGCGTTATGCCGGGCGGCCAGACCGATTCCGGGTTCCGCGCTGCGCGCGGCCCCGGAATGACCAACAGGTGGGACGGGCTTACCGGCAGGACGCCCAGTCTTGGCTTCGATGGCCGGAAGACGCCCCGGAATGACTTTCCAATCTTGTCATTCCGGGGCGGCCCGAAGGGCCGAACCCGGAATCGGTTTCAGAGTCCGCCGGCGATCATATTCGAACCGGGTTTTCGGCCTGCTCGCCCCGGTCCTGCTGAAGCAGATTCCGCACTCCGCAATCGGTGAAAAAGGTGCGATACCGGCAGCGACGGGCGTTGCTGGAGGGTGAGCGTATCCGCTGTGTCCGCGAACTGTCCGCGGACACTTTTCCCGCTATGGCGAATTTTGCAACCGCTTGAATCGAAGGCGGAAATTTCGGAACGCTGGTTGGCATCGCACTTGCTCAGTAAATGGCGAGGCCGCATCGGCGAAACGCTGCGGCAGGATTGGACAGGCATGAACATTCGCGACACATCCGCGCAGGACCGCATCATCGAAAAGCATGTCAGCAAGAAGAAGCTGGCGATCTTCGCCGGCATCGGCGCGGCGGTGCTGATCCTGCTGGCGTGGCTGGTGCCGGGCGCGCTGCGGCTGTTCTCGGCGGGCTCATCGGTGAGCGCCTCGCGTCTGCAGATCGCGACGGTGGAACGCGGCGCGTTCGTGCGCGACATCGCCGCGGACGGGCGCGTGGTGGCGGCGGTCAGCCCCACGCTGTACGCCAACGCGAACGGCGCGGTGGTATTGCAGGTACACGCGGGCGACAAGGTCAGCAAGGGTCAGGTGCTGGCGGTGATCGCAAGCCCGGAGCTGACCAACAAGCTGGCCCAGGAACAGAACAACGAAGACGCGTTGCAGGTGGCGTACCAGCAGGCCAAGATCGACGCCAACCAGCAGCGCGCCAAGCTTCAGGAGGCGTTCGAGAACGCCAAGATCGACGAGCAGAGTGCCGAGCGCGACCTCAAGCGCTACCAGGATGTGTTCCAGAAAGGCGCGGTATCGCAGATCGACGTCGACCGCCGCAAGGATGCGCTGGAGAAGGCGCAGATCCAGTTGCGCCATGCGCAGGACAACCTGGGCATGGACGATTCCAGCCTCACGCTGGAAGTGCAGGCCAAGAAGCTGGCCTACGAGCGCCAGAAGCTGCTGGTCGCCGACCTGAAACGCCAGGTGGACGATCTGAACGTGCGCTCGCCGGTGAACGGCCAGGTCGGCCAGCTGTTCATCGCGCAGACCGCGACGGTTCCCAAGGATTCCAAGCTGCTGACGGTGGTGGACCTGTCCGCGCTGGAAGTGCAGGTGAACGTGCCGGAGAGTTTCGCGCGCGATCTCGCGGCCGGCATGCCCGCCGTGATCAGCGGCAACGGCAAGGACTGGAAGGGTGCGGTCAGCGCGATCTCGCCCGAGGTCGTCAACGGCGAAGTGGTCGCGCGGGTGCGCTTCGAGGGCGACAAGCCCCGGCAGCTGCGCCAGAACCAGCGGCTGTCGGTGCGCATCGTGCTGGACAAGCGCGACAACGCGTTGACGGTCGCGCGCGGCTCGTTCGTGGATGAATCCGGCGGACGTTACGCCTACGTCGTGCGCGACGGCATCGCCTACAAGACGCCGGTCACGTTGGGCCCAAGCTCCATCGACAAGGTCGAAATCCTGCAAGGGCTGAAGGTTGGCGAAAAGGTCGTGATTTCCGGAACCAGCAGCTTCAACGGCGCGGCGAAAGTCGCGATCAGCGACTGAAGCAGGGACCGGGACCAAGGGCCCGGTTTCCGGTGGCGCTGCGACGGAACGGTTTGCAGGATATTCGCCAATACATCGCTTCATGAAAGAGCAATAAACCATGCGGCCGAACATTCCATCCAACGCATAACCCGGCACATCGCGCAAGACCCGCAACCAAGCCAAGTCGCCGGTCCCCAGCTCCGAATCGTCAACAACCACCAGCACGCCATCCAATTCATCGCAACGAGGAACCTCAAATGCTCAAGATGACCCACCTGTCCAAGGTTTACCGCACCGAAGTAGTGGAAACCTATGCCTTGCGCGATTTCAACATCGACGTGAAGGAAGGTGAATTCGTGGCGGTGATGGGGCCATCGGGCTCCGGCAAGACCACCTTCCTGACCATTGCCGGCCTGCTGGAAAGTTTCACCGGTGGTGAATACCTGCTGGATGGCGTGGACGTCAGCAACCTCGGCGACAACGCGCGCTCGAAGATCCGCAACGAGAAGATCGGCTTCGTGTTCCAGAGCTTCAACCTGATCCCCGATCTCAACGTGCACGACAACGTGGAAGTGCCGCTGCGCTACCGCGGCATGAAAACCGCCGAACGCCAGCAACGCATCAAGGACGCCCTGGAACGGGTGGGCCTGGCATCGCGCATGAAGCACTATCCCGCCGAACTTTCCGGCGGCCAGCAGCAACGCGTCGCGATTGCGCGCGCGCTGGCAGGTTCGCCACGCCTGCTGCTGGCGGACGAACCGACCGGCAACCTGGACACCCAGATGGCGCGCGGGGTGATGGAGCTGCTGGAAGAAATCCACCGCGGCGGCGCGACCATCGTAATGGTCACCCACGATCCGGAACTGGCCCTGCGCGCGCAGCGCAGCGTGCACATCATCGACGGCCAGGCCGTGGATATCGCCGAGGAACCGCGCTTCCACGCGCACTCCCGGCGCGCCGAGGCGGCAACCGAAAGCGGCGCGGGCTGAAACCCGCCGCTCGGAACCAGGGGGCAGCCAATGGGGATGTTGTTCAGAGCATCAACAGGGGACGTTGAAGTACATCGAGGACCGTAACCATGAACATCCAGAAACTCATCGCCATCGTCGCCGCCATCGCCATCAACTGTGCGGTACTCGCCTGGTTCCACACATGGACTTCCAGCGTGGCGGCCAGTGCCGCGATGCCGGCCGCGCCCGTGCAAAAGGTCGTGACGCTGCCCGCCATCCACGTGCACCCGAGCGCCGCGCAGCTTCGCGCGGCGGGGCGCACACGTGTCGGTGCGGCATCCGGTGGACAAGCCGGCGTTGTAGGGAACTACTCGCCGCTCGCCATGCCGTACTACTCGTTCGCGGCGCAGCCGTCTGCCGTGGGCGAAGGCTGAACGTGGAGGTACGTTTTGATTGAGGTTGCTGTTGTTGTTGACCGCAGGGCCGGATGAGGGGCCGGCTTTCCTGTAGTGCTTCGCAAGACCCGAACCCTCACCCGCCGCTTCGCGGCACCTTCTCCGAAGGGAGAGGATTCAACGCGAAGGAATGAATGGATGTTCGCCTACTACATCGATCTCGCCGTGCGCAGCCTGAAGCGCAACAAGGCGCTGACCGCATTGATGGTGCTGGCGATCGCACTGGGCATCGGCGCCTCGATGACCACCCTCACCGTGCTGCACGTGCTTTCCGGCGATCCCCTCCCCGGACTTAGCGCGCATATCTATTACCCGCAGATCGATCCGCGTGACATGAACGGCTACCAGCCCGGTGGAGAACCACCCGGCCAGGTTTCCTGGGTGGACGGCACCAACCTGCTGCGCGCGAAGCGTGCCCACCGGCAGGCGCTGATGACCGGCGGACAGGTACCGGTACAGCCGACACAGGCGAACCTCGATCCGTTCTACGTGGATGCCCGTTACACCACGGCGGACTTCTTTCCGATGTTCGACACACCCTTCGAGTACGGACGAGCGTGGACTGCGGCGGAAGACGAAGCGGCGGCGCACGTCGCGGTGATATCGAGCTCGCTCAACATGAAGCTCTTCGGCGGGAAGAACAGTGTCGGCCAGACGCTGCGCGCGGATGATGTCGATCTGCGCATCATCGGGGTGTTGTCGGATTGGCGGCCGAACCCGCATTTTTATGACCTGTACCTGGGCCAATACGGAGAGAACGAGGACGTGTTCGTGCCGCTCTCCACGTCGCAGGATCTGAAGTATGCACACAGCGGCTCCGTTGATTGCTGGGGTTCGGGCAGCCAGGAAAACATGAAGACGGCCCCGTGCACGTGGTTGCAACTGTGGGTGCAACTCGACACGCCGGCGGAATTCGAGTCCTACAAGTCATTCCTGACCCACTACTCGCAGGAACAAAAGGCGCTCGGGCGGTTCCAGCGACCGCCCAACGTGCGGCTGCGCGACGTGATGCAGTGGCTCGACTACAGCCATGTCGTGCCGGCCGATGTGCGCTTGCAGACGTGGCTGGCGTTCGGATTCCTGTTGGTGTGTCTGGTCAACACCGTCGGCTTGATGCTGGCGAAATTCCTCCGCCGGGGCGGCGAGATCGGCGTGCGCCGGGCGCTCGGCGCCGCGCGCCGCGCGGTATTCGAGCAATTGTTGATCGAGGCCGGCATCGTCGGCCTGGCGGGCGGCATGGGTGGCTTGCTGCTCGCCCAGTTGGGTTTGTGGCTGGTGCGCCAACAACCGGCGGGTTACGCGAAGCTCGCGCATCTCGATCCAATGATGTTGGGCGTCACCTTTGCGTTCGCGATCGGCGCCAGCCTGCTCGCCGGACTGTTGCCGGCCTGGCGCGCCTGCCGCATCGCCCCGGCATCGCAACTGAAGGCGAACTGACATGGACATCCTGCCGATCCTCGCGACGCTCCGCCGGCACAAGATCACGGCGTTGTTGATCGTGCTGGAGATTGCGCTGACCTGCGCGATCGTATGCAACGCGGTGTTCCTGATTGCCCAGCGGATGCACCGCATGGACATGCCAAGCGGAGTGGCCGAACACGAGCTGGTGCAGGTGCAAGTCGTGGATATCGGCGATCGCCCCGACGCGAAGGCGCGCGGAGAAGAAGATCTGGCGGCGCTGCGCGCCATTCCTGGAGTGAAGTCGGTCGCGCGGATCAACCAGCTGCCGTTCACCGATTCATCCTGGAACAACAGCATCTATCTCTCTCCGACGCAGACGCAGCCGACGTTGAGTGCGACGATGTATTTTGGCATTGACGTGCTGCGGACACTGGGGACGCGGCTCATCGCTGGCCGTGATTTCGATCCCGCCGAATACGCGGAATATCGCGACGCGTTGCGCGATCGGAAACTCGCGCCGCACGTGGTCATCATTACCCGGGCGCTTGCACAGAAGCTGTGGCCGGGCCAGAGCGCGCTCGGCAAGACGATCTATTTCGATCCGCAAACACCGATGCAGGTGATAGGCGTGGTGGCCGGCCTGATCCGCCCTTCGCTGTCCGAGGGCGAGAATGCCGCCCAGTGGAGCACGGTGGTGCCGCTGCGCTTTTCGGGAGGTGGCTCCTATGCGCTGCGCACCGATCCCGCGCAGCGAGAGCAGGTGATCAGGGCGGCAGTGACGGCGCTTAAAAGCCTGGATCCGAAGCGCATTTTCCGCCAACAGCGTACGCTGGATGATGCGCGCGCCGAATTCTTCCAGGCCGACCGCGCGATGGCCGGCATGCTGGTCGGCGTGATCCTGGCGGTGCTGCTGGTGACGGGGCTGGGCATCGTGGGGCTTGCCAGCTTCTGGGTCGCCCAACGCCGCCGCACCATCGGCATCCGCCGCGCGCTGGGCGCGACGCGCAGCGACATCCTGCGGTATTTCCAGACCGAGAATTTCCTGATCGTCACCTTCGGCATTGTGTTGGGCATGCTGCTGGCCTATGGCTTGAGCCTGTGGCTGATGGCACATTACGAGATGCCGCGGTTGCCGGTGTCGTACTTGCCGATCGGTGCGATCGCGCTGTGGCTGATCGGACAGGCGGCGGTGTTGGGGCCGGCGTTGCGCGCCGCCGCGGTACCGCCGGTGGTGGCCACGAGGAGCGTGTGATGTTCGCGTATTACCTCGATCTCGCCCTGCGCAGCCTGAAGCGCAACAAGGCGCTGACCGCATTGATGGTGGTGGCGATCGCGGTGGGTATCGGTGCGTCGATGACCACGCTGACCGTGTTGCACGTACTGTCGGGTGACCCGCTGCCCGACAAGAGCGGCAAACTTTATTACCCCCAGCTCGATCCGCAGGATGCGCGCGGGATGATGCCCGGCATGCTGCCGCCGGAGCAGGTCACCCTGATCGACGGCATGAACCTGCTGCGCGCGAAGCGCGCGGACCGCCAGGCCTTGATGACCGGCGGGGCGGTACCGATCCAGCCGGACTCCTCGGCGCTCGACCCGTTCTACGTGGAGGCGCGCTACACCACCGCCGATTTCTTCGCAATGTTCGAGGCGCCGTTCCTGTACGGCCGTGGCTGGAGCGGCGCCGACGACGAGGCGCACGCGCGCGACGTGGTGATCACGCGCAAGCTCGACGACAAATTGTTCAACGGCGCCGACAGCGTGGGGCGCCCGCTGCGCATCGGCGGCACCACGTTCCGCATTGCCGGGGTGCTCGACGATTGGCGCCCCAATCCGCATTTCTATGACCTCAACACCGGCTCTTACGACTATTACGAACAGGTGTTCCTGCCGCTGCAGACCGCGCTGGAGCTGCACTATGACCACAACGGCTCCAACGACTGCTGGGGCAATGGTGCCGGCGGTGCGGGTGGCGTCTATCCGTCGGCAACCTGCGTGTGGCTGCAGTTCTGGGTGGAGCTGGACAACCCGGTCAAGGCCACCGCGTACAAGCAGTTTCTGGTCCATTACTCGGACGAACAGAAGGCGTTAGGCCGTTTCCAGCGTGCACCGAACGTGCGGCTCGACAATCTGATGCAATGGCTGGACTACAACGGCGTGGTGCCCAGCGACGTGCGCCTGCAGGCCTGGCTCGCGCTCGGTTTCCTGATGGTTTGCCTGGTCAACACCGTCGGCCTGATGCTGGCGAAATTCCTGCGCCGTTCCGGTGAACTCAGCGTGCGCCGCGCGCTGGGTGCGTCGCGGCGCGCGTTGTTCGCGCAATTGTTGATCGAATCCGGCGTGGTCGGGCTTGCGGGCGGCTTCGGCGGATTGCTGCTGGCGTTGCTCGGGCTGTGGATGGTCCAGCACCGTTCCACCGACTATGCCTCGCTGGCGCATCTCGATCCCGCCATGTTGCTGGTCACGTTTGCGCTCGCGATCGCCGCCAGCCTGCTGGCCGGAATATTGCCCGCCTGGCGAGCCTGCAACGTCGCGCCGGCCGTGCTGCTGAAGAGCAACTGACATGGACATCCTGCCCATCTTCAAGACACTGAGCCGGCACAAGGTCATCATGTGGCTGCTGATGCTGGAGATCGCGTTGAGCTGCGCGATCGTGTGCAACGGCGTGTTCCTGATCGTGCAGCGCATGCAACACATGGACATGCCGAGCGGCATTGCCGAGCACGACTTGGTGCAGATCCAGCAGGCGCCGATCGCGCCGCCGCCGGACCGTTATGCGCGAGCCCGGGAGGACCTCGCGGCATTGCAGCAGATCCCTGGCGTCCAGGCGGTCGGCATGACCAATCAGGTGCCATTTGGCGGGGCCTCGTCCAACGGCAACGTGATGCTCACCCCCACGCAACCCCATCCCACGCTGAATGCGGCGACCTACTTCGGCGAAGACCTTGTGCCTGCATTCGGCCTGCACCTGACTTCCGGACGTGACCTGGGCCCGGACGATTACGTCAATGCAGGCACGGTGCTCAAGTCGCTCGCCGAAGGCAGTGGCAAGAACTTTCCGATGCCGACCCTCATCAGCCAGGCGTTGGCCAGTCGCCTCTGGCCGCAACAAAACCCGCTGGGCAAGCTGATCTGGCTGGCGCCCCAGGCGAACTTCCGCGTGGTGGGCGTGGTGGCGACGCTGGCGCGCGCGAATGCCTACAACACCGCCACAGCGCAGTATTCAATGATCATTCCGGTGCACATGGGCGCGGACAAGGACCAGAGCTATCTGCTACGTACCCGGCCCGAGGATCGGCAGCGCGTGCTGGCCGCGGCGGTGGCGACCCTGAAACATGCCGACCCCACGCGCGTGGTCACCCATGCGCGCACGTATGACGAAATCCGCAGCGATTATTTCAAGGATGACCACGCGATGGCGGGCATGCTGGTGAGCGTGATCCTGGCGGTGTTGTTGGTGACCGGACTCGGCATCGTGGGGCTCGCGAGTTTCTGGGTGGCGCAACGCCGCAAGCAGATCGGCATTCGCCGCGCACTGGGCGCGACACGCGCCGACATCCTGCGGTACTTCCAGACCGAGAATTTCCTGATCGTCACGTTCGGCATCCTGGCCGGCATGGCACTGGCCTACGGTCTCAGCCTTTGGCTCATGATGCAGTACGAACTGCCGCGATTGCCGGTGTCGTACTTGCCGATCGGCGCGATCGCGTTGTGGCTGATCGGACAGGTGGCGGTGCTGGGCCCGGCGTTGCGCGCATCCAACGTGCCGCCGGTGG
>DATCSF010000270.1:0-2725 GCA_036568625.1 Rhodanobacteraceae bacterium | reverse complement strand
TTGATGACCGGAGGCCGTGCGCCGTGTTCATTCGGAATGCCGGGTGGCGGGCGCTTTCGGGAACGGGCAAAAGTCGCTGGGTCCCGGGTTCCGCCGCGATAAGGCTGCGGCGGCCGGAATGACGAGATTCGGTGATGATACTGCCTTGATGACCGGAGGCCGTGCGCCGTGTTCATTCGGAATGCCGGGTGGCGGGCGCTTTCGGGAACGGGCAAAAAGTCGCTGGGTCCCGGGTTCCGCCGCGATAAGGCTGCGGCGGCCCCGGGATGACGAGGGGCGGTAGGCTTTTCCCGAGTTCCGGGTTCCGAGCTCCGAGCTCCGAGCCCGGATCGCTACTCGAAATCCAGGAACGACCGCAGTTGCTCGCTCCGCGACGGATGCCGCAGCTTGCGCAGCGCCTTGGCCTCTATCTGGCGGATGCGTTCGCGGGTGACGTCGAACTGCTTGCCAACTTCTTCCAGCGTGTGGTCGGTGTTCATGTCGATGCCGAAGCGCATGCGCAGCACCTTGGCTTCGCGCGGGGTCAGGCCCGCCAGCACGTCGCGGACGGTCTCGGTGAGACCGGTGTCGGTGGCCGATTCCACCGGCGAGCCGGCATTCTGGTCCTCGAT
Organism: Rhodanobacteraceae bacterium; assembly: GCA_036568625.1. Lineage (GTDB taxonomy): Bacteria > Pseudomonadota > Gammaproteobacteria > Xanthomonadales > Rhodanobacteraceae > 66-474. The sequence continues at coordinate 2,114 of DATCSF010000270.1, read as the reverse complement.
GAAATCGCCGAGGTGGGAATCCTCGTCGTCGCCGATCGGGGTTTCCATGGAGATCGGTTCCTTGGCGATCTTCAGCACCTTGCGGATCTTGTCCTCGGGCATTTCCATCGCCACGGCCAACTCTTCCGGCGTCGGTTCGCGGCCATACAACTGCAGCATCTGGCGCGAAATGCGGTTCAGCTTGTTGATGGTCTCGATCATGTGCACCGGGATACGGATGGTGCGCGCCTGGTCGGCGATCGAGCGGGTGATGGCTTGGCGAATCCACCACGTCGCGTAGGTCGAGAACTTGTAGCCGCGCCGGTATTCGAACTTGTCCACGGCCTTCATCAGGCCGATGTTGCCTTCCTGGATCAGGTCGAGGAACTGCAGGCCGCGGTTGGTGTATTTCTTGGCGATCGAGATCACCAGGCGCAGGTTGGCCTCCACCATTTCCTTCTTGGCGCGCCTTGCCTTGGCTTCGCCGATCGACATCGCGCGGTTGATTTCCTTGATGTCGGTGAGCGGCAGGTACAGCGCGCGCTCGATCTCGGTGAGCTTCTGCTGCTCCAGCACGATGTCGTCGCGATGGGTCTTGATCGCCGGCACCCACTTCTGGCGCTTGCGCGCGAGTTCGGCGGTCCAGTCCAGGTTGGTTTCGTTGGACGGGAACAGCTCGATGAACTCCTTGCGCGGCATGTGCGCCTGGCGCACGCAGACGTCCATGATCACGCGTTCGTGCTGGCGGATCGCCGCCACCACGTTGCGCAGCTTGCGCACGAAGCCATCGATGAGCGCGGAAGGAAGCTTGAGCTTCAGGAATTCCTCGCCCATCTTCTCGCGCAGCTTCTGGGATTTCCTGTCGATCACGCCGTACTTGTCGGCGGTTTTCTGGAACTTGCCGTACAGCTCGCGCAGCACGTCCATGCGGCGCTGGACCTCGACGGGATCGGGGCCGCTGGGGCCGGACGATTCTTCATCGCCGCCGCTCGAATCCTCTTCCTCGTCCTCGTCGCCGTCGGATTCCTCGTCGCTGTCGCTGGAGGCGGACTGCGATTCCGGCTGCGACACGCCGAATTCCTCGGCCGGGATTTCCTGGTCGGCGAAGCCGGCCAGGATTTCGCTCATGCGGCGCTTGCCGTCGAGGTGCAGGTCGTATTCTTCCAGCAGCAGGCCGATCGCCCACGGGAAGCTGGACAGCGCGGTCTGCACCTGCGTCAGGCCTTCCTCGATGCGCTTGGCGATCGCGATTTCGCCTTCGCGGGTCAACAGCTCCACCGTACCCATTTCACGCATGTACATGCGCACCGGATCGGTGGTGCGGCCGACTTCGGCGTCCACCGCGGACAGCAGCGCAACAGCTTCCTCGGTGGCGGTTTCGTCGTCTTCGCCGCCCACGGGGCCTTCGGCGCTGATCAGGTCGGTATCGGGTGCGATTTCGTGCACCTCGATGCCCATGCCGTTGATCATGCCGATGATGTCTTCGATCTGTTCCGGATCGACGATGTCGTCGGGCAGGTGATCGTTGACCTCGGCGTAAGTCAGGTAACCCTGCTCACGGCCCTTGGTGATCAACTGCTTGATTTCGGATTGCTGCGAGGGGAGGTTTTCCATGGGGGCACCGCGACGACAAGACCGCTCAGTATAACAAAATGGAGGTATTCCGGCCATGGATCAAGGCCGAAAAATGTGTGATGGGTCAAGCAGCTAGACCGGATCGGGGCATGCAAGAATCGGCCCAAGTGAGTGTTTATGCGATCGTCCGTGATCGCAGCCTCGATATGAGTGCCTGCGGTACCAGCCGTTTCGGCCGTGAGACGCCAGAACGGCCATCCATGGCCTGACTTCTCACAACAGCCGCTTCGAACCAACTCCGAAAGCCGCTTCGAACGGATCACGAGCCCCACTACACGCGCAAAATAAAACTCACGGGGCCGTCGTTGACCAGGCGCACCTGCATATGGGCACCGAAGCGGCCGGTTGCAACCCCGGGTTGCGCGGCGCGTGCGATTTCGACCAGCCGGTCGAACCAGCGCCGGCCTTCCTCGGGCGCGGCGGCGGTCGTGAAGCTGGGCCGCATGCCCTTGCGGGTGTCGGCCGCCAGCGTGAACTGCGGGACCAGCAGCAGGCCGCCG
>DATCSF010000269.1:0-14887 GCA_036568625.1 Rhodanobacteraceae bacterium | reverse complement strand
GCGGCATGCAGCGTCGCCAGGAAGTCGCGCGCGATCTGCTGGCGCTGGCGGCGGGGCACGGCGATGCACGCGCGATCGGCAAGGCCTGGGCGGATGACGACCCGGGGCAGCGGCTGGAGCAGGCCGCACGCTTGCTGGACGGCGCGTTGCGCGCGCGTGCCATGGGTCAACGTGCGCGCTTCGATCCCGGCTGGAACGACGAGATGCTGGCCGCGCGCTCAGCCCAGGCGAATCGGCTGCGCATGCTGTTGAATGGCCCGTTGCGCGGCGACCTCGCGCTGTTCGAATGGTTGAACGGCTTGCCGGCTGACGCTCGTTAACTATCCGACGTTTCAGGGGCGTTGCGACCGGGCCGGATGCCGGTCAGTGCCGGGTCAATCGCATCCGGGCACAATCGCGCCGCGCCCCGCGGTTGAACCTTGCGCGTGATGAAGGATTGCCGGTTTGCGTCTGGAAAAACCCTCCGATTTGCTCGACCCCGACGTGCTGCTGAAGCGTTCGGGCGCCAGCCTGATGGTATGGGCGCCGCATCCGGACGACGAGTCGCTGGCAGCAGGTGGCCTGATCCAGCGCGCGCGCGCGTACGGCGCTCGCGTCAGCGTGGTCTTCGCCAGCGACGGCGAGAACAATCCGTGGCCGCAGCGCGTGCTGGAGCGGCGCGTGTGGATTGGTGCTCGTCAGCGCGCGGGCTGGGCCGCCAGGCGGCGCGGCGAGGCCGACGCCGCGTTGCGGGCGCTTGGGGTTGCACCTGCCCATGTGCATCGCCTTGGCTGGCCGGACGGCGGCATCACCTGGATGCTTCTCGACGACACCGCGGCGATGCTGGCGACCCTGCGCGAACTGATCGAACGCGAACGCCCGACCCTGATGGTGCTGCCCGACCTGGTGGATCGCCATCCCGACCACAGCGCGATCCACGTCCTGATGGAGATGGTGTTCCAGGCCTCGCCGCCGATCCGCAAGCCGGATTGCCTCGGTTATCTGCTGCACGGCCGTTCACAGCCGGGCGTGCCGCAGCGGGCCGTGTTCACGCTCACCGATGACGAATTGTCGCGCAAGCGCCGCGCGATCGAAGCGCACGCCAGCCAGATCGCGCTGAGCCGTGGGCGCTTCCTGCGCTTTGCGGCGGCCACGGAAAACTTCGTGGCCGGGCTCGATTGCCATGATCGCGCGGGGGCGACCCTGCCATGGTTGCCCCCGCGTGCCTTGCGGCCGTTCCTGGCGCTGCTGGCCTTGGACGCCGCGGGCGGCGAGCGGGTGCGGCTGGGCGGCGCGGATGTCAACCTGTTCTGGCGCGACGGCAGCCCCGCCGCCCGTACCTCGCGCACGCTGCGTGCGCCGTACTACGTCAAGCTGTACTGTCCCTTGCCGTCGCCGTGGATGTTCGACGGCTGGGGCTGGTGCCGCTTCGGCGCTTGACCGCGGCTCGCCTGCGGCGGCAAGCTGATGGTGTTGACCGGCAGGGGCGGAGATGATGGCAATGATGGGTGGTGCGGGCGGCATGGGCAGTCAGGGCATCCTGCCGATCGTCATCAAGGACAAGCTGACGCTCTACCAGTCCTACATGTCGTTCGTGAAGGGTGGCGGCCTGTTCGTGCCCACCAACAAGCGCTACAACCTCGGCGACGAGGTGTTCCTGCTGATGACCCTGCCCGAGGAAACCGAACGTGTCGCGACCACCGGCCGGGTGGTGTGGATCACGCCCATCGCCGCGCAAGGCAACCGCCCAGCCGGCATTGGCGTGCAATTCGCCGAAAACGCCGACGGCGACAACGCGCGCACCAAGATCGAGACGCTGCTGGCGGGCCTGCAGGGTGGCGACAGGCCGACGCATACGATGTAGAACCGCTGATAGCCTGCTGCGCTTGGGCTGCCGCGCGTTACGGGACATCCACGCACCCGCAGTTCACGTCTTGATGGCGCTTGCATAAGCAGCAGCTCGCAAACGCGAGAAAGCTCGGGTAGCAGAATCTACGTAAACTTTGGTCGGGGAGAAGCGCGACACGCTGTTCCAGCAATTCCCGTTCGAGTCCGCGTGAGGCGAGGCTGAGGTGCAGTTTGCTGGATATCGAAGCGCACAGTGGCGATCGCCGGATCGCCGCCCATCGTGGCACGCCTTCACCGGCTTTACGAGCAACAGAAAATGGCGCCCGAAGGCGCCGCTGTTCTGGGTGACTACGTGACCCGCTGGCTGCGATGGACGCGCGCCGGATTGCGGGAGTTAGGCGGTAGCGCCAGTGCTCTTGCGCTTGCGCAGGGCATACCCCAAGCCGGCTAGGCCGAGGCCAAACAGCACCGGCGTGGAGGGCTCGGGGACGTCGGCGGTCGTGAAAACCGCGGCTTCAACCACCTGACAACCGCACGCGTCTATCCCGGGGGGTGGGACAAATCCGGCCTCAGTCCGCCAAAATGGGATTTCAGGGGTGGCGAAGCCGTTAGCCTCGGCGAAGTCTGATAGCTCGGGGGCCGCCGCCGTCGGGTCGACTGTTACGATCATCCCGACCGCTAGTGAGGCCTCCTCGCCATCCAATCCGGTGACGCCTGCGGAATTCAGGGCCGCCGCCACGGCGAGCGCCGCATCAATGCTAGCCTGGGTGCCATAAGAGAAAGGCGAGTCGGCCGGTGTGAGGCTAAACGCCACGTCGTAAGTCACGCCATCGACTGTCAGCCCCGTGATGCCGGTCGGGTCTGTCGGCGTCCCCGTGAGCACCGGGGTCGCCCACGCGTACCCGCCGAAAAACAAAACGGCCGCGCCCGCTAACGCTGCAATAATCTTTCGCATGTGAGACCTCCCCAGACGCGTGTTGGTTGGCTGCGCCAGAGCGCGTGGGGTTGCTCGTCTGAAGCAAGTTGCGTGCCGAGCTTGTACATCCAAGTATATCAATTACTTGCAGACGGACCCGATTCAGCCGCGACGCTGAAGTGTAAAAACCCACGACAGTTTGACGTGCCGTCTCGTGGTGCAGGAGGGACGGGCGGCAGCGCGGGGCCCCGATTCGGCCGCGACGCTGAAGTGTAAAAACTCTCGACAGTTTGACGTGCCGTCTCGTGGTGCAGGAGGGACGGGCGGCGTGTACGTGGATGCCCGGCGCGGAATTTCCCGTGGCTGCGCCCTGAGCCCGCTGATCGGCGCATTCTACCTGGAGACGCTCGATGCCGCCTTGAGTCGCAGCGGCCTGTACTACGTCCGGTACATGGACGACATCCTCGTCCTCGCCCCGACGCGCTGGCGGCTACGCAGGGCCGTGCGCTGCCTGCACGAACACTTTGTCCGGCTCAAGCTGCACACGCATCCCGACAAAACCTTCATCGGGCGCATCGAGCGGGGATTCGACTTTCTCGGCTACCACTACTCACGCAAGCCTCTACAGCTTGCGGCCAGCACAGTCAGGCATTTCGTCGCACGCCTTCACCGGCTTTACGAGCAACAGAAAACGGCGCCCGAAGGCGCCGCTGTTCTGGGTGAGTACGTGACCCGCTGGCTGCGATGGACGCGCGCCGGATTGCGGGAGCCAGGCGGTAGCGCCAGGGCCCTTACGCCTGGTCGGGGAGACAGGATTTGAACCTGCGACTTCTACGTCCCGAACGTAGCGCTCTACCAGGCTGAGCTACACCCCGACACCTCGCACGAGGGCAGTGCCCTGCAGCGAGCCGCAAATGATACTTGGCGCCGCTTCGCGCGCGCAAGATGGCGGGCTGTACTGCTAATCTTGCGGTTTTGACCCGAGGCTCGATTCATGGCGCTGACCACGCCCCGCACCATGCCCGGCACGCTGGAATTGCTGCCGCGCGAGCAGATCGCGTTTCAGCGCATGCTGGACATCATCCGGCGCGGTTTCGAGGTGTACGGATTCCTGCCCATCGAGACGCCGGCGATCGAATTCGCCGACATCCTCCTGACCAAGAGCGGCGGCGAAACCGAGCGGCAGGTTTACTTCGTGCAGTCGACCGGCGCACTGGAACAGGCCGGGCGGCCCGAGCACGCGTTGCGTTTCGACCTGACGGTGCCGCTGGCGCGCTATGTGGCCGAGCACGAACGCGAGCTGGCGTTCCCGTTCCGGCGCTACCAGATGCAGCGCGTCTATCGCGGCGAACGCGCGCAGCGCGGACGTTTTCGAGAGTTCTACCAGTGCGACATCGACGTGATCGGCAAGGACACCTTGTCGATCCGTTACGACGCCGAGATCCCGGCGGTGATCCACGCGGTGTTCCGCGCGCTCGACATCGGCGCGTTCACCATCCAGCTCAACAACCGCAAGCTGATGCGCGGCTTTTTCGAAGGCCTCGGCATCGGCGACGGCGAACGGCAGATGCTGGTGCTGCGCGAAGTGGACAAGCTGGACAAGCGCGGTGCCGATCACGTACGTGGCGTGTTGACCGGGGAGGCGTTCGGGCTGTCGGCGGAAGCGGCGGACAGGATCATGCAATTCGTCGAGGTCCGGTCAACGTCGTTGCGCGACGCGCACGCGAAGCTCGATGCGCTTGGCCGCGGCACAGAAACTTTCGAGCAGGGCAGGTCGGAGCTGCGCGAGGTGCTGGACACGGTCGCGGCGTTCGGCGTGCCGGAATCGGCGTTCGCGCTGAACCTTTCCATCGCACGGGGGCTGGACTACTACACCGGCACGGTTTACGAGACCACCTTGAATGATCATCCCGACATCGGTTCGATCTGTTCCGGCGGCCGCTATGACAATCTCGCGGCCAATTACACGAAATCGACGCTGCCGGGCGTCGGAATTTCAATCGGATTGACGCGCCTGTTCTGGCAACTGCGCGAGGCGGGGCTGTTGAAGGCCGCCGACAGCAGCGTGCAGGTGTTGGTGACGCAAATGGACGTCGTGCAGTTGCCGGCTTGCCTGGCGATCGCGAAAGACCTGCGTGACGCCGGCATTGCCGCCGAAGTCGCGTTGGAGGGCGGCAAGCTGGGCAAGCAACTGAAGTATGCCGATCGCGCCGGCATCCGCTTCGCGGTTGTCGCGGGCGAGGACGAACTGGCGCGTGGTGCGGTGGCGGTGAAGGATTTGCGTCGTGGCGACCAGTTCGAGGTGCAGCGTGCGGAACTGGTGAAATCGTTGCGCGTGGAACTGGCGCAAGACGAGGTGCAACGGGCATGACCATGGTTCGGCTCGACGGCAGCCATCTCACGCGCGCCGACGTGGTGGCCATTGCGCGGCGCGGCGCGAATGTCGAACTCGACACGGCGCAACTGGAAAAGGTCCGGCGCGCCGCTGACTTCATCGCCGACAAGGTGCGCTGCGGCGAGCCCATCTATGGCGTCACCACAGGTTTCGGCAGCAATGCGGACAAGCTGCTGGGCGCTCATCGCGCGCGCGACGAACTGCCGGGCGGCAACCCCGAACCGCGCGAGGAAACGCTTCCCGAAGAGTTGCAGCACAACCTGATCATCACCCACGCGGTATGCGTGGGCGAGCCGTTGGCCGTCGAGGTGGTGCGGGCGATGCTGGCGGTACGCATCAATACCCTGATGCGGGGGCATTCCGGCATCCGGGTCGAAACCCTGCAAGCGCTGGTGGCGATGCTGAACAGCGGCATCGTGCCGGTGGTTCCGGCCAAGGGTTCGGTAGGCGCAAGTGGCGACCTCGCGCCGCTGTCGCACCTCGCGATCGTGCTGCTGGGCGGCGGCGAAGCCTTCTTCCAGGGCGAGCGCATGGCCGGCGACGAAGCGTTGCGGCGCGCCGGGCTGCGCCCGGTGAAGCTGTCCTTCAAGGAAGGCCTCGCCCTCAACAACGGCACCGCGCAGATGCTGGCGACGGCGGTGCTGGCGCTGGACGAACTGGAATACCTGCTGGGCGTTGCCGACCTTGCCGCGGCGATGTCGCTGGACGCCTTCGCCGGCCGCAGCGGCGCACTGCGCGAGGAAGTGCATGCGTTGCGCCCGCACCCGGGGCAGGTCGCGACCGCGGGCCACGTGCGCGAATTGCTGCGCGATTCCACATTGATCGACATTCCTTATCATCTGGTTCCGCGTTTCCGGACCTGGACCGCACAAGCCTGGGCGACGCCGGAAGAACAATCGCTGTCGTTCGACATTCGCTGGGAATGGGTGCCCGTCGACCAGCGTCATGGTCGCGAGGCGTTCTACCAGCGCTTCCTGCCGTTCAGGGGCGGCAAGAAGCACCAGCCGCAGGATGCGTACTCGCTGCGTTGCATGCCGCAGGTGCACGGCGCGGTGCGCGACGCTTGGGCCCATGCGTGCGGGGTGATCGATATCGAGTTGAATGCGGTCACCGACAATCCGCTGATCTTTCCCGACAACACCGACGCACGGCACATCGAGGAGCAAGTGATTTCCGCCGGTCACTTCCACGGCATGCCGCTGGCGCTGGCGATGAGTTACGTGAAGGCGGCGATCCCGGTGCTGGCGTCGATTTCCGAACGCCGCCTCAACAAGCTGGTCGATCCCGCCACCAACGACGGGTTGCCGGCGTTCCTCACCGGCAACGAGGACGGCACCGATTCCGGTTTCATGATCGTGCAATACACCGCAGCGGCGCTGGTGAACGATCTTGTGACCCGCGCGCACCCGGCCAGCGTGTATTCGGTGCCAACCAGCGCCAATGCCGAGGACCATGTGTCGATGGGCGCCAACGAGGCGCGCCAGGTACTGGACATGACGCACGATCTTGCCGACGTGCTGGCGCTGGAACTGTACACCGCAGCGCAGGCGCTGGATTACCGCAATGACATGTTGAATGCGGCGCGAGGCCTCGCCCGACGCGGCGGCTGGCAGGCATTGGCTGCCAAGGTCGAACATGCGCCGCGCGAAGGGCACCCGCACTATGACGCATTCACCCGCGAAGTGCAGGCACTGGCGTCCCAGTTGACTGGCGCCGCGGCGTTCCGTCCGGGCCAGGCGGTGCGGGCCGCGCATCGTTGTCTGCGCGAATCGATCGCCTTCATGCACCGTGATCGCGCGATGCAGCACGATATCGCCGCAGCCTGCCGGCTGGTGCGCGAGCGCGCGTTCGATACCTGACGCTGGCCCCGGCCGCTTGAATCCCCCGTGAAGTAGCAGGGCGAACGCACTTGCGCGGCGTCCGGCGTGCCGCTACGATTCGCGCCACATGTACTAACACGTTATTACATTATTTGAACAGACCGGTATGCAAAGTGCCGATGGAAAAGCCATGAAACGCAGAGCGCTCGATCCCGAAGAATCCGCCAATACCGCCGAAACCAGCCTGTGCAAGGCGTTGCTGGCGATGCGTGACGTCGCCGAAATGCGTGCCCTGCTGCACGACCTGTGCACGCCCGCAGAACTCGAGGCCCTGGTCGATCGCTGGTCGGTGGTGCCGCATGTGTTGAAGGGCACGCCGTACCGCGAGATCCACGAGCACACGGCGGTCAGCATTACCACCATAGGGCGGGTCGCGCGTTTTCTGAATCAAGGCAATGGCGGCTACCGGAAGGCCGCGGCGCGAACCATGCGCGGCGGCCGTGTGCGACGGGAGCAACGGGCATGATGCCGCGCGAGCGCCTGCGCATCGCCGTGCAGAAATCGGGACGGCTGAGCGATCCGTGTTTCGATCTCCTGGACCGTTGCGGTTTGCGCTTCCGGCGCAGCCGCGATGGGTTGTTCTGCTACGGCGAGGGCGAGCCGATCGACCTGCTGCTGGTGCGTGACGACGACATTCCCGGCCTGATCGCGCAGGGCGTGTGCGATCTCGGTGTGGTCGGGCGCAATGTCGTGGCCGAGTACGTCGCCGGCAGGGAAGGGCCTCCGTTGCGGAACTTCCGGGATCTCGGGTTCGGCGGGTGCCGGCTGGCGGTCGCGGTGCCGCAGGATTTTGCCTATGCCGGTGCCGCTTCGCTGGCAGGCCTCCGTGTCGCTACCTCGTATCCCCGCCTGTTGCGTGGCTGGCTGCGTGAAAACCGCGTCGACGCGGAAATCGTGACCCTCGCCGGATCGGTCGAGATCGCGCCGAGACTGGGCACCGCGGACGCCATCTGCGACCTGGTGCAGAGCGGCGCCACGCTGGTAGCCAACCAGTTGCGCGAGGTCGATCGCGTGCTGGACAGCGAAGCCGTACTGATCGGCGCCGCCGTGCTGCCGGCCGATGATCGTCGCGATGCGATCGAACTGTTGTTGCGACGGATCGATGGCGTGGTGCGCGTGCGCGGCTCGCGGTTGTTGTTGTTGCAGGCGGCACGCGCGAGCGTGGAAGCCATCGTCGCCGCGCTCCCGGGTGCGCCGCGTCCGACGGTGCTGCAGATGGACGGTCAGCCGGGTCAGGTGGTGTTGCAGGCGCTTTGTCCGGATGAACTTGGCTGGCGGCAGCTCGAAGCGATCCAGCGCGCCGGTGCGCGCGAATTGTTCGTGCTTCCGGTCGAGAGGGCGCTGGCATGAAGCGCATCGATTGGGCTATGCTCGATGAAGCAGCACGCGAGCAGGCGCTTGCGCGGCCGCCGCTGTCGCGGAGCGACGCGCTGCGCAGCGCGGTGGGCGATATCATCGCCGCAGTGCGCGCGCGCGGCGATGCGGCGCTGCGCGAGTATGCCGCAACCTTCGACAAGGCCGTGCTCGCAGGCATCGAGGTTGCCGGACACGAATTCGATGCCGCTGAATCGACGCTCGAGTCGTCCTTGAAGCGGGCGATTGGCGAAGCCATCGAACGCATCGAGGACTTCCATCGCGCATGCATGCTCGCCGATATCGCGGTGGAAACCGCGCCCGGCTTGCTCGTGGAGCGTGTGTCGCGCCCGATTGCGTGCGTTGGCCTGTATGTGCCGGCCGGCAGTGCGCCGCTGCCTTCCACCGCCTTGATGTTGGGAATTCCGGCCCGCCTTGCGGGCTGTCGCGAAATCGTGCTGTGCACCCCGCCGCGCGCGGACGGCGCATGCGACCCGGCGGTGCTGTACGCCGCGCGCGCATGCGGCGTGCGCCGTGTCTTCAAGATCGGTGGCGCGCAGGCGGTCGCGGCGATGGCGTATGGCACGCAGTCGGTGCCGCGCTGCGACAAATTGTTCGGGCCGGGCAACGCGTATGTGACCGAGGCCAAACTGCAAGTCGCCTCGGTGCAGGGCGGCGTTGCCATCGACATGCCCGCCGGTCCGTCCGAGGTGCTGGTGATCGCTGACGCTGCCGCGGACCCGCGGTGGGTCGCGGCCGACCTGTTGTCACAGGCCGAGCACGGCCCCGATTCGCAGGTCCTGCTGGCCAGTGATTCCGCGCTTTTACTCGATGCCGTGGAGCGGGAGGTGTCACGCCAATGCGCGACCCTGCCGCGCGCCGCGATCGCGCGGCAAGCGTTGGCGCATAGCCGCCTGATCGAGGTCGAATCCATCGCCGAGGCGATTGCGCTGGGCAATCGCTACGCGCCCGAGCACTTGATCCTGCAGGTGCGCGAGCCGCGGGCGTGGCTGGGCGCCATCGAGAATGCGGGTTCCGTTTTCCTCGGGCCATGGACGCCGGAGTCGCTGGGCGACTATTGCAGCGGCAGCAATCACGTGCTGCCGACCTATGGGTGGGCGCGCAGTTGCAGCGGCGTTTCGGTGGCGAGTTTCCAGAAGCAGATCGCGGTGCAGACGTGCAGCTCCGAAGGGCTGCGCACCGTCGGCCCGTGCGCGGCCACGCTGGCCCGCGCGGAACAACTGGAAGCGCACCGGCGCGCCGTGACCATGCGGCTTGCGGCACTCGAACACGACCGCGCGATGGCGCCGGCCGGGGCTGTCGCATGAACCCGGTGGACCTCGCGCGCCCGGAACTTCGGGCCCTGCAGCCGTACTCCTCAGCGCGCATGGAAGCACGTGGTGGAGCGATCCTGCTGAATGCCAACGAGTCGCCGTGGCCGCCGTTCGCGGGCAGGGAAGCCTGGAACCGTTACCCCGATCCGCAACCGGCTGCCTTGGTTGCGCGTCTGGCTGCGCTGTATGGCGTCGATGACGATCAAGTGCTGATCGGCCGGGGCAGCGACGAAGGCATCGACCTGCTGGTGCGGGCATTTTGCGCCGCGGGGCGCGACGCCATCCTGATCTCGCCACCGACCTTTGGCATGTACGCGGTGTGCGCGCGGATACAAGGTGCTGCCGTCGTCGAGGCGCTGCTGCGTGCCGACTTCACGCTCGATGTCGATGCCGTGCTTGCTGCAGTTGCCCCTTCGATCAAGTTGGTCTTCGTGTGCGCGCCCAACAATCCTTCGGGCGCCGGCGTGCCGCGTGCGGCCATCCTGCGGCTGGCGGAAGCGCTGGCGGATCGCGCATTGCTGGTAGTCGACGAAGCCTATGTCGAATTCGTCGATCCGGATGGCGAGTGCGGCAGTGTCGCAGACCGCATTGGGGATTTCGGGAACCTGGTGGTGCTGCGCACCCTGTCGAAAGCGTGGGCTCTGGCGGGCGTCCGGATTGGAGCCTTGCTCGCGGATGCGCGGGTGATCGCATTGTTGCGCAAGCTCATGCCACCGTACCCTCTGCCGACGCCGTGCGTGGAAGCCGCGCTGTGTGCCTTGTCCGAAGACGCTGCAGGCAAAGTGCGCGAACGCATCGGCGTGATCCATCGTGAGCGCGCGCGCCTGCGCAAGGCGCTGGAGTCGCTGGGATGCGTGCGCGCGGTGTTGCCCTCGCAGGCCAATTTTCTTACGGTGCGCTTTTGGAACGCTGGCAAGGCGTACGCTGCTCTGCTCGATGCGGGTGTGGTCGTGCGCGACGTGCGCCGCTATTCCATGCTCGGCGATGCGCTGCGCGTCACGCTCGGCGCCCCTGCGGAGAACGATCGCGTGCTCGAAGTATTGGGCGGCGTGCCGGGCGCCTCGTCGGAGCGGCTTGCCGTCGCGCCCGCGGAGCAGTCGGCATGAAGCGCAAACTGCTGTTCATCGACCGCGATGGCTGCCTGGTCGTCGAGCCGCCCGACGAGCAGCTCGACAGTTTCGGGAAATTCGACCTGATGCCGGGCGTGATCACGGCCTTGCAGCGTTGCGTTGCGGCGGGTTACGAACTGGTGATGGTGACCAACCAGGATGGCCTTGGTACGCCGAGCTTCCCGGAAGCAAGTTTCGATGGCCCCCAGGCCCTGCTGTTGCGCATTCTGGGGTCGCAGGGCATCGGCTTTCGCGACATCCTGATCGACCGCAGCTTCGAACACGAGGGCCGCGATACCCGCAAGCCGCGCACCGGACTGCTGCGTGGCTATCTCGCGGACGACGGCTGGAGCCGCGCTGACTCCGCGGTGATCGGCGATCGCGCCACCGACATGGAGCTCGCCGTGAATCTCGGCGTGTGCGGCTTCCGAATCGGTACCGACGGCATGACCTGGGGCGAGATCGCGCATCGCTTGCTCGACCGCCCGCGCATTGCCCAAGTTGAGCGCAACACGCGCGAGACCCGCATCCGCGTTCGTGTCGATCTCGATTCCACGGCCGATCCGCAGGTCGCGACGGGCCTCGGATTCTTCGATCACATGCTGGAGCAACTGGGCAAGCACGGTGGTTTTGCGTTGTCGTTGCGCTGCGTGGGCGACATCCGCGTGGACGAGCATCACACGGTCGAAGATTGTGCGCTGGCGCTCGGCGAGGCATTGCGGCGCGCGCTGGACGACAAGCGCGGAATCGCCCGTTACGGATTTTCGCTGCCGATGGACGACAGCGCGGCGGAAGCATGCATCGACCTTTCCGGTCGCGCCCTTTTCGTGTTCGACGGCGCATTCCCGCGCGACCGGGTGGGCGATCTGCCGACCGAACTGGTGCCGCATTTTTTTCGCTCGCTATGCGACGCGCTGGGTGCGAACCTGCACCTCGCGGTGCGCGGCGAGAATGCGCACCACATGGTCGAAGTCTGCTTCAAGGCCGTGGCGCGCGCATTGCGTCAGGCGCTGCGCCGCGAAGGGAACGTGCTCCCGAGCACCAAGGGGGTGCTTGCATGAACGTGGCGCTGGTCGACTCGGGCGGCGCCAACATCGGCTCGGTTCGGTACGCGCTGCAGCGGCTTGGCGTGGAGGCGGCGTTGACGTCCGACGCGGCGGCCATACGCAACGCCGATCGCGTGATTCTACCGGGCGTGGGCGCTGCCGCAGCGGCGATGGCGCGCCTTCGCGAAAGCGGCCTCGTCGAGGTGTTGCAGTCGTTGACGCAGCCGGTGTTGGGTGTGTGCCTCGGCATGCAGCTTTTGTGCACGCATTCCGATGAAGGCGACGTCGATTGCCTGGGTCTGATCGATGCCGACGTGCGGCGATTCGACGACCGCGACGGTCTGCGTGTTCCACATATGGGCTGGAACCGCGTCGACACGATGACACCACATCCGCTGTTCGCAGACGGCGCCGGGGAGGGATGGGCGTACTTCGTGCACAGCTTTGCGGTGCCGATGTGCGCGGCGACGCTGGCGACCTGCGAATACGGGATTGCGTTTTCGGCTGCGATCGGACGTGACAACTTCCTCGGCGTGCAATACCACCCGGAACGTTCGGCCGCGTTCGGCCTGGCAACGCTTCGGAATTTCCTGTCCTCATGAGCTTTGAAGTGATTCCCGCGATCGATCTTCGCGGCGGGCGCGTGGTGCGGCTGCGGCAGGGCGATTACGCCCGCGAAACCGTGTTCGAGGCTGATCCTGTCGAACTTGCCCAACGCTACGCGGAGGCCGGGGCGAAGTGGCTGCACGTGGTCGATCTGGACGGGGCGCGTTCGGGACGGTTCGAGAATCTTGCTGCGATCGAATCCCTCTGCCGCATCGGCGGATTGCAGGTGCAAGGCGGCGGCGGCGTGCGCAATGCCGACGACCTGCAACGCCTGTATGCCGTCGGCGTCGCGCGCGTGGTCGTCGGCAGTCTGGCGGTGCAGGATCCCCGCACCACGGCGACCTGGCTCGATCGGTTTGGACCCGGGCGGGTGGTGGTAGCGCTGGACGTGCGCAGCGAAGCGGGCAGGTGGCGTCTGGCCGTGCAGGGTTGGACGCAAGATGCCCACGGCGAGCTGGTCACCCTCGCCGATTTCTACGCCCGCGTCGGTGCGCGCCATGTGTTGTGCACCGACATTGCGCGCGACGGCACTTTGGATGGATTCAACCTGGCGCTGTATCGCGATCTGCGCGGCTGCGGCGCGGGTCTGGAGATCCAGGCTTCTGGCGGCGCCTGTTCGCTCGACGACATCCGCAAGGTCCGCGCGGCAGGCGCAAATGCCGTGGTCCTTGGGCGCGCCTTGCTGGAAGGTCGTTTCACCCTCCGGGACACGCTGGAATGCTGACCCGACGGATCATTCCGTGCCTCGACGTCCAGGACGGCAAGGTCGTGAAGGGCGTGAGATTCCGCGATCATGCCGTGGTCGGCGACATCGTTGCACTTGCCCTGCGCTATCGCGACACCGGCGCCGACGAATTGGTGTTCTACGACATCGCGGCCAGTCCGGAGCATCGCGCGGTCGATCGCACGTGGGTGGAGCGGGTGGCGCGCGAAATCGACATCCCGTTCTGTGTGGCGGGCGGCATTCGCAGCGTGGCGGATGCGCGCACGGTGCTGCACGCAGGCGCGGACAAGATTTCGATCAACTCGCCCGCGCTGGAACGTCCGTCGCTGATCGCCGAACTGGCCGATGCGTTCGGCGTGCAATGCGTGGTGGTGGGCATCGACTCGCTGCGCGACGACGACGGCGAGTGGCGGGTGCGGCAGTACACGGGTGCTCCGTCGCGCACACGCGCCACGCCACGGCGCATGCTGGACTGGATCGACGAGGCGCAGCGACGCGGCGCGGGCGAAATCGTGCTGAATTGCATGGGCAGCGACGGCGTGCGCAACGGCTACGACATCGAGCAATTGCGCGCGGCGCGCGCGGCCTGCCGCGTGCCGCTGGTGGCATCGGGCGGCGCCGGGACGCGTGAACATTTTCGCGACGTCTTCGCCGAAGGCGATGTCGATGGCGCGCTGGCAGCCAGCGTGTTTCACTCCGGCGCGATCGCGATTCCGGGCCTTAAATCGTGGCTGCACGACCGCGGCATCGCGGTGCGGGTGTGATGAGAACGCTCATGGACAACGGCGGTCTTCAGCAAATCGATTTCGACAAGGGCGAGGGCCTCGTCCCGGCCATCGTCCAGCATTTCGCGACGGGCGAGGTGTTGATGCTCGGTTACATGAATGTGGATGCGTTGGCTGCGACGCGAGCATCGGGCTGCGTGACGTTCTGGAGCCGCAGCAAGCGACGTCTCTGGAAAAAGGGCGAAACCTCGGGCCACGTGCTGGCCGTGAAGTCGATCCGCCCCGATTGCGATCGGGACGCCTTGCTGATCGAGGCCGAACCGCGCGGCCCGACCTGTCATCTGGGCACGTCGAGCTGTTTCGGCGCAGATGCAAAGCCGCCGCTCGCGTTTCTCGCGAAACTCGACAGGCTGGTTGCACGGCGGCACGCCGAGCGTCCCGCCGGAAGCTATACGACACGCCTTTTCGAGGCCGGCACGCGCCGCATCGCGCAAAAGGTGGGCGAGGAAGGCGTGGAAACGGCACTCGCGGGGGCAGGGCAGGATGATGCCGCGCTGCTTGGCGAAGCCGCCGACCTCGTTTACCACCTGATCGTGCTGCTGCGCGCACGCGGCATGTCGCTGGCGGACGTCGCCGCGGTGCTGGAGAAACGCCACTCGGAGTAGGGCCGACGCCGACCCGCGGTCGGGATTCCCAGGCTCCTGTCCAGAGGACTTCTGCCCGGCGCACCGCTGCGCACGTGCAGATGGCCAGCGGTGGCGTGTGCCTGCAGCCGTGCTTCAGGCCAGACCCTGCACCAGTGCCTGCAGTGAATCGGCTTGCGCTGTCAGGGCAGCGAACAACGCGAACTGGTTGCGCGCGCGTTCGAGGTTGTGCGCCGGGTGGGCGATGCGGAAGTAGCGGTCGCCGTCCAGGTAATCGGTGAAGAATCGCAGGCCGATCACACCGGTGATCAAGCGCGCGGCGAACACC
>DATCSF010000268.1:0-2089 GCA_036568625.1 Rhodanobacteraceae bacterium | reverse complement strand
ACCACCGCGCCCGACAGCAGCGGCAACGCCGTCACCACGATGGGCACCGCGCTGCGGTAGGCCAGCAGCAACATCAACACGAAACCGATGGTGGTAATCACCCCGAAACGATCGGCCTCGGCGCGGGTATCGCGACTGGTCTCGACGCCGAACCAGCCGGGGCCGCTGATCGCGAGTCTCGCTCGCGCCGCGCCGGGCAATGCAGCGAAGTGTTTCTGTAGCGATGCGATCGCCGCGGCCTGTGCGCCGGGATCGAATCCGGCCGCTTTGGTTTCCGCGACCAGCAATGCCTCGCCGTCGTGGGAGAACCACACGCCGTCGACCAATTTCGGTTGATGCGGCGGCGTCCAGAGCCGCGCAAGCTTCAAGGTTTCCAGCGTGGGATCGCGCTTCAGCCACGGCTCCAGCATCGACGCGGCGGGCGAACTCAAGTCCTCGACACGCTGCTGCAACTGCGCGCGCAGGTAGCCGGCATCCAGGTGATGCGTATCCAACGTCGGCGACAAGAGGTAACGATAGGGCAACAGACCGGAGGCGATTTCTGCCAGGTCGTTGCCGCCATTGGCGACGTGCGCGAAGGCCGGATCGCGGGCCAGCGCGTCTGCCAATCCACGCGAGAGCTCCGCCAGCCGGTCCTGCGAGGCGCCGGAAATCGCCAGCAGCAGCAGGCGCGAACCCGGCCCCTTGCCGATCTCGTCCAGCAGCAGCTTCTGGTCGACGGTGCGTGCCGGCGGCACGAAGTCGCGCAGGTCGGAACTGATCTTCAGGTGCCGCGCGACCCCCCAGCCAACCGCAACGATCAAGGCAAACCAGACGAACCAGATCGCGGCGCGCGCCCCCTTCCTCATCGATCGTTTCTGCAACGGGCCGCCAGCGCCGATTGCAGCGGCGCCACACTGTGCAGGCCGGCTTTCGCCATCGCCCCGACCAACGCGATGCTGCTGTCGCCGTTGGCGTCGGTCACGGTGAGGCAACGCGGTTCGTGATTGCGGCCGTCAATGACGATGGAGGCCAGCTGGCGCTGGAGCTGAGGGGCGCGCGGTGCCAGCGTGATCACCCAGTGCGCGGTGCCGCCCTGCGCGGACAACGCGAAATCCTGCCGCAACGCCGATACGTCGCCGCCCAGCAGCGCACGGAATCCGGCCAGCATCGCGCCTGCCTGCGGGGCGCGTTGCAACGGCATCCGGTGCACCTCGCCGCCACCACGTTGCACCGACAATTCGCCGTCGCCGATCTTCGCGATTTCGTGGAACGGCTTTTCGATGACGCGCTCCATCCGCTCGCCGCCCAGCCAGCGCAACGTGCCGGATACCACCAGCGGCCGATCCAGCACACCGCGATAACTCACCTGCACGAACGGCGTCGAGGCCGGCGGCGTTTTCGCCATGCCGGCCAGCAGCGATTCGGCAAGCCCGGGCTCGGCCGCGAACGCGCCGAACGAAGCTGCCAGCGCAAGCGCGATCAATGCGTCACGAAGAGTGCGCCTGCTGCAGGTTCGGCTCGATCGCCTGCGGCGCGGCAAGGGTCGTTTGCGATTGCCAGAAATCATAGAAGTTGAACCAGTTGCAGGGCGCTTCGCGCAGATGATGTTCCAGGCGCTCGGCGTAACGACGGACGTATCCATCGAGCGCGGCATTGCGCTCGGTGCGCGGCAACTCGACTTCCTCGGCCAAGGTCTCGAAGATGAGATCGTAACGGTTGCCGCCGCGGTACATCCCGAGGCACAGCACCACCGGCACTTTCAGCAATGCCGCGATCTGCCAGGGCGCGGCCGGAAACCCCGCGTCGGCGCCGAGGAACGGCACCTTGCGCATCATTTCGTGCGGCCTGCCACGATCGCCCAACAACGTGATCATCGCGCCCTCGCGCGCGGCCTCCGACAACGCCAGCACGATGTCCATGCCGCCGCGCGAAGTATCGATGATGCTGTCCGACAACTCCGGCGCCAGCGCTTCCAGCAATGCGGTCAGCGCCGGCGTCTTGCCCTTGTCCATCACCAGCTTCAGTTTGCAATCCGGCCTGCGCGCGGCCAGCACGCGCAATACCTCGAAGCTGCCGACGTGCGCCCCCAGCAGCAGCACGCCCCGCC
>DATCSF010000267.1:0-7077 GCA_036568625.1 Rhodanobacteraceae bacterium | reverse complement strand
GACGACAACCTCATCCAGGACATGAAAACCATCGGCATGCACCCGCGCGACCTCGAGCTGGTGCCGAAGGGCAGCGGCTGGTTGCTGGTGGAGTTCGGCGGCGACAGCCGGGAGGAAGCGGACGACAAGGCGCAGCGTCTGATGCATCGCCTGAAGCACAAGGGCGGCCAGGTCAGCATGAAGCTGTTCGACGACAAGCGTTGCGAGGAGGCGTTATGGAACGTGCGGCGCGGCGGACTGGGCGCCACCGCGCACGTGCCGAACAAGAAGATCACCTGGGAAGGTTGGGAAGACGCCGCGGTGCCGCCGGCGAAACTCGGCGATTACCTGCGCGATTTTCGCAAGCTGCTGAAACGCTACGACTACACCGGTGACCTGTACGGCCATTTCGGCCAGGGTTGCGTGCATACCCGCATCGATTTCGACCTGGAATCGCAGCCGGGCATCGACAAGTTCCACGCCTTTCTCGGCGATGCCGCCGACCTGGTGGTGCGCTACGGCGGCTCGCTTTCGGGCGAACACGGCGATGGCCAGTCGAAGGCCGAATTCCTGAGCCGGATGTACGGCCATGAGTTGGTGCATGCCTTCGGCGAGTTCAAGCGCATCTGGGACCCGCAATGCCGCATGAATCCCGGCAAGGTGGTGGACCCGTACCTGCCGACCGAAAACCTTCGCCTCGGTGCCGGTTACGCGCCGCGCAAGGTGGATACGCACTTCCGGTTCCCTGCCGACGACCACGACTTCGGGCGCACGGTATTGCGTTGCGTGGGCGTGGGCGACTGCCGCCGGGTGGACCACGGCGTGATGTGTCCAAGCTTCATGGCCAGCCGCGAGGAAGCGTACTCGACGCGTGGCCGCGCACGCCTGCTGTTCGAGATGCTGAAGGGCGAAGTGATCACCGGCGGCTGGAAGGATCGGCACGTTTTCGAGGCGCTCGATTTCTGTCTCGCCTGCAAGGGCTGCAAGGGCCAGTGCCCCGTGAAGGTGGACATGGCCACCTACAAGTCGGAGTTCCTGTCGCATTACTACAAGGGAAGGATCCGCCCGCGCGCGGCGTACAGCATGGGACTGATCCACCGCTGGGCGGCCCTGGCGTCGCACACCCCGCGCTTCGCCAATGCATTGGCGCGGAACCGATTCACGGCACCGTTGCTGAAGCGGGTCGGCGGCATCGCGCGCGAACGTTCGATGCCGACGTTCGCGACACAGACGCTGCGCGACTGGTTCGCCGGGCGCGGGGAGGTTCGAAGCGAAGGCCGGCGCGTCTTGTTGTGGCCGGATACCTTCACCAATTACTTCCTGCCGGAGACCGGACGCGCCGCGGTGGAGGTGCTGGAACACGCCGGCTGCGCGGTCGCGCTGCCGACGAAACGGCTTTGCTGCGGACGCCCCCTCTACGACTTTGGGATGCTCAAGCAGGCGGTCAGGCTGTGGCGGCAGACGCTTGACTGCCTGCGCGTGGAAATCCGCGCAGGCACGCCGCTGGTCGGCTTGGAGCCGGCCTGCGTCGCCGCGTTCCGCGACGAGCTGCACAACCTGTTCCCGCACGATGAGGATGCCAAGCGCTTGCGCGAGCAGACGTACACGCTCGCGGAATTCCTCCGTCACATCGATTACGTGCCGCACCGGCTGGACGGCAAGGCCATCGTGCACATGCACTGCAATCACGTGGCGGTGATGGGCACCGATGCGGACAAGCACGTCCTGAAGCAGACCGGTCTCGACCTTCGCGTGCTGGATTCCGGCTGCTGCGGCATGGCGGGATCTTTCGGCTTCGAACAGCACAAGTACGCGATGTCGCAGCAGATCGGTGAGCGCGTGCTGCTGCCCGAGGTCCGCAAGGCCGGTGCCGAAACCCTGATCGTCGCGGACGGGTTCAGTTGTCGCGAGCAGATTCGCCAGGCCACGCAGCGCCGGGCCCTGCACCTGGCCGAAGTGCTGCAGCGTGCGTTGCAGCACGGCCGGCCGCCGGATGACGGGGCGGGGCAGGGTCGCGCGGTACGGGAAGAGGAGGCGGGAGCCCACGCATGAGCAAGGATCGATTCAAGGACAAGACGGTGGTGGTGACCGGCGCTTCGGCTGGCGTGGGACGAGCGACGGCGCTGCTGTTCGCGCGGCGCGGCGCCCGGATCGGCCTGATCGCGCGCGGCACGGAAGCGTTGGAAGCCACGCGCCGTGAAATCGAAGCTGCAGGCGGCAGCGCGCTCGCCTGCGTGGCGGATGTTTCCGACGCGCAGGCACTGGACGCCGCGGCGGAACGCATCGAACGGGAGCTCGGGCCCATCGAGGTGTGGGTCAACAACGCGATGGTCACCGTATTCGCACCCTTCGTGGAACTCGAACCCGAGGAATTCAGGCGCGTCACCGAAACCACTTACCTGGGCGGCGTGTACGGCACCATGGCCGCGCTGAAGCGGATGCGTGCGCGCAACCATGGTGTGATCGTGCAGGTGTCGTCCGCGCTCGCGTATCGCAGCATTCCGCTGCAGTCGGCCTATTGCGGCGCCAAGCACGCGCTGTTGGGTTTCCTCGATTCTTTGCGGTGCGAGCTGATCCACGAGAAAAGCCGTGTCCATCTCACCGCCGTACACATGCCCGCGCTGAACACGCCACAGTTCGAGTGGGCGCGCAACAAGATGCCGCACCGACCGCAGCCGGTTCCACCGATTTACCAGCCGGAAATTGCGGCCGAGGCGGTGCTGTTCGCCGCGAGCCATCGGCGGCGCGAAGTAAGCGTCGGCGCGTCCACGTGGCTCGCGTTGCTGGGCCAGCGGCTGTCACCTGCGCTGATGGACCGGTACCTCGGGCGCACCGGCTTCGAGGGCCAGCAGACCGACAAGCCGGAGCTGAATGCGCAACCGGACAATCTGGCCGCGCCGGTGGCGGGTGAGCACGCTACCCACGGCGCGTTCGGCGCGCGCGCGCATCGGCGTTCACCCGCGCTGTGGATCGAGATGCACCGGAACTCGCTGCTGCTCGGCACGTTGGCGCTGGGCCTGGTCGCGACGGCGTGCGGCAGGCGCTGCCGCAATCACGCGCCAGCCCGCTTCGATGATCGGTGAAGGATGGCCCCATGAGCATCGGAAGCCGCCACTGGGCCATCGGCGAAGGTTACATTCCCGCGAGCGGAAACGAGCAGGGCGACCCGCGGTTCGAAAGCCACGAAACCGCGTGCCTGTTGAACGTCAATGATGTCGACGCACACGTGACGATCATGTTGTATTTCAGCGACCGCGAACCGGTGGGGCCGTATCGGGTCACCGTGCCGGCGCGCCGCACGCTGCATCTGCGCTTCAATGACTTGGCCGATCCGGCGCCGGTGCCGCGCGAGACGGATTATGCAAGCGTGTTTTGTTCGGACATCGCGATCGTGGTTCAGCACACGCGGCTGGATTCGCGGCAGCCGGCGCTGGCGTTGCTGAGTACGATCGCGTTCGCGGAACGTTCCCCCGGTTGACGCGCGGTCGGATTGGGCGCGCCGCCTCAAAAACCCTCGCGCATCGGCCGATCGGCCCAGTAGCGATGCTCCGGGTCGGTGCGGGCCGGCAGCGGAGCTTGCGGCGCCGCTTCCCCGAGCTTGCGCCAGATGCCGACCTGGTTCCTGTCGTACGTGCCCCAGCGCGAGCAGAAGCTTTGGTTCTCGTACACGCCCATCAGGGCGCGCGTGTGCCCGATGACGAGGAAGCGGACGTATTCGTGTTCGACGGGTAATGACTGCGTGGCATCGATCCAATTGTTCATGCACTTGTTCTCCTGGTTGTACGGTCCCCGACTGTCTTGCCGCAGGCTGAATGCACGCGGCGTGCCATCCGTTCAGCACGCGTTGCACGACTTCGCAGGGTGGTCGACCGGCGACGACGACGCTGGCCTGAATGAAGCCGTTGCAAGCCATTCCGCACATGTTGCGCAAGGTTTTTTCGCGCGGGACACCCGCGCGGAACCGCGGCGCGCATCACGCGGCCGTACCGGGTACTGGCAAAAATTTACGTTGCAGGGAAATTGCTTCCGCGGGCGGAGTGCGATCGCGGCAAGGAAACCGCGGCGGGCCGCGCATTCGATAGTGGCACGTGGTTTGCTTGCTTACGTCGCCGCCGCGCGACGCGGCCATACAAGGAGCCACCGCCATGAACTGCAAGTCCGCCTCTCTGACGTTGGCCTTGATCGGCGCACTGACGCTTGGGATCGTCGGTTGCGGGTCGGCCAACAACAATCAGCAGCAGCCCGCGCCGGGCACCACCGGCGGGTTGCCGCCGCAGCCGCCCTATACGACCGCGCAACCCACCACCACCGGCGGCTCGATGGCGCAGCCTGCAACCAACGGCAAGGTCGGTGCCACCGGCATGAGCCCGGGATTTGACGATGCGGCCGGCAGCAAGGGTTACATCACGCAACAGGATGCCGAGCGCATTCCCTGGCTGCAAAGTCACTTCGCGCAATGCGACGCGAATGGCGATGGCCGGGTTACCCGCCAGGAATACGGCCAGTGCAGCCAGGGACCGGCGACGCAAGGCACAATGCAGCCGCCGCAAGGCGCATCGACTTCGGGCTGACCCACGCGGATCGGTGTGGCACGCTTCGGATCGACGTTGCCAATCGCCGGTGTGGATCGCTTCCAGGCCGGAATGGCTGACCGGCCGCGCCCGGCGGGTGTCTGGAGAACGTGATGAAAAAGGAAGCGGCCAGGCACAGCAAGGCCCCGCGGCACCGCCGGGTATCCGACACCGCACGCAAGCAGCGCGACATTCAACGCGATGTCGAGGTCAGGGAAAAAAAGCGATCGTCCGAAGTTTCCGGCAAACGGAAAAAAGCGGTGCAGGCCGGCCCCCGGCCGCAGCCGACCGAACAATCCGCGCAGCACCTGGACAAGCCGGGACACGAATATCAACTCGACCCCGCCCCGCGGTACTCGGCGCCGTTCTACCGGGGCAGCGGCAAACTCGAGGGCAAGGTGGCGCTGATTACCGGCGGCGATTCCGGCATCGGCCGTGCGGTGGCGGTGCTGATGGCGCGCGAGGGCGCCGATATCGCCATCACCTATCTTGAGGAAGACAAGGACGCGGACGTGACCCGGCAGGCCGTCGAAAAGGAGGGCCGACGTTGCCTTGTGGTGCGGGGCAACGTCAAGGACCCGCGCTTCTGCAACGAACTGGTCGCGAAAACGGTAGAGGAGTTCGGCAAGCTCGATGTGCTGGTGAACAACGCCGCGTTCCAGATGCACTCCGAGCGACTGGAAGATTTGACCGACGAGCATCTGCAGGAGACGCTGCAGACCAACATCGGCGGCTACTTCTACATGGCGCGTGCCGCCTTGCCATTCCTGAAACCGGGCAGCGCGATCGTCAACACGGGCTCGGAGACGGGGCTGTTCGGTAGCCCCGGGCTGCTGGATTATTCCGCCACCAAGGGCGCGATCCACGCCTTCACCCGCTCCCTGGCCAAGAACCTGTTGCCGCGCGGGGTTCGCGTGAACGCGGTGGCGCCGGGCCCGGTCTGGACCCCGCTGAACCCTGCCGATCAGCCCAGCGAAAAGGTCGCCGAATTCGGCAAGGACAGCGCGATGGGGCGGGCCGCGCAGCCGGAGGAGCTGGCGCCGGCGTACGTGTTCCTGGCCGCCCCCGTGTGCTCGTCGTACATCAGCGGCAGCGTGCTGGAAGTGCTAGGTGGCCCGACCGGTTGAAGGGCCTCATCCGTCGCGTTTCATTCACACAACCTTGCGGAATTTTTGCTAAAACGGTACGCCCGGCGGCGCGCTCGTCGCGTGTGCACGCTGGTCTTTAACATTGGCTTTCAAGGACGATCGTTACCCTCGGGGTTTCAGCCGTATGGGAGAGCATCATTGAGAGCTGGCGCCGTGACCGGCAACGTGCTTCTGGTCGATGACAACGACGGCTTTGCACGGGTCGTGGCCGAGGTGGCACGCCAGTGCCGCTGCAAACTGATGCGCGCCAGCACCTTGCGCGAAGCGTGCGAGCTCACGGCGCGAGAAGGCTTCGACCTGATTCTGATCGACATCGAATTGCCCGACGGCAACGGCCTCGACCTGCTGGACGATCTGGAACTCGACATGCACGGCCGTGTGGTGGTCGTCACCGGCGCGCCGAGCGTCGAGAGTGCACTGCGCGTCCTGAAGTCGCCTGTGGTCGACTATCTCGTCAAGCCCGTGGCGGCGGAACCGCTGCAGCAAATGCTGATGGACGCCAACGATTTTGCCGCACATCGCGCGGTGCTCGCCGAATCCGCAGGCGGAATGGTGGGCCGGTCGACGCGCATGCGGGCGCTGTTGAGCGAAATCGCCCGCGTGGGGCCCACCGACGTTTCGGTGCTGGTGCACGGTGACAGCGGCACGGGCAAGGAACTGGTTGCGCGCGCCCTGCACAGTGCCAGCGGACGTTCGGGCGCATTCGTCGCGGTGAACTGCGGCGCGCTCGCGCAGGACCTGCTGGGAAGCCTGCTGTTCGGCCACGAACGTGGGTCATTCACGGGCGCGGTGCAATCGCACACCGGCTATTTCGAGCAGGCGCAAGGCGGCACCCTGTTCCTGGATGAAATCACCGAGATGCCGCAGTCGCTTCAGGTGTACCTATTGCGCGTCATCGAAAGCAAGGCGCTGACGCGCGTGGGCGGCACCCGCGAAATTCCGGTGGACGTACGGCTGATCGCCGCCACCAACCGCGATCCGCACGCGTGCATGGAAAGCGGATCGTTGCGCCAGGACCTTTACTACCGCCTGAGCGGCTACATCCTGCACACGCCCGCATTGAGCGATCGCCGCGACGACATTCCGCTGCTGGCGCATCACTTCCTCGACGCGCTCAATCGCCGCTACGGCACCAACAAGCAATTCACGCAGGAAGCGCTGATGCAGATGTCCGACGCCTCCTGGCCGGGCAACGTGCGCGAGCTGCGGCATGCGGTGCAACGCAGTTACCTGCTCGCGGGCGAAAGCAACCAGCTCGGCTACCGGCCGGACAACGCGCCGAGGACTTCCGCCGGCGTCGAGCCCTCGTCCGACGCCGTGAAGTTCGCGGTGGGCATGTCCTTCGAGGACGTCGAGCGCGAGATGCTGCTGAAGACGCT
>DATCSF010000266.1:0-3277 GCA_036568625.1 Rhodanobacteraceae bacterium | reverse complement strand
GAGGCGGGCGCCGGGTCGCGCAAGCGTTCCAGGCCCGCCGCGGTCAGCAACGCCGGATCCGCACGCAGCGCCTCGAACGCGAAATCGCTGGCCAGCAGCAGGCGGCGCACGCGTTCGCCCACGCCCGCATCGTCGTGCATGGCCACCCCGGCGGCCCGGCAGCAACCGGCCAGCTCGGTATAGCGTTCGGCAACCAAGTGTTCCAGCGCGTTCGATGGCATCGAGGAATTATGCAGGCGCTTGCGGGTCAACTTATCGCCGCCCAAACCGTTCATTCGCGGTCGGGTAGGCTTTTCCGACCATCCACACCAGTCCTCCGCATGACAGCCGCCCGCACGCCCGAACCGGAACGCTATTCCCCGGCCCTCCGCATCGCGCTGATCGTGATGCTGGCGATTGCGTTCGTGTTGTGCACGTCGTGGCTGGACGGCGGCCCGGACATGGTGCCGAGCGCGTTGTGGCATTACCCCGCTTGGGTGGCATGGTGGAACGCGCCGTGGCGCCTGCTGTGCAATGCGTTGCCGGGTCTGCTGCTGGCGTTCGCGCTGCTGGCGTGGACCCGCCGCGCACTCTGGTCGTTCACGCTGGCGTTCGGCATCCAGGGATTGATCTACGGCGTCAACGCGCTGAAGGTGCAGAACCTCGCGATCCCGCTGATGCCCGCGGACTTCCGCATGCTGGGCCAGCTCAACCACGGCGGCGCCGAACTGCTTTCCGGATATCTGCCGCACATCCTGCTGCTGATCGTGGCGGCGATCGTGACGATCGCATTGCTGGTTTTGTGGTTTCGCTCCGAGCCGCCGGTCTGGCGCAAGCGCCCCAAGCGCTGGCGGGGCATGGCGTCGGTGGTGCTGTTCGCGGCGCTGGCCTCGCTGATCGTCGGGATGCCGTTCTGGCGCACCGTCTACAACCAGCAGCAGCTCGGCATGCAGCCATGGTCGCCCATTGCGACCCGCCAGCACGATGGCCTGATCGGTTCGTTGCTGCTGTTCCATCTGCAATTTGGTTCGCAACACCGCAAGGCCGACGTGCCCGCCGCGCTGGCGTTGATGGCGCATTACGAACCCGCGATCGCCGCGCAAACGCGCCCCCCCGACGACGGCGATGCGCAGAAGCCGGACATCGTGGTGATCCTTTCCGAGTCGTTCTTCGACCCCACCATCATGAAAGGCTATCCGGCAGGCACTGACCTCACGCCCAACCTGCACCGCCTTGAACAGCACGGCATCTCGGGGTGGCTGCACGTGCCCACCTTCGGGGGCGGCACCATCCGCACCGAGTTCGAAGTGCTGACCGGCTTGTCGCTGCGCTACTTCCCGGAAGTGCAGTTCCCATATCTGCAAATCCACGAGAAAAAAATCCCGGGCATCGTGCGCCTGCTCTCGGACAACGGCTACGCCACGCTGGCGGTGCATGGCAACAACCCGGGTTTCTGGAACCGCACCATCGCGTTCAAGGAACTCGGCTTCGACAAATTCATTTCGATCGCGGATTTCCCGCCCGACGATACGATCAACGACGGCAAGTACATGTCGGACAAATCCTTCACCGACGAACTGCTGCGCCAGTTGCCGGATTCCGGTCCGCCGCGTTTCGTGCTGGGCATCAGCATCGAAGCGCACGGGCCCTACGACGCCAGCCCCGGCATCGACACCAAGGCGCGCAATGCGATCCCGGTGCCCGCGGCCGTCACCAATCCGCAGGCCAGGCTGGAGCTGCAGAATTACATCTACCACATGCAGCACGCCGACCAGCAACTGGGACGGCTGGTCGATACGCTGGCCCAACGCAAGCGCCGCACCGTGATCCTGTTTTTCGGCGATCATCTGCCCGCGCTGGTGCCCGCGTTCCAGCAGGCCGGCTTCACGAACGGGCAGGGTTTCCTGACACAGACGGTGCCGTACATCCTGATCGACACTGCACATATGGATCACGCCGTGAGGCAGCACGCGGCGGCGTGGGAACTGCCAGGCATGGTGCTGAAGCAGGCCGGCATCGGCGGCGACGGCTATTTCGCGCTGACGCGGCTGGTGGCACCCGAGCTCGCCGACCTCACCCGTGCCTACGACGCGCCGGTGGCGCCCGAAAACGTCGAACAGAAATACCTGGACGAAGGCATGCGCAACGTGGTGGACCTTCGGCTCAGGAACAAGCTGGACAAACTGTGGCCCCAGGCCGCAGCCATGGCGGCGAAGACCGCGCCGGCATCCTACGCACCGACCACCACGGCAACCAAGCAGCAGGCCGCTGCATTGCATTGAGTCCCTCCGCCGTCGGGGCACGGCGGGAATACCCGTACTGGATCTGCTGCAGCAAGGTTCCGACCGCCGCGGCGAGGCCGCTGTCCTTGCCCCGGCGCGTCTTCGGGCGCTGGAGGGTACGGTTCAGCTACCCGGCCGTGTCCTGAACCGCCGCTACGGCATTCAGCAAGCAGCGGGGATGGCCTGCCTAGGGTTCGAGACACCGTGCGCCACGCGCACGTCTTCCACAGCGGAGGTCCCTCGATCATGCGCAAGACCCTACTCTCGTTATCCATCGCTGCATCGTGCCTGCTTGCCCTGCCTGCACTCGCCCAGCTCCACGTCGGTGGCGGCGCCGTCGGCCAGGTGCAGGGCGCCATCGGTGCAAATACCGGCCAGTTGATGCAAGACACCATGCACAACACCATGCAGACCACCGACCGCCTGCAACGCATGGGTGATCGCACGACCCGGCACGTGACCCGACAGACCACCCGTGCCGCGGATCGCTCGGCCAACGCCCAGGTAGCTGCCAACGCCGGCCAGCAAGCCGGTGTTTCCGCCACGACCCCCGCGGGCAGCGCGCAGGCCACGGGTTCGGCCAATGCCAACGTCGGCCTCGATGCCGCAGCGGCAGCCGGCCGCGCCGGCGACGCCGGACGTGGGGTGGGCGGCATGGTCCGCAACACCGCCCACACCGCGGTCCAGTCCACCGACCGCACCGCCGGTTCGGTCGGCAACGCGGTGAGCGGCATCAACGCCAGCGGCAATGCCAATGGCTCGGCAAGCGGCAGCGCCAGTGGTTCGGCCGATGGCAACGCCGGAGGTTCGGCGACCGGCGGCGCAATGGCCGGCAGCGGACTCGACACCGCGGCCGCCGCGGGCCAGGCCGGTGCCGCCGGGCGCGGCGTTGGCGGCACGGTGCGCAACACCGCCACCACGACGCTGCAATCCGCAGACCGTACCGCCGGCTCGGTCGGCAACGCAGTGAGCGGCATCAATGCCAGCGGCAACGCCAGCGGCTCCGCCAGTGGCTC
>DATCSF010000265.1:0-3931 GCA_036568625.1 Rhodanobacteraceae bacterium | reverse complement strand
GCCACCGACAGCGCGGTGCGCAGCAGGTCGGGATTCGCCGCCATCAGGTCGGGAAGGCCATCCTTGCCGGTCTTCAGTGCGGCTTCACCCTGCTTCAGCAAGGCCGCGCGCACCGTCCGCACCTCGAACTCCAGGCCCAGCGAGCTTGCCAGCGAACCGCGCATCAGCACATCGTCCGCAGATTCACCCGCACGACGCTGATAACCCAGCGCCTGCAGGCGCGGCAGGTACGCCTTGACCACCGCATCGCGGATCGCCGCCTTCTGCGCGCCCGTCCGCGCCTCGTGATCGTAGATCCAGCCCACGGTGTCCAGCGGCGCCAACGCGATCTGACGCACCCTGGACGGCGCCAGTTCGCGCATCGCGGCCAGCACTTCGGCCGCATCCATGTGACCGCGCTGGAACGCCGCGTCAATGGCATCCGCGAACGCCAACTGCTCGCCGTCGGTACGCTGCGCAATCACCTTGTTGAGCGAGGCGCGGTCAGCCCTGGCCATCTCGTAGCGGTAGTAACCATCGCCGTTGGTGTTCGGCATGTACCACGCCGGACACTGGCCGCCGTCGACCTTCATCTGGGCGGTCTTCGTGCTCAACATCTGGCACTGCGCGCCATTCGGGAAACGTACGCACACCGGCACGCCCCATAAACGATTCGGATCACCCGATGACCCGAGCGGCAGGTAACGGCTCTGCGTCAGTTCCAGCACCGCCGCATCCTTCGGCTTGCAATCCAGCCTGGTGGCAACCAGCGGCACGCCGTTCTGGTCGAGGAAACTCTTGAACGCCTTCTTGAACGCCTCGCCCTTACCGGCGGCAGTTGCGATCGCATCGACCAGGCCGTCGGCGGTGGCGTTGCCGAACGCATGCGCCTTGATGTATGCCTGCATGCCTTGCTGGAACACCTTGGGACCGACGAAGTTCTCGAACATGCCGAGGACCGCGGCACCTTTCTGGTAGGTGATGCCGTCGAACGCGGTTTCGATGTCGCCGTTGCCGGTGATCGGCTGGCGGATCATGCGCGCACTGGCGAGGCTGTCGTTCTGCATCGCTTCCTGCCCGCCCATGATGCGGCCGAGGTGCGCGTGCCAGTCGGGATGGATCTCGCCCTCGATCTTCTGCTGCATCCAGGTGGCAAACGATTCGTTCAACCAGATGTCGTTCCACCAGTCGAGCGTGACGGTGTCGCCGGTCCATTGGTGCGCCAGCTCGTGCGCGATCACGTTGAACGAGCTGCGCACCGCGCTGGGCGCGGAATCCTTGTCGAGCAGCAAAAGCCAATCGCGAAACGTGACGAGGCCTGCGTTCTCCATCGCGCCCGCAGAGAAATCCGGCAGGGCGGCAAGATCGAGCTTGCCGAACGGATAGCCGAAGCCGTAATACGCTTCCTCGTGTTCGATGATGCCCGGTACCATCGCGAGCGCGCGCTGCATTTTCGGACCATTGCCCTTGGTGGCGATGCCGCGCACCGGCACCGGTTCCGAGCGCCACTGGTTGGCCGGAATGGTCGGGCCGTTCACGATGTCCCACGGACCCACCGCCCACGCATACAGATAGGTCGGCAGCGGTCTGGTCTGCGCGAAGGTGATGGTCTTCCAGCCCGTACCCGCTGGCTTGTCGCCGGTTTCGGCGGCGTTCGCCACGGCCTTGTCGGCGTCGGGAATCGTCAGCGACAGGTTCAACGGCGCCTTGAAACCGGGTTCGTCGAAGCACGGGAACGCGAGCCGCGCGCTGATCGGTTCCATCTGGGTCATCGCGTAGGCATTGCCCGCGAACACCACCTTGTAATAGCCCTGCAAGGTCTTGTTGTAGGGCGCCGTGAATTCGAACCTCAGTTTCAGCTTCTGCGGTTGCAGCGTTGCGCCGAAATCCACCCGCGCGACCCCGGTCTGCTCGGCGTCCCGGGTGACCGCACCATCGTACTTGCCGGCGCGCGTCTTGCCATGCGCATCGGTGATGGTGACGCTGGAAACCCTGAGGTCCTTGCCGTGCAACCACAAGTGGTTCGAAGCCTTCTTCAGGTCGACTGCAATCGTCACCGTGCCGCTGTAGCCCGGTTTGTCGGGATCGCTCTTGATGGCAAGATCGTAGGACTCCGGCACCGCCCAGTTCGGCAATCGGGTGAGCGGCGGCGCTTCGGCGGATTTCGCCGCCGTCGCATGCTTCACCGCCGCATGGGGCGATCGCGCCAGAGCGGCGCCGGACAATGCCAGCAGGCCCACCATCGTTGCCTTCAGGATCGTGCGCATCGGGTTGCACTCCACGCCGAGGGATCAACGCGAAAGTGCAGCACGCTCCGGCAAGCGTCGCAAGTGACGGAAGTCCCGGCAGCTTCGAGAGACTTCCGGGTCGCGCGATGTGCGGCAAAAATCCTTCAGGCAGCCTGGCGCGTCGAAGCGGCGTCCGCCGCGGCGCGCTGTTCGAGGGCCACCGCCACGGCGTGAATCACCGCCGCGATGCGCGCCGCGCTCTGCACCGCCTGTGCGGAAATGCCGTGCTTGCGCAAGGTGCGCTCGTGCGAGGCCACGCAACTGCCGCAGCCGTTGATGGCCGACACCGCCACCGCGGCCAGGTCGAAGTCGATCTTGTCGCCACCCGGATTGGCCATCGCGTTCATGCGCAGGCCAGCGCGCAGCGTCCCGTATTCGTCGTTCTCGACCAGGTGCAGAAAACGATAATAAATGTTGGTCATGCCCATCAGCGCCGCGGCGGTGCGCGCGCCATCGAGTTCCTTGTCGTCGGCATGTCGCGCAGCGAATTGCGCAACGGCTTCGGTCAGCGGCGCGTGCCGCGAGGCGATGGCGGACGCCAGCGCGACCAGCGCGATCTGCTTCTGCGAAAGTCCCGGCGCGCCGCCTTCGTTCAACACCGATTCGAGGTTGAGGCGAAGATCCTTGGCGTAGTCGGGCAGGCCAGACTTGATGCGGTCCAGGCTCATGATGTTCTCCAGTATCAGGTGATCCAAAGCGGCGGCGGGAATGCTCCCGCCGCCTTGGGCGCCGCGCCGGTGGAGGGGAACATCGGCGCTGGCAGCACGCGATGGCCCTACGCGGCCTTCAGGGTTTCCTCGCCCTTGTTCCAGTTGCACGGGCAAAGTTCATCCGTCTGCAGCGCATCGAGCACGCGCAGCACTTCCGACGGATTGCGGCCCACCGAACCTTCGGTGACGTACACGAAACGGATCACGCCTTCCGGATCGACCAGGAACGCGGCGCGCTTGGCCACGCCTTCGTCATCCAGGATGCCGAGCGCACGGGTCAAGTCCTTGTTGATGTCGGCCAGCATCGGGAACGGCAAGTCGCGGAGGTCCTTGTGGTCCTTGCGCCAAGCCAGGTGCACGAACTCGGAGTCGGTGCTGGCGGCGAGGATCTGGCAGTCGCGATCCTTGAACTGTGCGTCGAGATCGGCGAAGCCCTTGATCTCGGTAGGACACACGAAGGTGAAATCCTTCGGGTAGAAGAACACGCACAGCCACTTGCCCTTGTAGCTGTTGTTGTCGATCTCGGTGAAGGCCTTTTCGAGGCTTTCGGTGGACACGGTAGCCTTGAGGTTGAAGTGCGGGAAATTGTTGCCGACGGTAAGCATGGAAAGCTCCTTGTGGTTGAGAGGGTTGGACAGACGGCTTCCGCCGCCGTTCAACGGTCAAGTTAAGGCATCGGCAACGATTACTCAAATTGATTGTTGAAATGCTACCAATAGATAATATATATTGATAATCCGAGCGGAGCGGCTGTTGTGGAAAGTCAGGCCGTTCTGGTGCACCGGGATCCGAAAGCAGCCCAGCCCACCACCTGTCCAACGGAGCCGTGTTCATGGACGAACGCACACAAGATGAACCTTCGTGATCTCCACTACCTGGTCGCGCTCGCCGACCACAAGCACTTCGGCCGCGCGGCCGAAGCGAGCTTCGTCAGCCAGCCGACCCTTTCCACCC
>DATCSF010000264.1:0-2503 GCA_036568625.1 Rhodanobacteraceae bacterium | reverse complement strand
CACCCAGATAGCGCGGGAAGGCTTTCAGGCCCCACGGTGCTTGTGTCGGCGCGACGATCGGGGCGAAGGCCGATACGGAGCGATAGCGATCCGGGTGCCGCAGTGCCAGCGTCAGCGCCCCGTGGCCGCCCATCGAATGGCCCATGATGCCGCAGCGGCCGAAGTCGGCCGCAAAATTGGCGGCGACAAGCGCCGGCAGTTCCTCGACGACGTACGTTTCCATCCGGAAACGCGACGACCACGGTGATTGCGTTGCATCCAGATAGAACCCCGCACCTTCGCCGAATTCCCAATCGCCCGTTGCGCCCTCGAAACCGGTGTCGCGCGGGCTGGTGTCGGGTGCAACGAGCATCAGGCCGAGTTCCGCGGCGATGCGTTGCGCGCCGGCCTTGATCGGGAAAGTCTCCGGTGTGCAGGTGAGTCCGGCGAGATAAAACAGCACGGGCACCTTGCCGTGTTCGGCCTGCGGCGGGGTGTAGACCGCGAAGCGCATCGGCCCGCCGCACGCTTGCGATTCGTGCCGATAAAACCCCTGCGTGCCGTCGAAGCAGCGTTGTTCGGAAATGATTTCGATCGCCATCAGTAGACGACCACGCTGCGGATCGATTCGCCCCTGTGCATCAACTCGAAGCCTCGGTTGATGTCTTCAAGTCTCAACGTGTGGGTGATCATCGGATCGATTTCGATCAGGCCCTGCATGTACCAGTCGACCACCTTCGGCACGTCGGTGCGCCCGCGCATGCCGCCGAACGCGGTGCCGATCCAGCGTCGGCCGGTGACGAGCTGGAAGGGGCGCGTCGAGATTTCCTGCCCGGCGCCGGCCACCCCGATGATGCACGACACGCCCCAGCCCTTGTGGCAGCACTCCAGGGCTTGGCGCATCACCTTGACGTTGCCGATGCACTCGAATGAATAGTCGGCGCCTCCCTTGGTCAGCGAAACGAGATAGGGCACCACGTCGCCCTCGACCTCGTTGACGTCGACGAAATGGGTCATCCCGAACTTTTCTGCGAGCGCCTTGCGTTTCGGGTTGCGGTCGACGCCGATGATCATTGCCGCGCCGGCGAGGCGCGCGCCCTGGATTACGTTGAGGCCGATGCCGCCCAGGCCGAACACCACGACTTTCGCGCCCTGTTCGACCTTGGCCGAATTGATCACCGCGCCGATGCCGGTGGAAACCCCGCAGCCGATGTAACAGACCTTGTCGAATGGCGCGTCCTCGCGGATCTTCGCGACCGCAATTTCGGGCAGCACCGTGTACTCGGCGAACGTGGACGTGCCCATGTAGTGATGGATCATTTCGCCGCCGGACGAGAAGCGGCTGCTGCCGTCTGGCATCAGTCCCTTGCCTTGCGTTTCGCGGATCGCCTGGCAGAGATTGGTTTTCGGATTGAGGCAGTATTCGCACTCGCGGCACTCGGGCGTGTACAGCGGGATCACGTGGTCACCCTGCTTGACCGACGTCACGCCGGTGCCGGTTTCCACCACGATGCCCGCGCCTTCGTGGCCCAGGATCGCGGGGAACAAACCCTCCGGGTCATCGCCCGACAAGGTGTACGCGTCGGTGTGGCAGATGCCGGTGGCCTTCAGTTGCACCAGCACTTCGCCCGCGTGCGGGCCTTCCAGATCGACCGTTTCGATGCTGAGCGGCGCGCCGGCCTTGTGCGCGACGGCGGCTTTGACTTTCATGTGCGCGGCTCCCTGCGATGCGGAACCGCCAGTGTAACGCGTGGCCCGTGTTGGCCGTTCGTTACGTCGCCGCGCTCAAGTGTTCGCGCGTATCCGCGAAGATGACGTCCGGCCAGCGCTCCTGCGCAAGTTGCAGGTTCACGCGCGTGGGGGCGAGGTAGACCAGTTGCTCGGCGGCATCCACGGCGAGATGCGTGGCGTTGCGTTCGCGGAATTCGGCCAGCTTTTTCGCATCGTCGCAACGCACCCAGCGCGCGGTGACGACGCCGACGTTCTCGAACGCGCAGTCGACGTTGTATTCGTCCTTGAGTCGGTATGCGGCGACGTCGAACTGCAGCACGCCGACCGCACCCAGGATCAGGTCGTTCGACATCAGCGGGCGGAAAAATTGCGTCGCGCCTTCTTCGGACAACTGCGCCAAGCCCGCGCGCAGCGCCTTCATCTTCAAGGGGTCCCGCAGGTGCGCGCGGCGGAACAGTTCCGGCGCAAAATTGGGAATGCCGGTGAACACCAGTTTCTCGCCTTCGCTGAAACTGTCGCCGATCGAGATGGTGCCGTGGTTGTGCAGGCCGATTACGTCGCCGGGATACGCAGTGTCGGCGATGCCGCGCTCGCTGGCCATGAAGGTCAGCGCGTTGGCGAGTTTCACTTCCTTGCCGGTGCGCACTTGCAGTGCCTTCATGCCGTTTTGGTAGCTGCCGGAACACACGCGCAGGAACGCCACGCGGTCGCGGTGCGCCGGGTCCATGTTGGCCTGGATCTTGAACACGAAGCCGGTGAGTTTTTCTTCTTCGGGTGACACTTCGCGTGTTGC
>DATCSF010000263.1:0-8964 GCA_036568625.1 Rhodanobacteraceae bacterium | reverse complement strand
TCATCGCATCGCTCGAATGGGTGACGCACACGCCGCAGCGGCGCGAACACGCCTTGGCAGCGGGCTGGGACATGCTGGTGGTGGACGAAGCGCACCATCTCGAATGGACACCGGAAGCTGCGAGCCCCGAATACCGGTTGGTCGAAGCGCTGGCCGCAGCCACGCCGAGCGTGGCGCTGTTGACCGCGACGCCGGAACAATTGGGCCGGCGCGCGCACTTCGCACGGTTGCGGTTGCTGGATCCCGCGCGTTTCGGCGATCTCGACCGTTATCTTGCCGAAGCCGAAAGCTACGCGGCGTTGTCGCCAATTGCCGAGCGCATAGCAGCCACCGAACCGATGGACGACGACGAACGCGCCGCTCTGTGCGGGCGTTTCCCGCACGACCCGGCCCTGCATGCGCTCGTCGCTGCCTATCCCGGCAGCGCCGACGCCTTGCTGTCTGCACTCATCGACCGCCACGGCACCGGTCGCGTGATGTACCGCAACCGACGCGAAAACGTCGGCGGGTTTCCGGGGCGGCAACTCGATTCCGATACCGGCGACGAGGCGATCGAATCTTCCGCGCAAGCGAAACTGCTGGCGGAATTCGATGACGACGTGGGCGGTGTTGCCTCGGCGCAGCGGACGTTCGACTACACGGGCGATCCGCGCATCGCCTGGCTGGTGCGGCTGCTGGAGACGCATCGCGACGACAAGTTCCTGTTGATCGCGACGTCCCGCGCCAAGGTCGAGGCGATCGACGCGGCGCTGCGCACGCGCACCGGCGCCACCGTCGCCTGCTTCCATGAAGCCATGACGCTGCTGCAACGCGATCGCGCGGCCGCATGGTTCGCGCAAGACGGCGGCGCGCGCCTGTTGTTGTGTTCGGAAATCGGTTCCGAAGGCCGCAATTTCCAATTCGCGCATCGCCTCGTCCTGTGGGACCTGCCGCTCGACCCGGATCTGATCGAGCAGCGCATTGGCCGGCTGGACCGCATCGGACAGCGCCATCCCGTCACGCTGCACGTCCCGGCGTTGCCGGGCACCGCGCAGGAAGCGCTGCTGCGTTGGCACGTCGATGGCACGCGCGTGTTGCGCGAATGTCCCGCCGATGGGCGCGAACTGCTGCGCCGCTTCGGCGCAAAGCTCACCCGCATCGCGCGCGCGCACGCCGAAGCCGGCGAATCCGACGATCCGGAACTGGACGACCTCGTCGGCGAGACGGCAGCCGCGCATGCCGAACTGTCGGAAGCGATCCGCTCGGGGCGCGACCGTTTGCTGGAACTCGCGACCCAACATGCCGGCGGCAAACCGCTCCTGCACGCGCTGCGCGCCGCCGATGGCGACGAATCGTCGCATGCGCTGATGCAGCAGTGCTTCGAACCCTTCGGCGTGCACGTCGAGGATCTGGGTGACGGCAGCATCTTGCTGGACCCGGAGTTCCTGTCCACCGATGCCCTGCCCGGCTTTGTCGAAGGTCCGCGTCGCGCCACCTTCGATCGCACGCTGGCGCTGGCGCGCGAGGACCTGGATTTGCTGCGGATGGACCACCCACTGATCACGGACGCTTTCGACCTGCTGCTGGCCGGTGAATTCGGCAACGCGTCATTTCTGGTCGATCCCGCGCTGCCGACGCGCAGCGTGCTGCTGGAAGCTCTGCACGTGGTGGAGTGCGTCGCGGACGTGCGGCTGGACACCCAGCGTTTCCTGCCGCCGACGCCGCTCAGCGTGTGTGTCGACTCACGGCTGGCGCTGCGCGATTACACGCCATCGCCACAGTCGCTTGCGCGGGCGCGTGAACGCACGCTCGACGTGTCACGCTACCGCCGCTATCTCGCGCAACTGGTCCCGCCGATGCTGGAGGCGGCCGACGCCTTGGCCGCCGAGCGCGCAAGCGACATCACGGGCAAGGCCATCGCGCACGCGCGCACCGCGTTGGATGCCCGCCTGCAACGCCTGCGTGCCTTGACCGCGATCAATGCCTCGGTGACTTCGGACGAAATTGCCGCGGCGGAATCGACGCGCGATCGTCTTCTGGCGGCGCTGGCCAATGCACGCCCGCGGCTGGACGCCGTGCGGATGGCGGTGAGCGCGGACTTTCTGACACTACGCTGACAAGCGCGAGCCCCAGGTGACGGGCGCAACGAAGCCGTGGTACGACCCTCGCGACCAAACCGGCAGGGACTGCCTGTTTGAACGCCATGGGTGGCCCGAAGGGCGAGCCACATGGATGGAGCGAGCAGCGAAGGTGCGGCTCCTGTCGGTGCTGGATGGTCAACCCTAACCCGCAAATCGAAGCGGCGTGGTGGGGCCACGCGTGGCCGTTCTGGTGCCGGTTCCGCTCATACGCAGCCTCGCTGATCGTGCAGCGACCATGGCTGATCGCGGCAATCAGGGCCGGCGGGCCAGTTCCGGATTTTCTTTCGTCACCGGCATCAGATCCTTCTTCGAAACGCCCAGCCACAGCAGCATCGGGCTGGCGAAGAAGATCGACGACAAGGTACCGACCAGGATGCCGATCAGCATGGTGATCGCGAAGCCGTGCACGGCGGGGCCCCCGAACAACCACAGCGACGCCATGGTGATGGCGGTGAACACCGAGGTGATGATGGTGCGCGACAAGGTGTTGTTGATCGCGCGGTTGAGGATTTGCGGGGTATCGGCCTTGCGGGTGAGCCGGAACAGTTCGCGCACGCGATCGAACACCACCACCTTGTCGTTGATCGAGTAACCGATCACC
Organism: Rhodanobacteraceae bacterium; assembly: GCA_036568625.1. Classification (GTDB taxonomy): domain Bacteria; phylum Pseudomonadota; class Gammaproteobacteria; order Xanthomonadales; family Rhodanobacteraceae; genus 66-474. The sequence continues at coordinate 6,243 of DATCSF010000263.1, read as the reverse complement.
GCGAGGATCGATGCCAGCACGGTCATGTCGAACTCGCGCTGCACCAGTGCGATGATGCCCACCGTGATTACCGTATCGTGGATTTCGCTGGCCACCGCGGCGAACGCGAAGCGTTTTTCGAAGCGCGCCCACAGATAGACCATGATGCCGATGATCACCACGATCGCGGCGTAGATGCCGCTGGTCTTCAATTCCTGCCCGACCTCTGGCCCCACGAAATCGGGCGGCTGGGAAAGCTTCACGCCGGCATGTCCGGCCTCAAGCGCCGCCAGGACCCGCTTGGAAATCTCGCCGGCGACCTTGTCCGGGCTTTCCTGTTCGCCGGTGCTCTTGGGCGGCTGCAGGCGGATCGAAATGTCACGTGTGCCGCCCATGCTCTGCACGACCGCGTGGTCGAAGCCGGCCTTGGTGAGCGCGCCGCGCACATCGCCCACGTCGACAGGCCGCTCGTAGCTCACATTGAGCAGGATGCCGCCGGTGAAGTCGAGTCCGTAGTTGAGGCCTCTCACGGCGATGGCCCACACCGACACGATCAGCAGGATCGCCGAGATGACGATGCTGACCTTGCGCATGCCAAGGAAGTTGATGTTGAGATCGTGGTGGAAGATTTCCATGGATGTCGGTCGTGTCTCGATGGCGGCGCGCTGCCTCAGGGCAGCGTCAGACCCACAACGTCTTCAGCTTCTTGCGGCGGCCGTGGATCAACGCGGTGATCGCATGGGTCATGGTCACCGAGGTGAACAGCGAAGTCGAAATACCGATGAACAAGGTGATGCCGAAGCCCTTGATCGCGCCCGAACCCACGGTGATCAATCCCAGCGCCGCCAGCAGGTGGGTGACGTTGGCGTCCAGAATTACCGACCAGGCCTTTTCGTAGCCCGCGCGGATCGAAGCCAGCGGCGTCGAGCCGTTGCGCAATTCCTCGCGGATGCGCTCGCAGATCAGCACGTTGGCATCGATCGCCATGCCGAGCGTCAGCACGATACCGGCGATGCCGGGCATGGTGAGCGTCACCCCGACCGCGGACATCACCGCAATCAGGATCAAGAGGTTGAACACCAGCGCGATATCGGCAACCAGGCCAAACAGCCGGTAATAAAACGCGGCCGCGATCAGCACCAACGCCAGGCCCAGGATCACCGCGCGCTCGCCCTTCCGGATGTTGTCCTGACCGAGGCTCGGGCCGATCACGCTCTGCTCGACGATATCCATCGGCGCGGCCAGCGAGCCCGAACGCAGCATCAGCGACAGCGTCTGCGCTTCCTGCTGGCTGAGGCCGGTGGTCTGGAACTTCTTGCCGAACACGCCCTGGATCACCGCGTTGTTGAGCACCGTTTCGGTGGTCTTGGAAGAATGCACTTCCTTGCCGTCCACGATCTTCACCACCGGCGTGGTTTCGATGTAGACCACGCCCATGCGCTTGCCGACGCTCTCGGTCGTGAAATCCAGCATCTTGCGCGCGCCGGCGGAATTGAGCGTCACGTTGACGTTCGGCATGCCGGTTTGCTGGTCGTAGCCCGACGAGGCATCCACCAGTTCGTCGCCGCTCACGATCACGCGCTTCTTCAGCACCACCGGGGTGCCATCCTTCATGTAATACAGGCGGTCGTCGGGGGGCACGTTGCCGGTACGCGCGGCCTCCTGGGGATTCACGTTCGGATCGTCGGCGTGGTACTCCAGCGTTGCGGTCGCGCCCAGCACGCGCTTGGCCTCGGCGGTGTCCTGCACGCCCGGCAGTTCCACCACGATGCGGGTTTGTCCCTGCTGCTGGATCAGCGGCTCGGATACGCCCAGCGCGTTGACGCGATTGCGCAAGGTGGTGACGTTCTGGGTGATGGTGGTCTGCGCCAGCTTCTGCAGCACGTCGGGCTTGATTTCGGCGTGCAGCGCGTAGGCGCCGCCCGGCGTGCGGCTGTCGGTGAGGTCAAGATCGGTGGCCTCCTCGCGGATCACGGTGGCCGCGCGATCGCGGTCGTCCGACGTCTTGAACACCGCCTGCACGCCATTGCCGCTCAACGACACCACGTCGACGGGAACCTGCCTCTGGCGCAGGGTGGAACGAATATCGTCCAGGTAACGCTGCTGCTGTTTCTTCAGCACCGCATCCTGGTCGACCGCCATCAAAAAGTGCACGCCGCCCTGGAGGTCGAGGCCCAGTGGCATCGCACGCGCACCGATCTTCTGCAGCCACGGCGGCACCGTGGTCGCGAGGTTCAGCGCGACGGTGTAATCGTCGCCCAGGGCCACGCGCAGCACGTCGGAACCACGCAGCTGCACCTCGGTGTTGGCGAAGCGCACCAGCATGCGGTCCTTCTCGATCGAAATGTCCTGGTAGGGCACCTGCGCCTTGTCCAGATCGGCGGCGACCTGCTTCTGCAGGGCCGCATCCACCTTGGCATCGCGGTTGGCCACGATCTGTACGGCCTGCTGCGGCCGGAACGCGTTGGGCGCGGCGTACAGCAGGCCCACGGCCATCACGAGGCCGACCAACCAGTATTTCCAGCGGGGAAAGTCGATCATGGGTCAGAAAGAGCGGTCTGCGCGGAAGAAAGCACGCCCGGCGGCGTGCTCACGAAGATTTCAGCGTGCCCTTGGGCAGCACGCTGGTCACGGCGCCCTTCTGCACGCGGATTTGCACGTTGTCGGCCACTTCCACGGTCAGGAAATGCTCGCCGACGTTCTCGACGCGGCCCAGGATGCCCGCCGCGATCACTTCGTCGCCTTTGGCAAGCTCTGCGATCATCTTGCGCTGTTCCTTGGCGCGTTTCTGCTGAGGACGGATCAGCAGGAAGTAGAACACCACGAACAGCAGGATGAGAAAGCCGAACGAGTACATCGGATTCGGTTCGGCCGCGGCTGCGGGCGCCGCAGCGGCGGCGAAAAGCGTTGCTAACATGTGGGACTCTCGGTTGTGGGGCGGCCGCGGTGCGGCAGGTCTGCCCAAAAGACGACGGATTATGCCACGGCTCGCGGGATCGCGCATGCGCGACGGCACGCAAAACCGGGGTCACAGTGCACCCTCCGGCCCGCGGCCGCCGCACCGACAGCCACCCGGCTACCTGCGCGAAAACGCAGCCTGACCCCGCTCATCCGTGACGCACGGTTTGACACGCTGCGATAATTCCAAGTTCCGCCACGCCCGCCAGGAACCGCCCCGATGCAGCATCTCACCGTGATCACCACCGGCGGCACCATCGACAAGGTGTATTTCGACGCCAAGTCCGATTACCAGATCGGCGCACCGCAGATCGGCGAGATCTTGGCCCAGTTGGGGGTTGCGTTCGAATTCGACGTGGTGCCGGTGCTGCGCAAGGACAGCCTGGAGATGACCGACGCCGACCGTGCCGCGATCCGCAACACGATCGAAAAGCAGCCGCATCGACACATCCTGATCACCCATGGCACCGACACCATGGTCGAGACTGCGCGTGCACTGGCCGGTCTTGCCGGCAAGACCATCGTGCTGACCGGCGCGCTGAACCCGGCACGCTTCCAGGGTTCGGATGCGGTGTTCAACATCGGCTGCGCGGTAGGCGCGGTGCAAATCCTGGGCGACGGCGTGTGGATTGCCATGAACGGACGCATCTGGGACCCGGCGCACGTCCGCAAGAACCGCAAGGCCAACCGCTTCGAGGAAGCGCTGTAGCGGCAAACCACGCATCCCGCCCAAAAAGAGCCCGGCATGCGCCGGGCTCGACATCGCAACCGTACGTTGGGGTCAGAGCGACGCGGCCGCCTGACTCATGATGATGCTGCCGAAGCCGGTGGTGTAATCCCAACCCGGCGCCGCGCTTTCGCCGCCGTTGTTGCCGGAAGTCACGTCATGGAACGCCGAGGCCGGCAACTGGTAGAGCTTCGGTGCGGCGAAGCCGATGCCGGTGCCCCTGGCGGCGATCATGCGCGCCCAGAAACCGACGAACAGTGGCGAGGACAGGCTGGTGCCGCCGTACTGCGCCGGGCTGCCGTTGACGACGATGATGGCACCGCTGTACGGATCGGCATCGAACGCGATGTCGGGCACGCCGCGGTGCTGGCTGCCGGCATTTTGTCCCACACCCACCTGCCAGCTGGGGATCGGCTCGAAGCTGCTGGGGCTGCCACCCGTATCAGACCACACGGTCTCGCCCTGCCAGGTGGTGGCGGTCGCATTCAGCGTGGTGCCGCCCACCGCCACCACGTAGGGCGAGCTGGCCGGCCAGCTCGGCGTGGTGCCTCTCGGACTGCCACTGCATTCGTTGGAACCGGAGTCACCCGACGACACGGAGAAAGTCTGGCCCTGCGCATCGGCTTGCTGGAACAGCGCGTCGGCGGCCGCGGCAGAACCATCCTGCTTGGCGTAAGTCTCGCACTCACCCAGCGACACGTTGATGACCTTGGCCGTGTTCGCGCTCACCACGGTGTTGAAATCATCCACCATGCTCGAGTTCGCCAGCGTCGGGATGTTGTAGAAGACGATCTTGCCGACCTGACCGCCGCCCATCCCCACGATGTCCTGGCTGTCGAGATCCCACTCGGCCGTGCCGCTGGTGTCGGTACCGGTGCCGTCGGTGTTGACGATCTGCGTCGTCACCGCAGCAAGACCGTTCTGCGAAGTGAAGGTATTGAGGTCCCTGATCGACTGGGTGAGGTCGCCATTCGAGATGATGCCGACGGTCACGCCGGCTGCGGTCGGCAGGCCGGTGCCGCCGTAGATCGACGGGAACTGGGTCGGGTTGTGGCCGATAACCGAACCGCCGCCACCACTGCCGGGCTTGCCCTTCATCACATGTCCGATGCGGTGCGGCTGATGCACCGTCTGCAGCCCGAGTACCCCGCTCACGCCGTGCAGCGAGATCGGAACCGCCGCGTCGCTGGAATTGGCATAGGCGCTGCGGCCATCATGCGTGTGCACGCGCACCATGCTCGTATGGAACGCGGACTGCACGACAGCTGCGGGCGCGGTCGCGGAAACCAGCAGGCGATTGGACGAGACGCTGACGTCGGAGAAGCCATGCTGCTTGAGCCAGGCCGCGACGGCATTGGCGTCCGCTTCGCTCGGGCCGTACTGCGCGGTGAACTGGGCGGGCGTCAGGTTGGGGTGATCTGGATTGGCAATGAAAGCCTGCAATTGCGCCTGGTTGCGCAATTGCAACGAAACCGACACGCGCAGCGGCTGGGCCAGCAACATCGGCCCCGTCACCGCGTCACCGGCGTGCAATGCAGTGGCATGCGCCACCATCCTGGTGCCGGCAGGCGCCGCGGCACAGGTCAGCGCGAGGGCGGTGAGGCCCAGAGCAACGGCCAAACTCTTCAAATGCAACTTGTATGACATCGAAGTCTCCTCGGGTGTGCACGAAATGTGATCGAGCGCGCAGGCTCTCGCGTGCATTACGGAAACGAAACAGTCGGCCGGCCCAATCTCCCCGCGCCACGTTGGTTCGGCATCCGCGTGAAATGCACGAGCATGAAGCTCGACATCCTCAGATCACCTGCACGCGCCCTCACGCATGCAAGCCGTCGTAACCTAGCGCTGGCCGCAAACGAATGTCACGCTGCAACGCATCAGACGCGAGACAGCAGCCATTCATGAAAGGGGCGTACTGCCCAACGTCTCGCCAGACAAGAAAAGGGCCCGGCCGGAACCGACCGGGCCCGAGGCTCGCCACGAACCGTCATGCAAAACAATCGGCGATTCGCTTCCTCGCAAGCAACCTCAGAACGTGAGGCTCCAGTCGTTCAAGGTACCGTAATCACCCGAATACCACGGATCATCATCGATCACGCGCAGTTTCCAGGTCCCGTCGGCCTGCACGGACGAGGCGTCGACGGTGTAAGTGGTGCTGATGTTGCCATCGTTGTTGTAGTCGGGGTACTGCAGGATCGCGTACGACCCGTTGGGCGCGTACAGCACGATCTCGAGGTCACCCGACCAGTTGTGCGTGATGTTGACGTACACGGCGAGGTTGGTCGGCGCGTTGCCCGATTCGCCGGTCACCGGGATCGGACTGGTGACGTCGCCGTTGTCCTGAATCGTGTACACCGTGTTGTTGGAAAACGTCCCGCTCGGCGGTGGTGGCGGAGGCGGTGGCGAAGATCCGCCGCCGGCCACATTGGAGACGAAGCTCGCGATATCGATGGAACCGAAGCCGGTGCAGTAATCCCACCCCACGGCCGCGGTTTCGCCATTGTTGTTGCCCGAGGTCACGTCGTGGAAGTCGGTCGAATAATGCGACGCGGCATCCTGATAGATCAGCGGCGCGGCAA
>DATCSF010000262.1:0-10620 GCA_036568625.1 Rhodanobacteraceae bacterium | reverse complement strand
GGTGTTGTGCGATCGTCCCTGATCGCCGTTTCGCCGCGCACACCATCGATGCGACCGTCCCGGGCCGACGAGACCGCAACGGCGCTCGAGGCCGCCGGTGGTCAATATCTCCGTGGCTGACTTTCCGCGACCCCCGCTCCGCGCGGAAATCGCCGAAAGGACGGGCTCAATGCGTGTCGGATACAGGTGCAGGCGCCGCCGTGTGCCGCGCCAGCGCGAGCCCCTTCAACACGTGCAAGGCCTCCGACAGCGCGTAATCCTTGATCGCAAGTTCGCCGGTGTCGGGCGCTGCCGCGACCTTGCTGCCGGCCAGGTGGTTGGGCAGGTCGCCTTCGTGCTCGTCGTCGCCGAGCGTGGGATTGCGATCGGCCTGCACCGTGACATTGCCGAGCGCGATGTCCGGCGTGATGCCTGCCACCTGGATCGAGGTGCCGTCGGGCGTGTAATAGCGCGCGGTCGTCAACTTCAGCGCATCGCCGTTGCCGACCGGCAGGATGGTTTGCACCGAACCCTTGCCAAAGGTGCGCCGGCCCATCACCAGCGCGCGGTGATGATCTTTCAGCGCGCCGGTGACGATCTCCGCCGCCGACGCGGTGCCGTTGTCGACCAGCACGATCATCGGCGCGCCGTTCAACAGGTCGCCCGGCATCGCGCTGAACTTGAGATCCGATTGCGGCAGCCGGCCGCGCGTGCTGACGATCAATCCCGAATCCAGGAAATCGTCGGCGACGCCGACCGCGCTGGTCACCAGCCCGCCCGGATTGGACCGCAAATCCAGCACCGCGCCGCGCAACGGGCCGTGCTGCTTTTCCAGCCTGTCGATGGCGTCCGTCAATTCGTTGGTGGTGTCTTCCTGGAACTCGCTGATGCGCACGTACGCGTAGCCCGGTTCCAGCATGCGGGTGGTGACGCTGGCCACGTGGATGCGTTCGCGCACCAGCGGAATCGTCGTCGGTTTGTCGGCGGCAGGATGCAGGATGGTCAGGGTGATTTTGGAACCGATCGGTCCGCGCAATTGCTTCATCGCAGCGTCGATCGCGTCCGGCTGTACCGCGATGCCGTCGATCGCCTCGATGACGTCCCCCGCAAGCACGCCGGCGCGCTGGGCCGGTCCTCCGTCCAGCGGCGCGACGATCACCAACTGATGGTTCACCTCGGCCACCTCGATGCCGAGCCCGGAATACGCGCCCGAGGTGTCTTCGTTCAGGCTCGTGAGTTCGCGTTTGTCCAGGAATTCGCTGTGCGGGTCCAACCCTGAGAGCATCCCGCGTATCGCGGATCGCATCAGTTGCTGGTCGCTGATCCGATCGACGTAGGCCTGCTTGATCAGCTCGAATGCACGCGTGAACGTCTGGATTTCCTCGAGGCTTGGCACGTCGCCGGCGGCGTTGGCGATCGAGGATGCCTCGGCCGGGGTGGCAACGCTGGCCGCCGGCGCCGGTGCCGGATGCGGTGTTCGCGGTGGCGGTGCGGCGAACGCCAGGCCGGTGCAGAAGAACAACGCGCAGCCAAGCCAGCCTTGTGAATTCAGAATCATCGCGACACCATGCAAGTCGATACGAATCATGACCGCGCGCGGGCGCGGCGGTTCATTGTAGGCGGTTCGCCTTGCATCAACGTTTCGCCGCAAACCAGCCTTGCGGGTCGACCGGTTTGCCATCGCGGCGCAAGCCGAACCAGGCGCCACCCTGTTCGGGATCGCGCCCGATCGTCGCGACGGGCTGGCCGGGCTTCACCCAGTCGCCCGCTTCGACCAACGCGGCTTCGTTGCCGCCGTACAGGCTCATCCAGCCGTCGCCGTGGTCGATGATCACCAGCATGCCGTAGCCGCGCATGAAATTGGCCCAGGCCACGCGCCCGTAGGCGATGGCGTGCACCTCGGCACCGGGTTTCGCGGCAATCACGATGCCCTGCGCCAGCGTTCCGGTGCCGGCGTGCGACTTGCCAGCGACGGGCCAGGCAAGCTTGCCGCGCAGTTGCGCGAACGGCACGCTTCTGCCGAGTTCCGCGGGGATGTCGGCGAACACGTTCTGCAATTGCTTCAGCAGTTCGTTCAGCGCGTCGGCGTCGCGCTGCAGCGCCGCGATCCTGTCCTTCTGTTGCGCGATTTGCGCGTCGGCGTCGGCCAGCAGCTTTTGCTGCGCCGCACGTGCCTGTTCGAGTTGCGCGGCTTGCGCCTTGCGCTGCTCGCGCTGCCGCTGCAGCGCCGCGGTTTCGGTTCCGATCGACGCCTTGAGATTGTCGAGGTGCGCGGCTTCGCCCAGCAGTGCGCGTATGCGCGCGACGCGATCCCGCTGGAAGTAACGCGAATAGGCCAATGCGCGGTCGATCCTCGCGATGTCGTCGTCGCCCAGCAGCAGCGACAGGTCGCTGCCGCGATCCAGCGTGTAGGCCGCCCGCAGCAGATCCGCCAGCGCGGCGCGCTGGCCCGAAAGCTTCTGTTCGAGTTGCGCGCGTTGCTGTTCCAACTCATCCAGCGAAGCCGCTTTCGCCGCGATGGCCGCATCTGTGTCGCGCACGGCGTTGGCGATCTGGTTGAGTTGTGCGGCCTGTCCGGCCAATTTCGCGTCGATCGCGTCGCGCTTCGCGGCAGTCGCGTGCTGCGCCTCGGCGATCTTCGCGATTTCCGCCCGCACCTCGGCGAGTTGGGCCTTGGCCGCGGCTTCGCGCTCGGCGTGCGCCGCTGGGGCCGACGAGGGCGGCGCGTCGGCGCGGACGGCGCCGACGACGGCCATCGTCGCGCACAGCGCCACAGCCGGCACAAATCGTCGCAATGGGAAAATCGAGGATTGCATGTGCGGCGATTATCGCCGCATTTCCTCAAAACTCGCGTCGCTGCACCGCGAGTTTCAGAGCGGCTGTCATGAGAAGCCAGGCCGTGGAGGGCCATTCTGAACCATCATGGCCGGCGTGACAGGGATCGAATGGAAGGGTTGGCGATGCAGCGATCACGGATGATCGCAAAGTCAGTGCTCGATCCACAACGCCAGCACATCGATCGCCCGATCCAACGCGCGCGAGGCGTGTTCGAAGGCTCCGGCGTCGTCCGCGCGTCCCGCCGCTTCGGCAGCGAGGGCTGCCTGCTGCACGTCGCGTGCGCCGACCAGCGCAGCGGCGCCCTTGATGCGATGGGCCTGGCGGGTCGCCTCGGGCATGTCGCCGGCGGCCTGCGCGGCGCGCAGGCCGGCCAGGTCCGTGCGGATCGCGGCCAGGAAATCGTTGAGCAGGTTGCGCGCGAGGGTCGTGTCGTGGCCCGCGATTTCACCCAGCACCGCGCGGTCCACGGGCGCGGCCGGCGCGGACAGGACATCATCGTCGGCGATCGCGTGGGCTGCCGTCGGCGCTTCGTTTGCCGGCGCGTCCACACCCGCAGGAAATGCCACGTGCGGCAGCCAGCGCCGAAGCTGCGCAGACAGTTGCGCGATCCGCAGTGGCTTGCCGAGGAATGCATCCATGCCCATCGCGATGCAGTGCTCGGCCTCGCCCTTGCTGACGTTGGCGGTGATCGCGATGATGGGTGTGCGCTCGCTGCGTTCCTGGCGCTCGGCCTTGCGGATCGCGGCAGTCAACTGGTAGCCGTCCATCCTGGGCATGTGGATGTCGGTGAGCACCAGCGCATAGTCGCCGGTGCGCCAGCGGCGCAGGCCTTCCTCGCCGTCCGCCGCGGTTTCGCAGGCAAACCCCGCGCGCGCGAGCTGGCGCGTCAGCACCTCGCGATTGGTGGCGTGGTCGTCCACCACCAGCACCAGGCTGTGCTCGCGCCGCGCGGCTTCCACGCCGGGCAGCGGCCGCGTGGGGAAATCCTCCTCCGGCGCGCTGCCGCCTTCGGGTTCCAGTCTGGCGGGATCGCCCTTCGCGAGCGGCAGCACCAGGCTGAAGGTGCTGCCGACGCCCGGTTTGCTGGCAAGCTCGATCACGCCATCCATCAGGTCGGCCAGTTGCCGGCAAATCGCAAGGCCCAGGCCGGTGCCGCCGAAAGCGCGCGCGGTGCCGCTTTCGGCCTGCGAGAACGGCTGGAACAAAAGCCCGCGTTGTTCATCGCTGATGCCGATGCCCGAATCGCGCACGCGCAGGGCGATGCGTTCGCGGCCGTCCTCGAGCACGGCGAGGCGTTCGGCACGGACGATGACGCCGCCGGTGCGGGTGAATTTCAGCGCATTGGAAAGGAAGTTGGAAAGAATCTGCCGCAGCCGCAGCGGATCGGCGACGTAGGCGGGCGCGAGGTCGTCGTCGATCGCGAGTTCCAGCGTCAGGCCCTTGCTGGACGCGATGCCGAGGTAATTGCCGATCGCGTGCTCGATGAGCCGGCGCAAGTCGATGTCGCGCGGCGCAAGGTCCATCCGGCCGGCTTCGATCTTGGAGAAATCCAGAATGTCCCCGATGATCTGCAGCAGGCTTTGCGCCGAGCTTTGCACGATGGCGACGCTGCGCCGCTGCTCGGCGTCCAGCCGGGTGTGTTCCAGCAGTTCCAGCATGCCGGTGATGCCGATCATCGGCGTGCGGATTTCGTGGCTCATCGCCGCGAGGAATGCGCTCTTGGCACGGTTGGCCTCGTGCGCGCGCGCTTCACTCATCCGCAACGCGGCATCCTTGCGCTTCACCTCTTCGCGCATTTCGATGAAGCCGTCGACGACCTGGCGCGTTTCGCCGCGCACCGGCAGGCCGGCAGGCACGTCGTAGTCGCCTTCGCGCATGCCGCGCGCCATCCGCACCAGTTGCTCGATGCCGCCGTACACGTTGCGCAGCACCGCGCGGCCGGCCACCAGCACGATCACCAGCGCGGCCAGCGACAGCCCGATGCGCCAGGCGTTCAGCCGCAGCGCGTGCACGTGGTCATCGTGCAATTGCGCCTGCGCGTCGAGGATCTTCAAGTCGGCCATCAGCCCCAGGTCGCTCAACAGCGGATCCAGCGCGGGAAACAATCGGGTGTCGGCGAAGCGTCCCAAGCCATCGACGCTGTGCGCGGCCAATTGCTCGTGCAGCGCCGCGACGGACTTGTCGGCGGGCTCGCGCTCGCGCTGGATCGCAACCAGCAATTCGCGTTGCCGCGGCGGCATGCTTTCCGATTCGAGCGCCGCGAACGCCTGCATGATGCGTTTTTGCGCGGCCTCGACCGCGGCGAGGCCCTGGTCGAAGGTCATCAATCCGTTGCGCACCTTGAAGGTGACGCCAATGATGTTGATGCCGTAGGCATCGTTCAGCGCCTTCACCTGCGACTGGCCACCCAGCGCGTTGTCGTACAGGCGGTTCAGCGTGGCCTCGTGGTTGCGCTGGTAGATCGCGTCCAGCGCCAGCACGCAACCGGCTGCGACCAGCATCACGCCGAACAGCAGCAGGAGCTGACGACGGACGGTCCAGAAGCGGCGCCTCATGGCTGCCGACGTCGCCACTTCTCGATCGCGGCGCCGAGCTGGTCGCCGGGTACCGCCATGCCGATCAATTCGCCTTGTGCGCGGCTGCAGCCCAGTTCGGCCAGCATCTGCCATTCGTCGACGCTGCGCACGCCTTCGGCAACGGTCGTCAGTTTCAGCTTGCGGCCGAGTTCGACGCTGGCCTCGACCACTGCGCGGTGGCGGGCGTCGGCGGCGGCGCCGTTGATGAAGCCCCGGTCGATCTTGAGTTCGGTGACCGGCAGTTGCGCCAGTTGCGACAGCGAGGACCAGCCGGTGCCGAAATCGTCCACCGACAATCCGAAGCCCTTCAGGCGCAGGCGCGCCAGCACGTTCAGTACCTGCGCGGCTTCGTGCATCACCGCCGACTCGGTGATCTCCAGCGTGACGTCGTGCGGATCCACGCCCGCGGCCTGCACGATGGCCTGGTAGCGATCGGCCGCGGCGGTGTCGTCGAGGTTGTGCATCGACACGTTCACCGACACGCGGAGCTGCATGCCGGCTTCGCGCCAGCGCTGCCGCCAGCGGCAGGTTTGTGCAAGCATGCGTTCGGTCAGCGCGTCGATCAGGCCCGAACGTTCCAGTTCGGGAATGAACCGCGCGGGCGGCACCGCGCAGCCGTTCAACGACCAGCGCGCCAGCGCTTCCACGCCGGTGACGAAGCCGCTGTCGATCGCGACCTGCGGCATGAACCATGCCTCGAACGCATCGTTCGCCAGCGCCTCCGCCAGCAGGCCCTGGTCGATGTAGGGGTGTGGATCTTCGTCGGCCAGCAGATCGGCCGTGAAATACAGGTCGATCACTTCCGCGAGCTTGGCCTGCGTCAGCGGTTTCTCGACCGTGCCCAGCACGCGCATGCCAGACGCCCGCGCCATGATGCGAACGGTGTTGAGCAGGGCGGGGTCGAGCGCGGTCAGCACCACTACCGCATTGGCCAACTGCTCGCGCGCGACGTGGCCGATGAACTCGATGCCATCCATGTGCGGCAGATCAAGGTCCACCAGCACCACGTCCACCGGGCGTTCCTGCTGGCCGAGCGTGAGCAGTGCGCTGCGACCGTCCGCGGCATCCAGCACGTTGCCTACGCCAATCTGCTGCAACAGCCGCATCGCCACCTGGCGCTGGAAGTCGTGGTCCTCGACCACCAGCACCGAAACTTGCGAGAGCTTGGTTCTCATGCCGGCCCCTTGTCCATACTCGGCAGGTCCAGTCGAGTCTAGCATCCGGACAACGGCACGACAGGCCGCGGCGCACGGTTTGGCACATCGTTGCGGCTGTTTCCTGCGCTAGGCTGTCAACATGTGTGTCATTGCCCTTGCCTGGAACCTCCATCCGCGCTGGCGCCTGCTGCTGATCGGCAACCGCGACGAGGCGCACGCGCGGCCGTCCGCGCCGCTGACGCGCTGGGCGGACGCGCCGGGCGTTTTGGCGGGACGCGATCTGGAAGCAGGCGGCACCTGGATGGGTGTGCGCGAGCCGGAACGCGTGGCGGTGGTGACCAACGTGCGTGATCCCCGTGCATCGAAGGACGGCGCTTCGCGCGGCTGGCTGGTCAGCGACTTCCTGCGCGGCACCGATTCGGCGGCGCGGCATGCCGCCGCCCTGGAAACGGGCGCCGTGCGCCATCGTCCTTTCAATCTGCTGGTGTTCGATCGCGACGCCGCGCGTTTCGTGTCCAACCATCCGGACGTGCGTGTGCGCGAGATCGCCGCGGGCGTGCACGGCTTGTCGAACGGCGATCTGGATGCGTCCTGGCCCAAGGTAGTGGGTGCAACTGCGGCGCTGCGCGATTGGATGAATTCGGGCAATGACGATTTCACGCCATTGTTCGAAGCGCTTGCCGATGCAACGATCGCACCGGATGCCGAATTGCCGGACACCGGCGTCGGCATCCAACGCGAACGGCAACTGTCGCCGTTGTTTGTCCGCGGGGCGCTCTACGGCACCCGCGCAACCACGCTGATCGCGCTGGATCGCGCAGGTGGCGGGTGGATCATCGAACGCCGCTTCGGGCCGGAAGGCGTATCGCAGGGACAAACGACGCTGCGCTTCTGATGCTCCCCGCTCCCTGCGGGAGAGGCGGCCGCAAGCCGGGCGCGTAGCGCTCCCCGTCAGGGGCCGGCGAGGGTTCGCACTTGCGTGGTGTGACCGGCAAGAAGGAACACCAGGGTCGCGGCATTCAAGATTGCGAGGGGGACGGCGCCGGCTGTGCCGGTGCCGCGGCATGGAACTGCGGCGCCTTGCCCAACAGCAGCGCGCGGATGCTGCGCAGTTTCGATTTCAGCGTGCGCTCGTGCTCGGGGCCAATGCGGATCATCAGCTTCTGGCCGACCGACAGCGATTCCCAGGTGGGATCGGCGAACGCGTAATGGCCATCCGGCTTCATCACCAGCGCCACCGGCGGGCGCGCGTTGGGCGCCGCCAGCATGTCGTTGATCGCCTGGATCAACCGATCGTTGAAATAACCCTGCGGATAGCCGAGCTGGCGATACGCCTCCTGGAACAATGGATACCAGTGCACGTACCAGGTCACCAGCGTGCGCGGGTCCACCGCCTCGACGATTTTCATGTACGGCTCGTAGCGAGCGTAGTTTTTCGCATCCAGCACCGACTGGTTGTCCCGGGTATCCGGCGTGAACACGCCCTTGGGCGTGCGCATCGGCAGGATGCTGGCGCCGATGCTGCGACGAGGCAGTGCATCCACGGTGGCGACGATGTGCGGAATCAACCCGCGCGCAAGCAGGAGCTCCGACAACCCTTCCGCGCCCGGAATCGCCGCCAACGCCTTGACCGCGGCGTCATCGCTGCTGTCGAGCGGCGGCAGCGGCGCGGTGGTGGCGGGCGCGGGGCCGGTTTGTGCTTCATTGATGGGATGCTCGATCGGTGCCGGCGCGGTGCTGGGCTTGGCCGGCGCGGACGGCTCGGGGCCATGGCGCGAAAAGTCCACGCCCGGCATGCGCGTGAAATACCACCACGCCGCCACCGCAACGATGACGATCACCACGATCGCGCCTGCGATCTTGCCGGTTGCCGAATTGTGCCGAGTCACATCGCCCCCGAGAGCCTGGAACTACCTGGATTGGATACGCGCGGACCTGAATGGTTCCATCAAACCAATGGCTTCACTCCGATCAGCAGCCCGTGCAGCCAGAACGCGAACAGCGCCCACACGACAAGGCCGATCACCACCGCGCCGATATCGCCCCTGGCGGTGCCGGCGGGGTACTGGATGTTTTCCGCACGGTCGCGCCGGCGGCCGGCGATGAAATCGGCAACCGCCCACACCAGAAGCGCGCCGAACAGCACCACGTCGTGCAGAAAACCGGTCGCCATCAGGTGTCCGGCCGCCCACACCGCCACGCCCGCCGCCATGGGGTGGTGCAGCCACGCGCGGAAGTGATTGGGCGGCGCGTGCGAGGCGAAGAACAGCACCAGCGCGATCAGGGTGAACAGCGCATTCAAGTGCTTGAGCGCGAACGGCGGCACATACAGCGGCACGGGCGCGTGCCGCGCCAATCCGAAGCCGTACACCAGCAGCGCGAAGCCGATCAGCGATACCAGCGCGTACCCTGCCTTCCAGGGCTTCAGGCCGATGCGCGCAACCATCCGCGTGCGCCAGCCGTCGGCGAAGATCCGCACCGAGTGCGCGCCAAGAAAAATCACGAGGCCCAGGATCAGGATAGGCATGGCCGGTCAGTGCAAGCGGTCGGTCGAGCGGGCATGGTAACCAAATGTCGCATGGGGCGCAGGGCGGGAGCAGCCGCGCAGCGGCGAATCCCGCCGCGATCGAACATGCGAAACGGCGGGATGCGCTGCGCTCCTCCCGCCCTGCGGGAGCTGCGCCGCAATGACGGGCAAAGCGTGTTTCAGATGCTGCCCTCGGCGCGCGCCACTTCTGCGCGACGGATCATCTGCTGCACCGTCGGGGTCGCGTGCATCGGAACCAATTCCACGTCCGGGTGCGCATTGGCGAACACGCGGAACACCTCGTCCGCGAACGCCTGACCGATGCTGGCAACACCTGCGAAGTCGAGCACAACGGTCCGGAAGCGCTCAACGCGCTGCACCAAGCGCTTGGCCTGCGAACGCGATACCAGATTTTCGTCGCCGACCCTGGCGAGTCGCACCGGCACCACGGTCTTTGCAAATGCGTAGTCATCGGGGCCGCTGGAAAACCTGTCGAACACTTGTTTCGCGGTGCGCTTCGATTTCGTTGCGATTTCCATCAACACGGTGGTGCCGCGCCGTGCGTAACGCGGTTCGATGTCGTCCAGCAGATCGTCAACTTGCGCATCATCGTGATCGAACACCAATCCCCCCGATGCAATCTGGAAGCGGTCGAACATGCGCGAGGTGAAGAAAACGCCTTCACCGGTATGACGGCGCGGGTCGGTGGTCAGCTTGCCTTTGGACAGTTCCAGCAAGGCAAGGCGTTCGTCGGGAAGGGCGAGCGCCGCGGTGATCTTGCGGAAAATGCCCATGCCATCATCGGACACCATCAGTGTCACCATTTCCCGCGTGCGATCCACGAATGCACGCAGGTGGGAGCCGCCGGAATGGTCGATCGCGTTGTTAACCATCTCGGTGAGGCCGTGATGGCAGATTTCGATCACATTCGCCGGCAGCCCGCGCAGCACTGGTGCAACATCGTGCAGCCACACGCGGCCTTCATCCAGTCCGCGCAGTACGTGCGTGAACACCGCGCGCCGGCTGGGTCCCAGGCTGTAAGTGGGACGGGTGGTGCCGGACTTGGCGAGATAGCCGGCCTTGATCAACGCGCGCGCGCGCGCGACCACGGTCTGTCGGGTGAGGCCCAGTGCCGTACCGACGACCGCGACCAGATCATGCGGATGTTTCTCGACGTGCGCCAGCAGTGCGGCGTCGATTTCGGCGGAACGGTCGGGGCGGGGCATGCGCCGACTGTAAGGTTTGCACGGCCGATTGTAAAGTTATTTCGATGGATTGTAAGAATTCAACTTGCGCCGCCACGTTGCTGTCCGGTCCCGAAGGATTATTCGGTCCTTGCGGGCGGCGACCAAAGATACCCCTGTAACCACAACGTACCGTGTACGTCCTCGCCGACGCGCGGTGGCCGCGATTCCTTCCACACGCGTGGCGTCACCAGAACCCGCAGGTCGAGTTCACGATCGGATTCGTCGAGGTATCGCATCACGCACACAGTCACAAGCCACCCATCCTGACCCAGCATCGGGAATGGCTTCATCTCCTT
>DATCSF010000261.1:0-8866 GCA_036568625.1 Rhodanobacteraceae bacterium | reverse complement strand
GGCAACGCCGACACGCTGGCGGAGGAGCTTGCGGACCGGCCGGAAATGCTTCCGCTCGTGGAAATGATCCGCACGGCCGGTGAACGCGGTGCGGAACTCACCAGCCACCTCCTCGCCTTCGCGCGCCGGCAGGCACTGGAGCCCAGGACGGTCCGGCCGGACAAGCTGATAGACGGCATGCGCAACCTGCTGCGACGGACCCTGGGCGAAAACATCGAGTTTGCGGTGGAGCACGCGGCCGACGTCGCCAGGGTGTCGGTGGACCCGACCCAGTTCGAATCGGCGCTGCTGAACCTGTGCATCAACGCACGCGACGCGATGCCAGGCGGCGGCAGGCTGATGATCGAAACCGGCAACGTGATCCTGGACGAGAGCTACACCCAGCAGCGCGTCGACGTGGTGCCAGGTGACTACGTCCGGATTTCGATATCCGACACTGGCACCGGAATGAGCGCCGCGGACGTGACGCGCGCATTCGAACCGTTTTTCACCACCAAGGCCCGCGGCAAGGGCACCGGTCTGGGCCTCAGCATGGTGTACGGGTTCGTCAAGCAATCGGGCGGCCATGTGGCGATCTATTCGGAACTCGGCCACGGCACCGTCGTCACGCTGTACCTGCGCCAGGCCCGCGGCCCGGGCGAAGCGGGCGCGGTCGTCGAACCGGCCAATGTCGCGGGTCGCGGCGAGCGCATCCTGCTGGTGGAGGACGACGACCTGGTGCGGGTGCACGCCATGCAGTTGCTGGAAAGTCTCGGTTACCTCGTCGTCGCCGCGAGCAACGGGCCGGAGGCACTGGAACTGTTGCGCAAGAACATTCCCTGCGACCTCCTGTTCACCGACGTGATCATGCCCGGCGGCATGACCGGCCCCAAGCTGGCCGAAGCCGCGCACGCGCTGCGACCCGGCTTGCCCGTGCTGTATACCTCCGGCTACACCGAGAACGCGATCATCCACCACGGTCGCGTGGACCCCGGCGTCAATCTGCTGCACAAGCCGTACCGGAAGCCGGAGCTGGCGGCCAAGATCCGTGCGGTGCTGGGCGGGGAACAATCAAAGGGCGGTGGCACCTGATGAAAGCGGAGCGCTCGCGACGACTGCTGATCCTCGACGACGAAGCCGCCGTCGCCCAGACAGTGGCATTTGCAGCCAAGCGGCATGGCTTCACCGTGCAGATGTCGGAATCGGCCGCGGCTTTTTTCGCCGATGTTGCAAGCTTCGCGCCCAGCCACATCATCATCGACCTGCTGATGCCCGGCATGGATGGCGTAGAGGTGCTGCGCAACCTGGCGGCGGGCGGCTGCCGCGCCAACATCATCATGATGAGCGGAATGGGGACGAAGGTGCTGGAATCGGCGCAGCGGGTCGGGATTGAGCGCGGCCTGCGCATCACCGGGATCCTGCCCAAGCCGTTCAAGCCGGCGGAATTGCGCGCGCTGCTGGATGCGAATGCGCAAGACCAGCCCCATGCCGAACCTGCCGCGGCAGCCGATCGTGAAGTCTCGCCGGACGACATCGGGCCCGGGTTGCGCAACGGCCAGTTCGTGCTGCATTACCAGCCGAAGGTCCATCTCGCCAGCGGCCGGCCCGCCGGCGTGGAGGCACTGGTGCGCTGGCAACATCCGGCACTCGGCCTGCTGCCGCCCGGCCGGTTCCTGCCGTTGATCGAGCAATCCGGCAACATGAACCTGCTCACCGTCCGCGTCATTGAGGCAGGCCTGACCTGGTTCGCCGAGCTTGCGCACGACGACACGCTGGCGCTGGCGATCAACATCTCCGGCGGCAGCCTCACCGATGTGAGCTTCACCGATATGCTGCATCGGCAATGCAACCTGTTCCAGGTGGCTCCGGCCCGCATCATCCTGGAGCTGACGGAGACCACCGCCGCCCGGCGCACGGCCGAACTGCTCGATATCCTGACGCGGGTTCGGCTGAAGGGCTTCCAGCTCAGCATCGACGACTTCGGCACCGGCTACTCCTCGCTGGTGCAACTCGCACAATTGCCGTTTTCCGAAATCAAGATAGACAAGTCCTTCGTCTCGGCGATGCTCGCATCCGAGGAAGCGCGGAAGATCGTCGCCACCACCATTGGACTCGGCAAGGAACTGCAGCTCACCACCGTGGCCGAAGGCGTCGAAACCGAAGCGCAAGCGCGCGCGCTGGCGGAGTTGCAATGCGACCAGGCGCAGGGCTTCTTCTTCGCCAAGCCCTTGGACGGCGATACCGCGCACGCGTGGCTGCGCGAGCGCGGCCGGTGCAGCGTCAGAGAAGGCATCCGTTCACGCTGAGGACGTAGACTGGAACCCATTGCACGGGATCATGGACAGATCGGACTCGGACGAGCGAAGGAAGTCGGCTGAAGGTCCGCGTTATGGCGGACCATCCTCCTGACCAGACGGTGCGCACGATCAGCGTGCCGCCGGGAACCACAATCTGCCCGGATCACGAGTAGGCCTCAGAACGAAGCCTGCAGGTTTTGCGCGGATCGGAGAATGACCATGACAACGGGTTCAGGATTCGTCCGGGGTTGGCCCTCGGAATCGAAGGAAGCGGCGCAACTCGTTCTGGATCGCTACGGCGAGCCGCAAGAAGCGAGCGAGAACCGGCTGACCTGGTACAAAGTGGGGCCCTGGAAGCGCATCATCGCCCAGAAGACATTCTTCCGGCACAACTTCCCGGCGCCGCACTACGATTCCGTCGAATCCGTCATCGACTACCACGTGCCGCCAGAAAAAGTCTCGGACCTGGCCGCGTTCGATGGCAGCGTCATTGTCGAGCGCACCGCCGGCGAAGTGTCGGCACGCTGCCATGACGAGCAGGCGAATTTCCTCGCATTGAATCTCGTGGATGACATCGTGCGCGGCAGCAAGAGCGTGGATGAGGCGCGTGCCTACTACGCGAAGGAGTTTGCCGACTACCGGCGCAAGCAACCGACCCCGTACATGGAACGACTTCGCTTCGCTCCCGGCAGGGACACGAGCGACCCCGACACGCGGATGCTCTCGGATTCAGATCTGCAGAAGGCCGCCGAAGAAGGAAAAAGTCGGAGCGCTTGACCAGCGCAAAGAGTGGGTTCCGTGATGCGGCATTCGAAAAGTGTCGCAGGACGGGAGCAGCGCGGCGCATCCCGCCATCGATCCGCGTCCCCACAGCACCGGCGGGTCGACACCGCCCTACCTTTCCCACTTGTACAACGCCGCGTAATCCGCGCCCGTGCGCCGGCAGGCACGCCAGGCAAGCCCGCCTTCGGCCATCGCGTCGCGCACGCTGGGCGCGATCAACTGCAACGCGCGCGCGGCCCCGCGGTCGCGCAAGCGCCGCAGGCTCGAACGTTCCATCAGGTCCAGCGCCCACGAAGGCAACAACGCGGCCGCGGCGCCGAGGAACAGGTCGCGGCTGAAGCCCGCGAACGGAATCGGCAGTCGAATGGCACCCAGGATGCGCAGCGTCTCGCGGGTGCGTGCGTCGAATACCAGTTCGGGGCGCACCTGTGCAAAGAAGGCGTCCAGTCCCGCCGCCGATCGGGGAACATCGTACGCGCCCAGCGCTTCGGCGATCCGCGCCATCTCCGCCAGATAGCGATCCTGCATCGCGCGCGGAATGCGCGCGTGGCAGAAGGTTTCATACGCGCGCAGGAAGCACCAGCATCCGGCGCAATGCACCCAGTTGAGAAGGTGTGGATCGTCCGCGCTGTACGGACGCCCATCGGCCGCGATGCCGCGCACGGCGTGGTGGATCACGCGGACGTGTTCGATGGCCGCCTCGGCAGGCGCCCGCGGCGCGTAGGTCGTGCGCCCGACGAATGCCGTGGTGTTGCGCAAACGGCCGAGCGTGTCGGTGCGGAACGCGGAATGATCCCATACGCCCGCCAACGCCAGCGGGTGCAGAGCCTGCAACATCAGCGAAGCCAAACCACCCGCCATCATGCTGGGAAAATCCGCGTGGACCTTCCAGGTCGCGCTGTCCGGTCCGAACAGTCCGGGATCGCCCAGCGGCGCGTCGTAATCGGGCGCCGGCGCATCGCGGCTCAACACCGCCAGCACCTGCCGCTGCAGATGGCGGCGCGCAGCGCGCGGCAGCAGTTTCACCCCAGGCAAGTGCGGATGCTCCGGATATTCATCGCGGCGCCGCGCATGGCCATCGAGCGTCATGTCATCGGGAACGCGCATGCTCCAACTGTACGCCGATGGCATGCGTCGCGGGCGACAGCGTGCTTCAATGGTGCTTCCAAGTGGAGAGCTTCCACGCTCGCCCACGCACACGCAAGGAGGCGGCCATGGGATTGCTGGTAGACGGCAAGTGGCAAGACCGGTGGTACGACACGGAGAGCACCGGCGGGCGCTTCGAGCGATCGGCCAGCCAGTACCGCAACTGGATCACGCCCGACGGCAGCGCCGGGCCGTCCGGGCAAGGCGGCTTCACGGCCGAAAGCGGCCGCTATCACCTGTATGTGTCTTACGCCTGCCCCTGGGCACACCGCACCCTGGTGATGCGGGCGTGGAAGGGCCTTGAAAAACACATCGACGTCTCGGTAGTGCACCCATTGATGCTGGAAAACGGTTGGGAATTCCGCACCGATTTCGACGGGGCCACCGGCGACCGGCTGCATGGCTTCGACAAGCTGTACCAGCTTTATCTGAAAGCCGACCCCCACTACAGCGGCCGGGTGACGGTCCCGACACTGTGGGACAGGCAGCGCGAAATCATCGTCAACAACGAATCGTCCGAAATCATCCGTATGCTAGGGGCTGCCTTCAACGGCATCGGTGCACGCCCGGGCGATTACTGCCCGGGCGATCTGCGCGCGGACATCGACGCCATCAACGCGACCGTGTACGACAACGTCAACAACGGCGTCTACAAGGCCGGCTTCGCGACCAGCCAGGGAGCCTACGACGAGGCGGTCACCGCGCTTTTCGAAACGCTGGAGTCATTGGAACAGCGCCTCGCGCAACATCGCTATGTGATCGACAACACCCTCACCGAAGCAGACCTGCGCCTGTGGACCACGCTGGTGCGCTTCGACGCGGTGTACACGACGCACTTCAAATGCGACCGCAAGCGGATCAGCGACTACCCCTGTCTCCAAGGCCTGCTGCGCGACATCTACCAGATGCCCGGCGTGGCCGACACCGTATGGATGGAACACATCCGCCATCACTATTTCCGCAGCCACAAGACCGTCAACCCGCACGGCATCGTGTCCGTCGGTCCGGTTCTCACGTTCGACGTCCCGCACGATCGCGACCGGCTGGGCCAGCGCGAGATCCGCGGCGTCGCCTGATCGGTCGCGACCAGCCGTCGCGGGGCGGGAGTAGCGCAGCGACTGTCGTCCGGAATGACTGAACCGCCGCAGGCGGGCCCCGAGCGTAGCGAAGAGTGAGCGTCAGGGATGATGCGAACAATCCCGCCGTCACGGGCGGCAACCTACAAAGACGGGTTGGCACCCACCCCTCACTTCTGCGTAACTTCACGCCATCTGCTATTTTCCACTCCGTTGCCACGCGGTCTGCGATCACATTCGGGGGGGGTGAAAGCATGGACGGACAGCAATCACGTGACGCGTTGGCGGAATGGAATGCGCGCGGCGTTCTCGTCCTGCCGAAGTTCTACGTCGACGCGGAAATCGATGCGGTACTTGCCGACTATCGTGCGCTCTGGCGCCACGGACGCGGCCGCGTCACCGTGGACGACATGGACATCGGCCGGCGGATGCGGTTGCGCGACGTGTCCGCGCAAGCGCGGGCATCGCATCGTTTCAAGGTCAACGACCTGTATCTGGAGCAGGCCTCCGTCCGCCGGCTTGCGCTCAACGACCGCCTGGTTCCCTTGCTGCAGCGCCTGTTGACTGCACGGCCGGCCCTGTGCAATTCGCTCAGTCTGGAATACGGCACCGAACAACAAGACCACGTCGATTCCTTGTTCATGACGCCGCGCACGCCAGCCCATCTCGTGGCGGTATGGGTGGCGCTGGAGGATTGCTCGCCGGAATCCGGCCTGCTGCGGTACTGGCCGGGCAGCCACCGCATCGAGCCTTACACCTTCTCCGACGGCGGACGCCATTTCATTCCCGAAGAACTGGACGCCTGGCACGCATGGATGCAGGCGCAGGTGCAGCAACACGGGCTGCAAAGCGAACTGTTCCAGGCCCACAAGGGCGATGTGTTCATCTGGAATGCGCAACTGCTTCATGGCGGCAGCCCGATCGCCGAGCGCGGGCGCACCCGGCGCAGCATCGTCTTCCACTATTTCTCGGAATCCGATTGCCGCACGATGGGCCATCACCTGGTGTCCGAGTCGGGCGGTTTCTGGATACGGCGCTCCCACCAGCCGATTCCGGGCAGCCTCGATGCGCGGATGCGCCACCACGCCGGCAGCGCCGCTCGCCGTCTGCGCGGGCTGTTCGCGCGCCGCGGACAAAAGGAGGTGGAGGTCACCAATCCTCCTCAATGACCTTCGCTGGTTTTGCCTGTCGGCGTGACGCGCCAGATGGCATTGCCAACGTCGTCGGCGACCAGCAGCGCGCCGGCGTGATCCACCGCGACGCCGACCGGGCGCCCGCGTGCCTTGCCGTCGACGGCGACGAACCCTGTCAGGATGTCTTCCGGTGGACCGGCCGGCTGGTCGTCTGCAAACGGGATGAAGACGACCTTGTAGCCGCTGCGCGGTCTCCGGTTCCACGACCCGTGCTCGCCGATGAAGGCACCGCCACGGTAACGCGCCGGGAAAAGATCGCCGGTGTAAAACGCAAGTCCCAGCGCCGCCACGTGCGAGCCGAGCGCGTAATCGGGAACGATCGCGCGTGCCACGAGATCGGGGCGCTGCGGCTTCACCCTGGGATCCACGTGCTGGCCGAAGTAACTGTAGGGCCAGCCGTAAAAACCGTCCTGCGTCACCCGCGTCAGGTAATCGGGCACGAGGTCCCCGCCCAGTTCGTCGCGTTCGTTGACGACGGCCCACAGCGCGCCGGTTCCCGGTTGCACGGCCATGCCGACGGGGTTGCGCGTACCGAACGCGAACGTGCGCTTGTCACCTGTTGCGGGGTCGACCTGGATGATGCGGGCGCGGTCCTGCTCCACCGCCATGCCGCGTTCACCGACATTGCTGTTGGAGCCGATCGCGACGTACAGCACGTCATCGGTCGAACCCGCGACGACGTTCTTCGTCCAGTGGTAATTGATCGGGCCCGCGGGCAAATCGGCCACCTTCTCCGCGCGAGCCGCAATCGACGTCTCGCCCTCACGATACGGAAAGCGCAGCAGCGCATCGGTGTCGGCGACATACAGGGAGCCGCCCAGCAACGTCATGCCGAACGGCGAGTGCAGGTGATCGAGGAACACGCTGCGAACGTCCGCGACGCCGTCGCCATTGCTGTCGCGCAACAGCACGATGCGGTCGGGACTCGGCACGCCGGCGCCGGCGCGCTTCATCACGCGCTTCATGACCCAGCCCTTCAAGCCACCCAAGCCCTGCGCTTCGGCCGGACCATTGCTCTCGGCGACCAGCACGTCGCCGTTCGGCAGCACATACAGCCAGCGCGGGTGGTCGAGACCGCGCGCGAACGCATTGACCTCGAAACCCGGCGCCACCGTCGGTGTGGCGTCCGCGGTCCAGGCCTCGGCCGGCGCGATATTGACGGTAGGGATCCGTTCGGGATCCGGCGGCGGCAGCCGCAGGTTCGAACCGGTTTGCGCCTTGATCGGCAAGGTCGCATTGTCTCCGCAGCCCGCGAGCGACACCAACGCGGCGATTGCAGCGAACCCCAGCAACACGCGCAGCATTCCGCCGCGTCCTTGCGTCGCCCTGCCCTGTCCAGCCTGGACCCTGATCTCCTTCATCACGGATTGGCATAGGCCGGTTGCCATGAACCGGGCCTGAGCAAGAACAAGATCGACCGCAGCGCCTCCACCACGTGGTGGAAGAAGAAGACCCGGTGCCGGCACGGTTCGTCGCGAGGCGCATGAACGCCTTGATCGAGACACTGTCCCCGGCACCTTCTCGCGCGATCACGCGCTGTGCTCACGCCTCGCTGCGAACGCGGCCTTGATCGTCGGCGGGGCCTTCGGCCGCGCGTACATTCTGTCCACGTAAGCGCGGAGCGCGGGCGCGTCGTCCAGCATGTCCGCAAACCCCGCCCAGTCGAGGGTGTAGGCGGCGTTCAGATCCGCCACGCTCAAGCGGTCGCCGACCAGGTACGCGCGCCCTTGCATGTGCTTCTCCAGCACCGCCACCATCTCCTTGCACTCCCGGGTCGCGATCTCGATGTCGGCCGGGCTCCGCTGTTCTTCCGGATAGATCACCGTGTTGCGCGCGATCCGCCAGAGCGGCTGCTCGATCTCCGTGACCAGGAAGAAAATCCAGCGATACATCTGCGCCCGCTCCCCGATGTCCTCGGGGATCAACTTGCTTTCCGGAAACTTCTCCGCCAGGTAGAGCTGGATCGCCGCCGACTCCGTCAGCACCATGTCCCCGTCGACCAGCACCGGCACCTTTCCGGTGGGATTGAGAGCCCGAAACTCCGGCGATCTGGATTCTTCACCGCCGGGGTCCATCGGCACCAGCTCGTAGTCGACCCCCAGCTCGTTCAAGAGCCAGAGCGCGCGCAAAGCGCGTGACGGCGGCTGGCCATACAGCTTTATTTTCTTCATCTCCGCCTCCTCGTCGGCGCACTGCCAAACAGGCATCACCTCAACCCGACGAACGACACGTGCGCGAATCGACAGCCACCGACGAGAATCCAGCCACGATGACGCCGGGCAAAACGACAACCGGGGCATCGAGGGGCCTCAGCTTTTGCACGAAAACCCAAAATGCTCGAGCGCACGCGGGTGGCAACGACCGGCTGGCGACACCGCTTCCCGGGCTACAC
>DATCSF010000260.1:0-7677 GCA_036568625.1 Rhodanobacteraceae bacterium | reverse complement strand
CGCTGGAACACGGCATGAAGGTGTTCGACGAGGTCGCATCGAAGTCGGGCAAGGCCATTCCCGGCGGGGATGCGTTCCGCCTTTACGACACCTATGGCTTTCCGGTGGACCTGACCGCCGATATCGCCCGAGAGCGCGGTCTGACGGTGGACATGGCAGGTTTCGAACGCGCGATGGAGGCGCAACGCGAACGCGCGCGCGCGGCCAGCAAGTTCGAAAGCAAGGCGCAGTTGCCGGCGGAAATTGCCAGCAAGCTTCCGCCGACGCAATTCCTTGGTTATGAAATGCTGGAAGCCAAGGATCGCAAGGTGCTGGCGATCCTGCGCGACGGCCACGCGGTGGAGGAACTCGCCCCCGGCGCATCGGCTGCAATCATTCTGGATGGCACGCCGTTCTACGCGGAATCCGGCGGGCAGGTCGGCGATGTCGGTGCACTGGAGACTGCCGCCGGGCGCTTCATCGTCCACGACACACAAAAATTCGGCGGCCAGTTTCATGGCCACGTGGGCGAATGGAAAGGCGCCGCGCCGCTGCGCCTTGGCGACAACGTGTTCGCGCGGGTCGATGCCGCGCGCCGGCAGGCCACGGTGTTGAATCACTCGGCGACGCACCTTTTGCATGCCGCGCTGCGCGAGGCACTGGGCGAGCATGTCACGCAGAAGGGCTCGCTGGTCGCACCCGACCGGTTGCGCTTCGACTTCTCGCATTTCCAGTCGGTGAAGCCGAATGAATTGCGCCGGATCGAGGATCGCGTCAACGAGCAGATCCGTCGCAACGACGAAGCCGAAGCCCGCCACATGGCCTATGACGAGGCGATCGCCACCGGCGCGATGGCGCTGTTTGGCGAAAAGTATGGCGACGAAGTGCGGGTGCTGCGGATGGGCGGTTTCTCGACCGAGTTGTGCGGCGGCACGCACGTTGCGCGCACCGGTGACATCGGCCTGTTCAAGATCGTGTCGGAATCGGGCGTCGCCGCCGGCATCCGCCGCATCGAGGCCGTGACCGGCGCCGGCGCGATGGCGCACGTGGCGGCGGAAGAACGTCGATTGGGCGAGGTTGCCAGCTTGCTTTCGTCCAGCGCCGGCGACGTCACGGACAAGTTGCGCCAGCTTCTCGAAAAACAAAAAAAACTGGAACGCGAACTGGATGCGCTGAAGTCGAAAGCTGCCAGTTCCGCCACCGGCGACCTGGCCGCGCATGCCAAGGATCTGGACGGCATCAAGCTGGTTGCCGCAAGGGTGGATGGCATGGACCCGAAAGCCCTGCGCGAAGCGGTCGATACGCTGAAGCAGAAACTCGGTGATTGCGTGGTGTTGCTGGCGTCGGGCGGCGATGGCAAGGCCGCACTGGTGGGCGGCGTGCATGGAGCGGCGTTGGGCAAGGTCAAGGCGGGCGACGTCGTGGCTCACGTGGCCCGGCAGATCGACGGCAAGGGTGGCGGCCGGCCCGACATGGCGCAGGGTGGCGGCATCGATTCACCGGCGCTGGACCAGGCGCTGCAAGGCCTTTTGGAGTGGGTTGCCAAGGCGCTACGGTAGGCGGCGGTACCCTGCCGGAAGTCACCCGGATTCGTTGCGCGGCCTTGGCGCGTTCATATATAGTCGCAAGGCGTTTGATCGCCCCTGCACCGGTCTAGTGCGGGTGGAGGAACCTGAACGTCGCGATGCATCTGCATCGGTTCGCGATCGTCCTGTCTTGCCGCGTTGTGCGATCCGGAGGGGAACGCACATTGCGGTTTTCGGGTCCAAAAGACCCGAACAAATGGAGTTCTGTCATGTTGATTTTGACCCGCCGGGTCGGGGAAACCCTGATGATCGGCGACCAGGTAACCGTTACGGTGCTGGGCGTGAAGGGCAACCAGGTGCGCATCGGCATCACGGCGCCCAAGGATGTCGCGGTGCATCGCGAAGAGATCTACCAGCGCATCAAGCAGGAACACGAGGCAGGAGGTTCCGTGTCCCGCGAGCCCGACGAGTCTGCCAAGCGCGAAGCAACCCACGGTTGATGTCGAACGTCCGACGGCTTTACCGCGGCCGGATATGCATTTATCCTGATCGACCGGTTTCGCCGGTCGATTTTGTTGCGCGCGATTGGGGGCGGTGCCGCGGACCAGTCGCCTCGAAAGAACGCGGGTTCGGAGCGGGGCCAAGCGGAACTGGCGCCATGATGGTTCGAAATAGTTGAAGAATCGCGGAGAGATGCCCGAGAGGCCGAAGGGGCTCCCCTGCTAAGGGAGTATCGGGTCACAAAACCTGATCGAGGGTTCGAATCCCTCTCTCTCCGCCAATTCAATCGTTGACGCGATTATCGCAACACCGGATAATTCGCGGCTTGCTTCGGCGTTCCAACGCGCCCGTAGCTCAGCTGGATAGAGTACCAGGCTACGAACTTGGTGGTCGGGAGTTCGAATCTCTCCGGGCGCGCCAATCAACGAAGAAGCCGGCGGCAATGTCCGTCGGCTTCTTCGTTTCAAAGCCGCAATCAGGCGTGGTGTGGGTGTCGCGTTGACCGCCGCGACTGCACAACCGTACCATTGCCTGACTGCTGCCGTGATCGGCGTCGGCACCGCATCGGGGTATAGCTCAGTCTGGTAGAGCGCCAGCTTTGGGAGCTGGATGTCGGGGGTTCGAATCCCTCTGCCCCGACCATGCTTTTGCGATCGTTCCTGATCGCCCGGCGCGTCTGGCTGGTCCAACGCGCGGCGTTTGCCCCGAGTGGGGAGGATGCATGGATACCGGCTGGACGATCGCACCATGGATGGTTTCTTGCGAGAATGCGCCAGCAACGCGCCTGTAGCTCAATCGGATAGAGCATCGGCCTTCTAAGCCGACGGTTGCTGGTTCGATTCCAGTCAGGCGCGCCATTCCACCTGTCGCACTTTCAAGGCGTCTCAGGGCATCACGCAGGCGCTGCGCCGCGCGGCGCTGCACCGATCTGCCATCCGCAGTAGCATTCGGGAACATTCGGCCATGGCCGCGGCTCACCGGAGACCCGTATGCGATTCATCGGCGCGCTGATTTTCTGGATCGCCATAGCGATCATTGCGTATTTCGTTGTCGCGTTCACCGGCGCCTATCAAGTGGGGGCGGACGTGCCGCACTGGGGCGTCACGCGGCACGCCATCGGCTTTCTGCGCGAACACACCGTCGAGCGCCGCGCCGTCGACATCAAGCCGCCGCCGCTGGACGATCCCGCGCTGGTCAAGCTGGGCGCCGAGCATTACGCCGAAATGTGCACCGGCTGCCATCTCGCGCCCGGCATGGGGCATTCCGAATTGCGTGATGGCCTGAATCCGGCGCCGCCGAATCTCACGCGTTTCGCGCCCGATCCCGCGGAGTCGTTCTGGATCATCAAGCATGGCTTGAAGATGACCGCGATGCCGGCGTGGGGTCCGACCCATGATGATCACACGATCTGGGCGATGGTGGCATACCTTCAGAAGCAGCCGCGGATGAGCGCTGCGGAGTTCCACGCCCTGACTGCCAATGCGCCGGACATGGAGGGGCATGGCGCAGTCCCGGCAGGGTCGGCACCCGCGAGCGCCGCGCCCGCCACGACCGCCGCCGCCCCGGCTTCCGCGTCCAGCCCGCGCTGACGATTCCGTTCAGCCTGACCATGCCCGGTCGCCTCGAGCTGCCGGGGCGTGGTCTGCATCCATCCATGTCAACCCTTGACTCTGGACCATGCTCCATGGTTTAGACTGGGCGCATGGACACCTCTACGAGCCGGCAAACCACCCAGCACCTCACCATCGGCACGGTCGCACGACGGGCAGGTGTGGGCATCGACACCATCCGTTATTACGAGCGCGAAGGCCTATTGCCCGAACCGCAGCGGCGCGCGTCGGGCTACCGCGATTACGGCAGCGGCGTGATCGAACGCCTGCGCTTCATCCGTCGCGCCAAGGATCTCGGCTTTACGTTGGAGGGAATCCGGGAATTGCTGACGCTTTCCACCGACCGCGAGCGCGGCGTGAAAAGCGTCAAGCAACGCGCCCAAGCGCGGCTCGGCGAAGTCGAGCAACGGATCCGCGAACTTCAGCGCGTGAAGCGCGGCCTCAGGCAACTCATCGATGCCTGCCCGGGCCATGGCGCGCTCGAGCACTGCCCGATACTGCGTGCGCTGGGCGGGGAGGACACGCCATGAACGCACACGAGCACGCACGCTGCCACGCATGCACGGAACGCGCCGCCGATGCAGCGGGGCACGCGATCGATCCGGTATGCGGCATGCAGGTCCCAACGACCTCTGATCGGTACGTGGACCATCGAGGTACGCGATACTGGTTTTGCAGCGACGGATGCCGCGACAGGTTCCGGGCCGATCCGGAACGGTATTTGGCCGCGCCATCGGGCGCTGCGCACGGTCCTGTCCATCACGGGCATGCGCAAGCGCACACCATTCCCGAAGCGCCCGCAGGCGCGATCTACACCTGTCCGATGCATCCGGAAATCCGGCAGGTCGGCCCGGGTCACTGTCCGAAATGTGGCATGGCACTGGAGCCGATGCTGCCCAATGCCGAGGCGGAAGATGATGGCGAATTGCGCGTCCTGGCCCGGCGCTTCTGGACCTGCGTGGGGTTGACCCTGCCGGTGCTCGTGGTGGCGATGGGGCCGCACCTGTTTGGCGTGCACCTGCCCGCGCCTTGGGAGCGGATCGCCGCATGGACGGAGGTGGTGCTCGGCAGCATCGTCGTGCTGTGGGGAGGCGCGGCGTTCTTCGTGCGCGGCTGGCGATCGCTCAAACCCTGGTCGCCCAACATGTACACGCTGATCGCGCTCGGTACCGGCGTGGCCTGGCTGTACAGCGTGATCGCCTTCGCCGCGCCCGGCATTTTCCCGGCGGCGTTCCGTGAAGCGCACGGTACGGTCGCGGTGTACTTCGAATCGGCCGCGGTGATCGTCACGCTGGTGTTGCTGGGCGATTGGCTGGAGCTGCGCGCGCGCCGCCGCACGGGTGCGGCGCTGAAAGCGTTGCTGGGATTGGCGCCGAAGATCGCGCGCCGCATCGATGCCGATGGCAGCGAGCACGACGTGCCGGTTGCCGAGGTGCGCGTCGGCGACGTGTTGCGGGTGCGTCCGGGTGAGAAAGTGCCGACCGACGGCGCGGTGATCGAGGGCATGAGCCACGTCGACGAATCGATGCTGACTGGCGAGCCGATGCCGGTGGACAAGGCGCCCGGCGACAAGCTGGCCGGCGGTACCGTCAACCAGGCCGGGGCATTGACGATGCGGGCCGACAAGGTCGGCGGCGAAACCTTGCTGGCGCAGATCGTGGCGCTGGTCGCGCAGGCGCAGCGTTCGAAGGCGCCGCTGCAGCGCGTGGCCGACCGGGTGGCCGCGTGGTTCGTGCCGGCCGTGGTGGCCGTGGCGGTGCTGGCGTTCGTCGCCTGGGCGGCGATTGGTCCCGATCCGAAGCTGGCGCACGGATTGATCGCCGCGGTGTCGGTGCTGATCATCGCCTGTCCCTGTGCGCTGGGCCTCGCCACGCCGATTTCGATCATGGTCGCGAGCGGCCGCGGCGCGCAGGCCGGCGTGCTGTTCCGCGACGCCGCCGCGATCGAGGCCCTGCGCGAGGTCGACACACTGGTGGTGGACAAGACAGGCACCTTGACCGAGGGCAGGCCGGCGCTGGAGGCGGTGCATGCGCTCGCGGGATTCGATGAGGCGCGCGCGCTGGGGCTGGCCGCCGCACTGGAACGGCCGAGCGAGCATCCGCTGGCGCGCGCGATCGTCGCCGGCGCTGTCGAGCGCGGCGTCGCGATTCCACAGGCCGGCGGCTTCGCTTCGCTGACCGGCCGCGGCGTGCGCGGGCGTGTCGACGGAGTCGGGGTGGCACTGGGCAATGCGAAGCTGATGACCGGGTTGCGCGTCGATTTCGACGACGACACGCGCGCACGCGCGGAAAAGCTGCGCGGCGAAGGCGCGACGGTGATGTTCCTTGCCGTCGATGGCGCGCCGGCGGCGCTGCTCGCGGTGGCCGACCGCATCAAGCCGAGCACGCCGGAGGCGATCCGCCGCCTGCACGCGGCCGGCCTGCGCATCGTGATGCTGACCGGCGACAACGCCACCACCGCGCAGGCGGTGGCGCGCGAGCTCGGCATCGATGAAGTCCGCGCCGACGTTTCGCCGGCGGACAAGGCGGACGCGGTGCAGGCGCTGAAGCGCGAAGGCCATCGTGTGGCGATGGCGGGCGATGGCGTCAACGACGCGCCGGCGCTGGCGGCGTCCGACGTCGGCATCGCCATGGGCAGCGGCACCGACGTGGCGATGGAGAGCGCGCAGGTGACGCTGGTGAAGGGCGAATTGACCGCGATTCTGCGTGCACGGGCGCTGTCGCGCGCGACCGTGCGCAACATCCGTCAGAACCTGTTTTTCGCATTCGTGTACAACGCAATCGGCGTGCCGGTCGCCGCGGGCGTGCTGTATCCCGCGTTCGGCCTGCTGTTGTCGCCGATGATCGCCGCGTTGGCGATGAGCCTGTCGTCGGTGTCGGTGGTCTCGAACGCGCTGCGGCTGCGCGCGGTTCAACTCGAGGGTGACAGGTTATGATCGACTGCCCATCGAGGAGGCATGTCATGCGCAGTTTATTGACGGGTCTTGTTCTGTCCAGCGTTGCCGCCCTGGCAGTGGCTGCAACTCCGACACTGCCCACCCACAAGGCGCCCGCGGATGCGCGCGTGTACATCATCAGTCCGACCGACGGGGCCAGCGTCGGCCGCGACGTCACGGTGAGGTTCGGTCTTGCCGGGATGGGCGTGGCGCCGGCCGGCGTCGAGAAGGAACACACGGGCCATCATCATCTGTTGATCGACGTCGCGACATTGCCGCCGGCGGGCCAGCCGATTCCGAACGATGCGCGCCACAAGCATTTTGGCGGCGGCCAGACCGAAACGGCGTTGCAGCTTTCGCCCGGCACACACACATTGCAGCTCGAGCTGGGCGATGCCAACCACGTGCCGTTCGATCCGCCGGTGGTGTCGAAAAAGATCACCATCCACGTGAAGTAACCCGGAAGCGCGGCTACGGTCGCGGGCCGCGATTGCTTGCGACGGTTCTTCGACGGTTCGGTTGCTCATGAGAAAAGCCGCGCGGATCACTCCGCGCGGCTTTCAAGCAGTATTGCCGGACGCCAGGTCAGCGTGCGAACAGCGGCTTGTTGAGGCGCGCCATCAGCCGTTCGCGGCGCGAGCCGCGCGGAGCCGCCTCGCCATCTTCGGACTTGCTCGCAGCCTCAAGGCGCCCATCGGCGAAGCTGGCGTTCATGTAGTCGACGACTTCTTCGTACGTCATGCCCGATGCCGCCACGGTTTCGTCGACGGTGGCGTAGTCCTTCACCATCTCCTTGGCGAGCCGGAAGTGCTTCGGGTATTCGCGTTCGGTTTCGGGCCAGCGCGACAGTTTGTAGCGCTCGCTGCGATTCAGCTTGCGGCCGAGGATGCCGGGCGTTGCGATGAGGCCGGCGTACCAGCGCAGGCGGCCCAGCGGTTGTGCCGGGTTGGCGGCACGTGCGGCCTTGAGCGTTTCGGAATAGATCGGCGTCCACGCGGAAGCAGGCTGTTCCAGCAGCGCGGCCAGCGGCTTCAGCGAAGTGGATTCGAAGTGATAGGCATCCCGTTCCGGATCGACCGTGAGCTCGGCGCCGTCCGGCCCGACCAGCTTGCGCGGACTGGAGAAC
>DATCSF010000259.1:0-24597 GCA_036568625.1 Rhodanobacteraceae bacterium | reverse complement strand
CGTCGTCCGCTG
Organism: Rhodanobacteraceae bacterium; assembly: GCA_036568625.1. Taxonomy (GTDB): domain Bacteria; phylum Pseudomonadota; class Gammaproteobacteria; order Xanthomonadales; family Rhodanobacteraceae; genus 66-474. The sequence goes on along the minus strand of DATCSF010000259.1, from coordinate 24,585 downwards.
GCGCCACCCCGGTTGCGCCGCCGGCGCCGGCGGGAACGTCCGCCCCGGCAATCGTCGCCGCAAATGTCGAAGGCACGCGGCTGTTGCGCTTCCCCGACGTGTGCGGCGAGCGCGTGGTGTTCACTTACGCGGGCGACCTGTGGACGGCCTCGACACAGGGTGGCACCGCGGCGCGCCTGACCGCGGGGCCGGGCCTGGAAATGGCCGCGCGCTTCTCGCCCGACTGCAGGCAGATCGCCTTTACCGGCCAGTACGGCGGCGACAGCCAGGTGTACGTGGTGCCCGTGAGCGGCGGCGAGCCGAAGCAGTTGACGTTTTATCCGGCGATGGGGCCATTGCCGCAGCGCTGGGGCTTCGACAACCAGGTGTATGGCTGGACGCCGGACGGAAAATCCGTGCTGTTCCGCTCGTGGCGCGACTCGCGCAACATTTCCGATCCGCGCGTGTTCACCGTGGCCGTCACCGGCGGCCTGCCGAGCGTGCTGCCGATGCCGCAATCGGGCACCGCGCGGTTCTCGCCCGACGGCAAGCAGATGGTGTATTCGCCCAAGTTCCGCGACTTCCGCGACTGGGACCGCTACAAGGGCGGCTGGGCGCAGGACCTTTTCATCTACGATTTCGCCTCGAAGTCGGCGAAGAACATCACCAACGATCCCAATACCGACCGCGATCCGGTGTGGATCGGCAAGAGCATCTATTTCCTGTCCGACCGCGGTCCGCATTTGAATCTCTATCGCTACGACACCGGCGACGGCAAGACTACGCAACTGACCGATTACAAGACCGACGACGCGCGCTGGGCCAGCGGCGATGCCGCCGGGCAGATCGTGTACGAGGTGACCGGCGCGTTGCACATCTACGACACCCGCAACGGCAGTGATCGCGCCTTGACGATCCACGTGCCGAGCGACCTGGTGGCCTCGCGCGCTTCCGAACGCAGCGTCAAGAAATACGTCGAGGACTATGCGCTCAGCGCCAACGGCAAGCGCGCCGCGTTCACGGCGCGCGGCGACATTTTCAGCGTGCCGCTGGAACACGGCATCACGCTCGACATCACCCACACGCCGGGCGTGCACGAGCGCGAGGTGAACTGGTCGCCCGACGGCAAGCGCGTGGCCTACGTTTCCGATGAGAGCGGCGAAGAAGAAGTGTGGGTGCGTGATGCCGATGGCACCCATCCGGTGATGCTGACCAAGGGCGTGATCGGTCGCCTGTACAACACCCTGTGGTCGCCGGACGGCAAGCACATCGCGTTCGTGGATTCGGGCAACCGCATCCATGTGATCGGCACTTCGGCCGGCGCGAATGATCAAGTGGTCGCGCAGGATCCGGGCGTGTCGAGGCGCGACTATGCGTGGTCGCCGGGCGGGCATTACCTCGCCTATTCGCTGACCGACAAGGACACCCAGTTGTCGCGGCTGTACGTGTACGACCTCGCTTCCGGCAAGGCGGTCGAACTCGGACGTGAGTACGCCAATGCGATGGCGCCGGCGTTTTCGCCCGACGGCGAGTACCTGTACTTCCTGGGCGACCGCGAATGGTCGCCGCAGTTTTCCGGCGTGGAACTGGATTACGCGAGCAATCGCAGCACCCAGATTCTCGCCTACGCGTTGCGCAAGGACCTCAGGAATCCGTTCGCGCCGCGCAACGACAGCGCGACGGGCGAGGATGACGCCGAGCAGCATGATTCGTCGTCGGGCAAGGGCGATGATCGGCATGGGCAGGATGCCAAGCCGAAGCCTGCGTCGCAGGTCAACGACCGGATCGACCTCGACGGCATCGAACAACGTTTGGTGCGGGCGCCGATCGATCCGGACAATATTCCGTGGTTCGCGGTGACGCCGAAGGCGATCCTGTATGCCACCACCGGCGCGCCGTTCCTTGGCCGCGAAAGGGCGCTGCCGCTGAAGGTGCGGGCATGGTCGTTCAAGGATCGCAAGGACAAGGACGTCTACACGTACAAGCCGGAAACCGGCGCGGACGACGAGGGCGGCGGCGGCGCGGCGCCACTGGCGCTGTCGGCCGACGGTTCCACGCTGCTGGTCCACGACGGCGAGGATTACAAGCGGATCGACCTCGACGCGCCCAAGCCGAAAGCGGAAGACGTCAAACTGGACGGCCTGTTCATGCGGGTCGACCCGAAGGCCGAGTACGCCGAAATCTTCAACGACGTGTGGCGGCGCTATCGCGACTACTTCTACGTCACCAACATGAACGGCTACGACTGGAACGCCTTGCGCGCCAAGTACGAACCGTTGCTGAAATACGTGGGTGATCGCACCGATCTGAATTACGTGCTGGGGGAGATGATCGCCGAGCTGTCCAACTCGCACACCTACATTGCGGGCGGCGACCTTGGCCTGCCGGACAAGCCGCACGTCGGCCTGCTCGGCGCCGATTTCAAGCTGGATGCCGCAAGCGGCCGCTACCAGATCGCCGATGTCTTCCCCGGCGAGAACGGCGAGCCGCGCTACCGCTCGCCGCTGACGGAAGTCGGCGTGGACGTCAAACCCGGCGATTACATTCTGGCGATCAACGGCACACCGCTGACGGCCGACGAAAATCCGTACCGGCTGCTCAGGATCGCGCCGGGACAGATGGTGCAGCTTCTCGTCAACTCGCGGCCGGGCACGGATGGCGCACGTACGGTGCTGGTGAAGCCGATCGCGAGCGAGATGAACCTGCACTACTACGACTGGGTGCAGGCCAACCGCGCGTACGTCGCCAAGGCCAGCGACGGCCAGATCGGCTACCTGCACATTCCCGACATGGGCGTCGACGGCGCGCGCGAATTCATCAAGTGGTACTACCCGCAGTTGCGCAAGCCGGGCCTGATCATCGACGTGCGCGACAACGGCGGCGGCTTCATGTCGCAGACCATGATCGAGCGGCTGTCGCGCAAATTGCTTGCGTACAACTATTTGCGCGGCACCTCGATCACCGGCACCTATCCGGGTGCGACGTATCTGGGACACCTTGCGGCGCTCAGCAATGGCACCACCGCTTCGGATGGCGACATCTTCTCGTACATGTTCAAGCAGGCCAAGCTGGGGCCGCTGATCGGCACGCGCACCTGGGGCGGCGTCATCGGCATCGGCGGGCTCGGGCCGTTGATCGACGGCGGCGACGCGTTCGTGCCGCAGTTTGCGGGCATCGTCGGCCTCGACGGCAAATACACAGTGGAAGGCCACGGGGTCGAACCGGACATCGTGGTCAATGAAGATGTCTCCCAGCAATTGGCCGGCAAGGATCCGCAGCTCGACAAGGCGATCGAGGTGCTGGAAAAGGAAATCCAGGCGCATCCGCTGAACCTGCCGCCGCAGCCGGCCGGGCTGGACAAGGCGCCGCCGCACATGCGACCGAAGTCCGCGGCCAGCACTGCGCCTGCGGGTTGACGCCATCGCATGCGCCGACAGTGGGCCGGCGCGTGCATCAGTGCCATTGCGCGCTCTCGGATTGCCGCGCGCGCAACGCTTGTGTCAAGGTTTCGGCATCGCGCCAGGTCAGCGGCGGCCGTTTGCGCGTGAGCTTGAGCAGGCGGCGAGCGCGGCGTTGCTTCGCGACAATGCGCAGCCAGCGCGGATCGAGCGGCTCGGTGGTGAACGCGTGCAACATCCGGCCGTCGGTGGCGAAATGGCGGCCCAGTTTTTCCGCCAATGCCTGCAGGCTGGCGCGCGTGAAGAATCCGACGTGCTGGCCGGTTTCGGGCGCGTAGTAATGCCATTCACCCGGACGGTTGTTGCGCTCCGGCAGCAGTTCGGTCGAGAAGATGAGGATCGGCGCGCGCGCGACGAGCTGCTCGAACACCGGTCGTGGGTCGGTGAGGTGTTCGGCCACCTCGAAACACGTGATGAGATCGGATGCCGCGTTTGCGTCGGCCTCGAAGCCCAGTGCGAGCAGGTTCCCGCAATGCGGATCGCTCCAGCGAAAATCGTGGCCGCGATCGCGCATCAGCCGCACGAACAGGCCGGTGCCGCCGCCCCAATCCAGCGCCGTCCGCACCTTGCGGAAACGCCACCGCAACAGCGCATCCACCGCGTCCGCCAGCCACAGGTTGCGCATCACGATGCCGGTGTCGAGTGCGGCGATCGCGTGATCGGCATACGCTTCGGCCAGCCAGTGCGGGTCCTCGACCGCGACGTAGCCGCAATTGCGGCAGCGCCGATAGTGGGCGTGGTGCCGGCCGAGCACCACCAATTCGCCGAACGGCTCGGTGGCGCCGCCGCACAGCTTGCAGGTCATGACTTGAGTTCGCGCACGGCGTCGGCGGCGTCGCGCAGGTGCGCCGCCGCGGACATCGACGGCATGCCGTGTGGCAGCACCCCGAGGCAGGGCGCGGCGAGCGAGCGGTTCAGCATCACCAGGTTTTCCTTGGGATGCAGCATGTCCGGATCGATGCGGTTGCCGATCCAGCCCAGCAGTTCGCAGCCGTCGGCGCGGATCGCGCGCGCGGTGAGTTGCGCGTGGTTGAGGCAGCCGAGCTTCAGGCCCACCACCAGGATCACCGGCAGTTGCAGGTGCAGCGCAATCGCGTTGGCGCGCAGCGAATCGGAAATCGGCGCCAGCCAGCCGCCCACGCCTTCGACCACGATGGCGTCGCCGTGCATGATCGCCAGCGTGTCGTAAGCATCTTCGATCGGCGGCAGCGTCACTTCTTCTTCCATTTCCGCCGCCGCGATGTGTGGCGACACGGGCGCCTTGAACGCGAACGGATTGCAATGTTCGTAGCGCTCGGGCTTGGGGTCGCTGGCCGCGATCAGCGCCAGGGCATCCTCGTTGCGCAGGCCTTCCGGGGTTGCATCGCAGCCGCTCGCGACCGGCTTCATCCCGGTGGCGCGCAGGCCCGCGGCACGCAGGGCGTGCAGCAGCGAACACGCCGCGAAGGTCTTGCCGATGCCGGTGTCGGTACCGGCGATGAACACACCCTTGGTTTTCATGGTGGCAGCCTCGCTTGCAGACCCAGCGCGTCCACGCGGCGCGGCAGGCCGGCGTCGCCGATGATGGGCAGGGGATCGCGCGCGCAAACGCGGCACCCGCGAGATTGTCGAGACGCGTGTTTTCGTGCGTTCGCGTCGCGTTTCCATCGCGGTTGGCACGCCGGCCCCGGTCATTGCGCGATAATACGGGTTTTCCGGACACCCACACGTTCATGTTCGAAGCCGCTCCCATCGTCGCCGCCGACAAGTCCGGCCTGTATGCGGAACTCGCGCAGCAGGCGCGCGGCCTGCTGCACGGCGAGAAGAATCTCATCGCCAACGCCGCCAATTTCGCTGCGCTGGTGTATCACGCGTTGCCCGGCATCAACTGGTGCGGCTTCTACTTCCCCGACGGTGACGGCCTGGTGGTCGGGCCGTTCCAGGGCAAGCCCGCCTGCGTGCGCATCGCGCACGGACGTGGCGTCTGCGGCGCGGCGGCTGTATCGCGGCAAACGCAAGTGGTACCCGACGTCAACGCGTTTCCCGACCATATCTTCTGCGATGGCGCCTCGCGTTCGGAAATCGTGGTGCCGCTGGTTCGCGCCGACGGCTCCCTGCTGGGCGTGTGGGACGTGGACAGCCCAAGCGTCGCACGTTTCGATGACGACGACCGCGCGGGCATGGAAGCCTTGTGCGCGGAATTTCTGCGCGCTTGCGCCAACTGAGCGGGTCTCTGCGTGCCGGCGTTCCGCCGGCGGGTCATGTTCACCCGCCGGTCGCAAACCCCGGATACAGCGTCATGCCGCCGTCTATGTAGAGGGAGGCGCCCACCACGTAATCGGATGCGTCGGAGGCGAGCCAGGCCGCGGCTTTGGCAATGTCGGCGGGCACGCCGATGCGTCCGAACGGGATCAGTTTTTCCAGCGCAGCGGCGGCTTGCGGTGTGTCCCACGCCTTGCGGTTGATGGCGGTTTCGATGGCGCCTGGGCAAATCGAATTGACGCGGATCTTCTGCGGGGCCAATTCCTGCGCGATCGATTCCATCAACTGCTTGAGACCGCCCTTGGTGGTGGCGTAATTGCAGTGCCCGGCCCAGGGGATTTCCTGGTGCACGGAACTGGTGAAGATGATCTTGCCGAGCGCGCAGGAAACCTCACGCATGCCGCGCCGGGTGAACTCGCGTGTCGCCTCGCGCGCGACCAGGAACGCGCCGGTGAGATTGACGCCGATCACCTGGTCCCATTGCGCGAGGGTCATGTCCGCCAGCCGCGCATCGCGCTGGATGCCGGCGTTGGAACACACGATGTCCAGCGTGCCGAACCGTTTCACGGCTTCGGCGAACATCGCCTGCACCTGGTCTTCGCGGCTGACATCGGCTTCGAGTGCGATGGCGTTGCCGCCGCCTTCGGCATTGATCTCATCGCAGATCTTCTGCGCGACCTCCGGCTGCACCACGTAATTGACCACGACGTTGGCGCCTTGCGCGGCGAGTTCGCGCGCAATGCCTTCGCCGATCCCGGAATTGGCGCCGGTGACCAGCGCATTCTGGCCGGCGAGAGGTTGCGATTGTGCAGTCATGCTGCGTCCTCCTTGTCGGAATGGGGCGGCGCGTCCAGCCATCCGCCGGAAAACCCCGCGCGCTGCAAGCCCAGCCGGATCGCGGGGCAGGCGCGCATCAAGTCCCAGATCATCCGGCTGCGATGGTTCTCGATCATCAGCACGATCGGGCCTTGGTGCAGCGCGAAGTGCCAAGGCGATACCCACGCGGGTTGCTCGTCGCCGCAGGTGAAGTTGGGTTCGGGATACGACATGTTGAACGAGGCGTGGAAGCCGTAGCCCGCGGGGCTGTGGCCGATCAGCCCTTCGAGATGCCTGATTTCGTCCAGCACGATCCTGGGCGCAAACGGCAGCGACGCGATCGCCGACCAGGGCGAAATGGTGCCGTCGTCGGGGCCGAACGGCGCGCCGCGCGCGGTGTAGTCGAAGAACTGGCGCGTGCGACCGCGGAACGTCGCCTTCACGTTGCCGGGGCCGTCGGTGGCCGAGAAACCCCAGCAATTCTTGTCGTAACCGACGAACCGACGGGGGTTGCGGCGCGCGTATTCGCGCTGGATTTCGGTGGCGACGCGGCTGTTTTCGAAATAATCGGTGTGTTTGGCAGACATGAACTTGTCGCGAATGCCGCGCGTGTCGATCCAGATGTGCGAAAACTGGTGGATGAACAAGGGCCCGGCGTACAGCACGTCGCGCCCGTACAGGCGTCGCCATTTGAAGGTGGACGTCCATGCATGGTAGGCGTCCGGGGTCACCGAAAATTCCGGCGCGGCCAGCGCCAGCACGTACAGGACCAAGGCTTCGTTGTAGCCGAGCCAGCGATACGGGCTGAAGCCCGCCTCCGGCGTCCACCCTTGCGCGATGGCATCGCGGCCGTTCTGCGCCCAGCGCCAATCGATGCGCGCGTAGATCGTTTGCACGCGCTCGCGCACTTCGCGTTCCGCGGCGCCGTCGCCGGCGAAATAGCCTGCGGCCAGCAGCATCCCTGCCAGCAGCAGCGCGGTATCGATGGTGGACAACTCGCACGTCCACGCGCGTGTCGCGCTTTCCGGATCGAGGAAGTGGTAGAAGAACCCCTTGTAGCCGACGCCATTCGTTGCGCCGCTCTGGTCGGCCGCATCGAAGAACCGCAGCGCCGCCAGCGTGTAGGCGAGCGCGTCGCGATACAGCATCCAGCCGCGCTCGACCGCGACGGGATAACACGACAATGCCAGGCCGACCGCCGCGATGCTGGCGGGCTGGGTGGGGCGCGTGGAGTCCAGCACCAGCCCGGTGTTCGGGTTGACGTGCCGTTCGAAAAAGCGGAATGCCTTGCGTTGCAGATCGTCCAGCACCGCCTCGTCGGTGTGGCTGCTGCGGTCGATATTGCGCCCGTGCCTGCGGGGCGGCCGGGGCGCGGACTTGGCGCGCATCGGCATGCTGCGCCTCACGGGCGCGGCTCTCCACGCACCGCCGCGATGCCGTGCGCAGGCACGTCGAGCCGGATGTCGAAGCCGTCGCCGTGCAGGGCCATGGCGATGGACTCGGATTTCAGTTGCGGGGCTTGTTCGAGCTCGGTGACTTGCGCCGCATCGAGGTAGCCGGGCGAGCCCCTGTCCGCCCAGGCCCGGCGGGTGTGGCTCCAGGCGTGCGCACGCCTGACTCCCGGAGCGTCGAGGTTGCAGGTGAAGGTGGTGGGCATGGACGCGCTCCTCGGCTTCGAACGGCAACCCTCCCCCGGATGATGGTGCGGCAGCGTCACGGGCGGCTGCGCGGATTTTCCTCGCTCAGCGCGACGCCGGTGTCGGCGTGGCGTGAAATTTCGAGCCTATCGAACCGTACCAGCACGTCGTGCGTGCGGCCGTCGTCGACCAGCTCGATCGCGGGCGCCGGCTGCAACATGCTGTCCACGCTGACGCCGGCGACACCGGTGTCGCCCGGCTTGCGCACGAACTCGATGAGATAGCACGTTTCGCCGTGACGCCAGCCCGCCGACCAGCGCTCCCAGTGGTCCGGTACGCACGGCGCGAAGGAAAGCGTGTTGCCCTCGCGGCGCAGGCCCAGCAGTGACTCGACGAGCAGCCGGTACATCCAGCCGGCCGAACCGGTGTACCAGCTCCAGCCGCCGCGCCCGAGATGCCCCTCCGCGGAATAGACATCGGCCGCGATCACGTAAGGTTCGAGTCGATAGCGTTGCAGCGCATCGGCATCGCCGGTGTGCGACAGCGGATTCAGTATGCGTGCGATCCGCCACGCGTCTTCCGCGCGACCGCGCTTGGCGAGCGCCATCGCCAACCATACCGCCGCGTGGGTGTACTGCCCGCCGTTTTCGCGCACCCCCGGGACGTAGCCCTTGATGTAGCCGGGATCAAGCGGCGACTTGTCGAACGCCGGCGTGAACAGCTTCACCACCCCCGCATCGGCATCCACCAGGTGTTGCAGCACCGCATCCAGCGCGCGATCGCTGCGCGCGGCATCGCCGATCCCGGCCAGCGCCGACCAGCTCTGCGGCAGCGAATCGATCCGGCATTCGTCGCTCGCCGCCGAACCGATCGCGACGCCGTCGTCGTTCCACGCGCGCAGGTACCAGTCACCGTCCCACGCGTGGCGTTCCAGCATGCTTGCGAGCTCGGCGGCCGTGGCGGCGAGATCGGCAGCGATCGCTTCGCCTTCGCGCGCAGCCGCCAGTGGCGCGAAACGCGTCAGCACGTCGTGCAGGAACATGCCCAGCCACACGCTTTCGCCGCGTCCGGCAAGCCCCAGCCGGTTCATGCCGTCGTTCCAGTCGCCGCCGCCGATCAACGGCAGCCCGTGTTCACCGAAGCGGAGGCTATGGCGGATCGCGCGCAGGCAATGTTCGTACAGGCTTGCTGCTTCGCCGGCGATGCGGGCGTCCTCGTATACCGATTCCTCGTCGGCCGCGAGCGGACGGCCTTCGAGGAACGGCGCGGATTCGTCCAGCACCGCGGTGTCGCCGGTGACGCGCACGTATTCGGCGGCGCACCACGGCAGCCACAGCAGATCATCGGAAATGCGCGTGCGCACGCCCTTGCCGGTGGGCGGGTGCCACCAGTGCTGCACGTCGCCTTCGCGGAACTGGTGCGCCGCGCAGCGCAGCAGTTGCGCGCGCGCGAGTTCGGGGCGCACGTTCAGCATTGCCATCGCGTCCTGCAGCTGGTCGCGAAAACCCCACGCGCCGCCGGACTGGTAATAGCCGCTGCGCGCAAGGATGCGCGAAGCCAGCACCTGGTACGGCAGCCAGTCGTTCGCCAGCAGGTTGGTGGCGGCATCGGGCGTGCGCACGCGCAGTTGCGAGAGTGTGGCGTGCCAGTACGCACGCACCCGTTGAAGTTCGCTGCGCGCAGCGTCGATGTCGCCGAACCTGCGTACCAGCGCGCGCGCCGCGTCCTGGCTGGCGGCGGCGCCGAGCAGGATCACCGTCTCGATTTCCTCGCCAGGCAGCAGTTCATGCGTCACGCGCTGCGCCGAACAGGGATCGAGCCCCGTGCCGGTCGCGCCGTCCAGTGTTTCGAGCCGCATCCCGAGCGGCGCGGCCAGCCCGCGATTGCGGCCGATGAACGCGCACCGGTCCGCGGTGAACGCGGGCTGCGCCGCGCCGATGACGTGAAACGCCATGCGCGACGAGAAGACGTCGTGGAACGGATTGTGCGCGAACAGCGCGTCGCACTCGGCATCGATGTGCGTGGCGACGTGGCGCGCACTGCGATCGCGGCGCTCGCCCAGCACCCATTCGATGTAGCTGGTGAGCGAAATGGTGCGCGGGCGATCGCTTTTGTTGACGAGCTTCAGCAGCGTCAGCTTGACCGGGGCTTCACGCGCCACGAATACCACGGCTTCGCTGTAGACGTCGGCGTGCACGTGTTCGAAGCGGCTGTAGCCGAAGCCATGGCAGGTGCGGTAGGCGTCGGGGCTCGGCGAAGGTTGCGGCATCGCCGACCAGTATTCCCCGGTGGCTTCGTCGCGCAGCCACAGGGCCTCGCCGCTCGTGTCGCGCAGCGGATCGTTGTACCAGGGGGTCAGCCGGAATTCGTGCGCGTTCTCGGCGAACGTGTACGCGCCGCCGGATTCGCTCACCACCGCGCCGAACGATTCGTTGGCCAGCACGTTGCACCACGGCGCCGGCGTGGGTGCGCCGGCTTCCAGCCAGACCACATATTCGCTGCCGTCGTTGCTGAAACCGCCCAGCGGGTTCTGCAGGCGCAAGTCTTCGGATGGCGGTTGCAGCGCGTAACTCGCGGGCAACGGTTTGCGCAACGCCAGCTTCGCCGGCGGCCCGGCCTCGGGGAACGGGAAGAGCCGCGCGATCTGGTCGCGCAGCCGGCCCTCGTCGCCCGAAAACACGCAGCGCGCCACCGACAGCATCAGCGCGCGATCGGGCGCGGGCAGGTGTTCGATGCGCCACGCGAACATCCGTCCCGGTCCCTGGCCGCCGCCGCGTGCCTCGGCGCCGGATTCGATCAGGTACAGGATGTGCTCCTGCAATTCCTGCCGATAGCCCGAGAGCTCCTCGTTCCAGATCAGCAGGTCGGCGTGCAGGCCGTGCATCTGCCAGTAGCCGTGCGCCTGGATCAGGTGCCGCACCAAGTCGATCTGGCTGGCGTTGGCGATGCGCGCCAGCACGATCGGCAGGTCGCCGGAGATGCCGTGCTTCCACAGGGCCGACTGCGTGGGCAGCGTGCCGTCGGCGTGGCGGCGCGCGGCGACCGGCCCGTACAACAATGCGCTGGCGACGCGTTCGTAGCGTTGCGCTTCGGCCTGGCTCATGTTGAGTTGCTGCAGCGCCACCTGGTCGTGCGTCCACGCCAACTGGAACACCCGCTGGTGCAGGTGCCGTTCGCGATACTTGCGCGCCAGCGCCAGCGCGGATTCGCGATCGGGCGCGACCCCGGTGAGGATGTCGAGGGCGGCGGTGTGGCCGGGCCGGATCAGGATGCGCCGCCGGATCGATACGATCGGGTCGAGTACCGCGCCGGTGTGGCCGGCGAGGCGTGCGTTGCCCGCGAGCGCACGGGCATCCGCAGGACTGCGCAGGCGGCCGAGAAAGGCTTCGCGGTCGGTCTCGAAGCTGCCGTGGCCGACGGTGCCGCCGCGGGTGGTCATCTGGTGCACCAGAAACGGATGGTGCTCGTCCGGACTGCGTGGCCGACGGGTCGCCAGCAGCGCGTCCAGTTCGGGGGCCGCTTCGGTTTCGAGGAACAGCTTGCTGAACACCGGATGCGAGGCGTCGGCATCCGGCGGTGCCAGCACGATTTCCGCGTAGCTGGTGATTTCCAAAGTGCGGGTTTTCAGCGTGTGGTTGGTCAGGCGCACCCGCCGCAGTTCGATGTCGTCCTCGGCCGATACGGCGACCAGCACTTCGGTGGCGATGCCGTGATCGCTACGATGGAATTCCGCGCGCGCCTGCGAGAACGTCGCGCTGCAACTGCCGCCGGCATCACCCATCGGCTGCTGGGCAGCCGACCACACATGGCCCGAGTCGACGTCGCGCAGGTACACGAACGTGCCTTCGTCATCGCGCACTGCGTCGCCGCGCCAGCGCGTGAGCGCGAGGTTACGCCAGCGGCTGTAGCCCGCGCCGGTCTGGGTCAGCATCACGTGGTAGTTGCCGTTGGACAGCAGGTGCACTTCGGGCAGCGGCGTGTCCATGCGCGTGATCTCGCGCGTCTGCGCGCGGGCGCCCGCGCGGGTCTGGCGCGGTTGCTCGATATCCAGCGCGGCGGGATGCCGCGGCCGCGTTTCGGGAATCTTCTCGCGCAGCAGCAGTTCGTGGGCGCGGAACATCGGTTCGCGCATGAAGCGCTGCTGCATCGGCTGGCCGTTCAGCAGCGAGGACAACGCAAGGAAACTCATGCCGTGGTGATGCACCATCCAGCTTTTCACCAGCGCGAATTCTTCGTTCTGACTGACACGGCCGGCGGTGAAGTCCAGTGCCTCGTAGTAGCCGTAACGGGTGAGCGCGCCGATCCCGGCCAGGTGCTCCAGGTTGTCGCATGCCGCGACCGGATCGAACATCAGCGCCATTGCGCTCGCGTACGGCGCGATCACCAGATCCTCGCCCAGTCCGCGCTTCAGGCCAAGGCCGGGCACGCCGAACGCACGGTACTGGTAGGTGAGATAAGCGTCGGTGGTGTTGTAGGCGGATTCGGAAACCCCCCACGGCACCTGCTGCTGGCCGCCGTACTGGATCTGTCGCGCGACCGCCGCGCTGCAGGTATCGTCGAGCAGGGTGTTGCCGTATGCCGGCATCAGCAGGTGCGGCATCAGGTACTCGAACATCGAGCCGCTCCACGACACCAGCGTGGGCCGGCCGACCGCAATGGTGAACAGGCGCCCCAACTTGAACCAGTGGGTGGGCGGCACCTGGCCCTGCGCGATCGCGACGTAGCTCAGGATGCGCGCTTCCGACGCCAGCAGGTCGTAGTGGCTGGTGTCGCGCTTGTCGCGCTCCGCGTCGTAGCCGATCGCGAATTGGCCACGGCGCTCGTCCCACAGGAATTCGAGGTCCATCGTGGCGAAGGCGCGGCACAGCACGGCCAGTGCCCGTGCGTCGTCGCGCTGGCGGTTCAAGCTGGCGCGCAACTCGTCGAGCGCCGCGCACACGTCGGTGGCGCCTTCGCGCGCCAGTCGCAGGGCGACGTCGGCGGCCAGTGCCTGCGCGTTTGCACGCGACGGATTGCGTTCCAGTTCGGCAAGCTGCGCGCGCACGGTTTCATCGTCGCTGCCGCAATCGCCGAGGCCGAGCCACGGTGCCAACTCGTCGAGTTCCTCGCACGCCGCCGTCGCCTGCCGCGCGAGCACGTCGACCCAAGCCGCGAATTCGCCGTCCAGCGCGCTGTCGGCAGCCAGTTGCGCGAGCTTGCCGGATTCGGCCTCGATGCGTGCCAGCAGACCGTGCAACACCGGCAGGTTGCCGGTATTGGCGACCGCGTCTGCGATCAGGCCGTCGAGTTCGGTCAACGTCGCCGCCAGCGCCAGGTTGGCATGCGGATCGGCGGCGTCCACGCCCGGCAATTGCTCGCCCAGCACCCGCGTAGTGTCGCGCAGGCCGCGCGCAAGGTTCGTCGAGACCAGCGCGTCCCCGTCGGTGTGTTCCAGCGCGTTCGCCAGCACCAGCAGGCAGGCTATCAGGTTGCCCGAGTCCACGCTGGACACGTAGTGCGGCGGCAACGGCAGCAGGCTGAGGGTATCGTACCAGTTGTAGAAATGTCCGCGGTGCCGCGGCAGTTGTTTCAGCGTTTCCAGCGTCGCGGCGGTACGGCGCAGCAACCCGGAGTGGGTGAGGTAACCGAAATCGTGCGCGGTGAGGTTGGCCAGCAGCGTCATGCCGATGTTGGTGGGTGAGGTGCGGTGTGCGATCTGCTCGACCGGATAGATCTGGCAGTTGTCGGGCGGCAACCAGTTCTCGTTGGCGTTGACAAAGGTCTCGAACCAGTGCCATACGCGTCGCGCCACGCCGTGCAGGAAAATTTCCTGCGCCGCATCCAGCGCCAGCGGCGGGCGCCCGGGCGTGCGGCTGATCCGCCACGCGAGCCCCGGCGCCGCGAACCACAGAACCAGGAACGCCAGCGCGGCGGGCAATGCCTCCGGCACCCGCCAGGCGAGCGCGAGTCCCGCGACCAGCGCGGTCGCCGGCGCCACCCACATCAGGCGCACGTAACGCGCGAGCGTGGACGCCGCGCCGCGCACCGCGTCGGTCATCGGCGTCCACTCCAGCAGATGCCGGCGCGTGAACAGCAGGCGCCCCGCGCTGCGGGCAATGGCATCCAGGTTCAGCCAGCTCTCGAATGGCAGCGTCGCGATGGAAAACACATCGCGCAGCAGTTCGTCGCGGGTGCTGCGCCAGGTGTTGCGCCAGCGTCGCGGCGGCACCCGCTGTTTCAGGTTGCGCGCCACCTGCACCAGCGCGATCAGCAGGGGCGGGCCCAGCAGCAGCGCCACCACGATCAGCGTCCAGTACACCGCGGATGCGCCGTGCGTCCAGCCGCGCAGCAACAGCGCCAACATCGCCAGCGGCACCAGTCCGCGCCGCAGGTTGTCCAGGATTTTCCAGCGATGGTGCGCCTTCAGTGTGTTGCGCAGGCCGCGCCGGCGCGGCCCGGGCACGATCGGCAACAACCACTGCACGATCTGCCAGTCGCCACGCGTCCAGCGATGGCGGCGGCGCACGTCCACGCCGAAGCTGTTGGGCTGGTGTTCGATCAGCTCGATGTCGCTGACCAGACCGCAACGCGCGTAGGAACCTTCCAGCAGGTCGTGCGACAGGATCAAATCGTTCGGGAAGCGCGTGCCCACCGAGCGGCTGAAGGCGTCCACGTCGTAGATGCCCTTGCCGACGAACGAGGCTTCGCCGAACAGGTCCTGATAAACGTCCGACACCGCGCGTGTGTAAGGGTCCAGGCCGGTCGAGTCGCTGTACAGGCGCGCGAAGCGGCTGGGGTGGTCGGCACTCCACGCCACCGAGATGCGCGGTTGCAGCAGGCCGTAGCCGGCCACCACGCGACGCGAGCCTTTGCTGAACCATGGCCGGTTCAGCGGATGCGCCATGGTTTCGGTCAGCTTGCGCGCGGCTTCCGGCGGAAGCTGGGTGTCGGCATCCAGCGTGATCACGTAGCGCGTGCCCTGCAAGGCTTCGAGGTCGCCCACCGTCACGCTGAACGCGCGCTCCGGGGGCGTGCCGCGCAGGATGCGGTTCAAGTCGCCGAGCTTGCCGCGCTTGCGTTCGAAGCCCATCCAGACCGATTGCCGTGCGTTCCATTCACGCGGGCGATGGAACAGATAAAAACGCGTGCTGCCGGCCAGCGGATATTTCGCATTGAGCCGGTCGATGCCCGCCGTTGCCGCTTCCAGCAGGGCCGCATCGCCGGGCATGTCGCGTTCGGGCGCGTCGGGAAAATCCGTCAGCAGCGCAAGGCGCAGGTTCGGATCGCGATTGCCGAGGTAACGGATTTCCAGCGCGTCGAGTTGCTCGGCAAGCCCAGCGGGACTGCCAAGCAACCACGGCACCACCACCAGCGCACGGCAATCGTCGGGGATGCCGCCCGAGAACGACATCCTGGGCAGCAATTGCGCGGGCACCAACATGCCCAGCAGCCAGTTCACCAGCGTGACGGCGGGTTGGCTCGCGGCCACGAACACCGCGATCATCAGCACGATGTCCACGGCCAGTGGCATCGGCGCCACGTACCAGCGGTGGCCGGACCAGACCAGCCCGGTGATCACGAGGCTGGCAATGAGAATGCCGCCCAGATACGTGGCGGAAGGCCAGCGCCTGAGCCGCGCAGCCAGGCGGTGTTCGGCCGGCGCGCGCGCGCCCAGTTCGCGTTCGAAGGCGTCGTGACCCGGTCCGATCAGAAAGTAACCGACGTGGTGCACACGCGGGTCGCCGTTGGGGTCGCCTTCGGCACGCGCCAGCTCGATCGCGCGCCGCGCGATGTCGGGCTCGCTGTGTCCGCTGCGCAGGGCCAGTGACTCGATCGCATGCCGGTACCGGCCGCGGGTGCCGAAGTCCATGTCCGCGTATGCGCCCGCGGGATCTTCCGCGAGGATGCGGTCGACCACCCCCACGCGTTCGACCAACTCCGACCAGTTGATTTCGTTGATGCGGCGCAGGCTGTTGATGCGATTGGCGATGGAAACCTGGTCGGCGGCCTGGTCGCGCGCCTCGCCGTCGATTACCCGGGCCACACTGGTGCCGCGCTGCTCCAGTTGCGCCTCGGCGAAGCTGAGCGCGAGTTTCAGCGACGGATGCTTGCCCTCCAGCAGGCGGTAGAACTCGGCTGCGAACGCCGGCGAGACAAACGATTCGGTGCGCGCCATCTCGGCGACGCTCACCAGCATCTCGGCGGGCGTGTGCGCCGCGACTCCGCTCAGGTGTTCCGCCCAGAACTCGGCGCGCGAATAGGCTTCCAGGCGCCGCGTGATCGCGACGGCGCAGGCGGCGAGTCCCTCGATAAGCGTGACGCGGATCAGCACCGGCAGCGTCCACAGCTCGACCATGTCCAGCGAACCGTGTCGCTGGTAATCCTCGAGGTAGCGCTCGATCGCATCCGGTTCGAGGTTGCCGTCGAGCGACGCGATGCACGCGCGCAGCACCCTGAGGATGCGCGGAACCACCGTGCCGTCGGCGGTCTTGCTGCGTGGCAGCCGCCGCCAGACCTTGGCGGGCAGCGCCTCGCGCACCCCGCGAATCTGGTTGCGCATCAGATAGACGTTGTCGATCAGCCATTCGGCGGCCGGTTCGATGCGGCGGTTCTCGATCGCGGCGGTGCGTGCGACGGCATAGGCGTGCGCCAGCGTCTGGTCGTGCGTGGTCAGCGCCCGGCTGAGATCGAACGGCGGTGCCTGGGTGAGTCGGCCGTGTTCGCGCGCAAGCACGGCGGCGGCGATGGCCACGGTGGCGGCTTCCGGCATGGTGCGCGGAGTCGTGTGCACGTGCCCGATGCGGCGCGCGGCGCGCCGCATCCTGAACCTGCGAATCCATGCTTGCGGGCGGGGGGTGGGCGGCACCTCGAGAAATCACTCGTCGTATGGAACTTTCGATGTTATCGAAAAGGGGGTGACAGCGCCGTTCATGAACACCTGGATCATCGGCCATGGCGCAAGCCGCTGCCTGCATGGCGCCTCAGGATGCTGCTAGGAGAAGAGGTCGCGCTGAACCAGCAGGGGGTCCGTCGGGGTCGTGCAGCGGGGCGACCGTCACGCCGTCGGGGAGCGACGACGCTGCGCCGTGCGGTCGCGTGTCGTACAGCCCGGCAGCAGCATCCATGCGGGCGCCGCGGCGTCCGTGTCTCCACGCGAAGCCCGGCGCGTCGCCATGACAACCTGCCGCTGATTTGGAGCGGCTTCGCCGGGACGCTATACTTGCGCGGATATATGGCGTCCGCGGGGGCCCGGGGATGCCGTCTGCCTCTCAACCGGAGTTTGCTAGTGAGCACGCATCTCACCCCATCCGATCGTACCTTCATGAAGCACTTCGCGATCATGATCGCCATGCTCGCGGGTTTCGCCGTGGTGCTGATCATCATCGGCGCGATCGTGTGGACGACTCTGCCGAAAGACAGCAACCAGAGGCAAGTGCAGCGGGCGGGTGACCGCATCACTCCGGTCAGCGCGGTGTATGCCGGCAACACTGGGCGCGCCGCGATGGAGGCTGCCAAGGCCGCCGCCACCCAGGCCGCCGCCTCGCAGGTGGCTTATGGCGGCACCACCGACGGCAAGGTGATCTTCGACAAACTTTGCACGACCTGTCACTCCACCGGCGCTGCGGGCGCGCCCGAGATCAGCGACAAGGCTGCGTGGGCGCCGCGCATCAAGGAAGGCGTGGACACGTTGGTCAAGCATGCGATTGATGGCTACACCGGACCGGACGGCAACCACATGCCGGCCAAGGGCGGCAATCCCGCGCTGACCGACGCGCAGGTGGAAGCGACGGTGAAGTGGATGATTTCGCAGGTGAAGTGACCACAGGATGCGGTAGTCCCGTGCAGTGCATGGGAGAGCCGTGATCCTGCGAAACAGGTTGAAGCGTATTTGCGCAGCTGCGAATGCCGACGGCAGGACCCCGCAGGCGGGCCTTGAGCGCAGGCGAGGGCGCGAGCATCAGGGATGATGCGAACAATCCCATCGTCGAAGGCGCGCACCATCAAGGCGCGAAGGCGGGCCGGCCCCGCCCTACCTGCTGCGCGAATTCCGATACCCGGCTGTCAGGTGAGATCCACCACCGGTGTGAAACCGCCGAAGATCATGCGTTTGCCGTCGAAGATCGGCGCGAAGTTTTCGGGGCTCATGCGTGGATCCGCCATCACCTTGGCCATGCCGGCATCTCGGGTGGCCTTGTCTGGCCATTCGATCCACGAGAACACGACCGTTTCATCGGCCGTGGCCTGCACGGCCCTGCGAAAATCGGTGAGCTTGCCCTCGGGAACGTCGTCGCCCCAGCATTCGCGGACGCGGATGGCGCCCTGTTCAATGAACACCGCATCGGTTTTGCGCGCCTGATCGACGAAGGCCTGTCTGCCCGCGGTGGGAACCGCGATCACGAAACCGTCAACATAGGACATGAGATTCTCCTGTCGTGGCGGGGCACGGGCCGTGCCCCCGTCATGGCGACGAACGGGAGCAAGCTGGATCGACAGTCAATCGGAACGCCGCCCGGCGTTCGCCAAGCGCCAGTAGATCGGTGCCGATCGGCCGTTGCGCGTTACCCCGCGATGTAACGCTGCAGGTGGTCGATCTCTGCCGCCTGGTCGTCGATCACCGCCTTGACCAGGTCGCCGATCGACACGATGCCGACCAGCCGGTTGCCGTCGACCGCGGGCAGGTGGCGCACGCGCAGTTCCGTGCACAACCGCATGCACTCGTCCACCGTGGTGCCAAGCGAAACCGTGGTCGGCGCGGGCGTCATGATTTCCGACACCGGGGTCTCGCGCGAGGAACGCCCCTTGAGGATCACCTTGCGGGCGTAATCACGCTCGGTGACGATCCCCGCCAGCGTATCGCTGCGCATCACCACCAGCGCGCCGATGCGTCGTTCGGCCATCAGGCGGATCGCATCCAGCACCGGTGCCTCCGGCGCGATGCTGTACACCGTGCCACCCTTTTCTTCCAGCAAGTGCTTGACCTGTCGCATCGCAGTGTTCTCCGGATTGCGGAAGGCCACTCGATTCTAGCGCTTGCGACCAGCTGCCGGCGGGCCGCGACGGGCGGCCTTTCATGGCCTCGTCAGGCAACTTCCGGCGCGGGATCAGGTTGCGAAATCGGGCGCGGAATCACCGATCCAGGTATCCACCGGCTGCGCTTTCGCGTACAGGAAGCCCTGCACGTGGCGGCAGCCCAGTCGCCGCAGCGTGTCGCGTTGCATCGGGGTTTCCACGCCCTCGGCGATCACCTCGATCGAAAGCGTTTCGGCCATCGCAAGGATCGCGCGGATCACGGCGTCGCTGCTGCCCTCGCCGCCCTCGCTGAGATTGGCGACGAACGAACGGTCGATCTTGAGGGTCTGCAACGGGTACTGGTGCAGGTAGGAAAGCGAGGAATAGCCGGTGCCGAAATCGTCCAGCGAAATGCTGATGCCGGCGTTGCGGAACGCCTGCAGGATGCATTTGACCGCGGGTGTGTTTTCCAGCAGCGCGCGCTCGGTCACCTCCACGCGCAGGCGCGATGCCGGGACTGCGTACTCGGCCATCAACCCCAACAGGCGCTGGTCGAATTTCGAATTGCTGAAGTGGCGCGCGGACAGGTTGATGGCGACGAAGGCGTCGTTGCTTCCTGCCAGCGCATTGGCATCCCGACACACTTGCGTGAAGATCTGCCAGTCGATGGTTTCGGACGTGCCGGTGTCCTCGGCCACGCCCAGGAAAGCCCCCGGCAACAGCACCCCGCGTTGCGGGTGGCGCCATCGCATCAGCGCCTCGTAGCCGACCACGTCGCCGCTCTCGAGATCCACCACCGGCTGGTAGTAAGGCACGAACTCGTTGCGCGTCAGTCCGCGCCGCAGGTCGTTTTCGACTTCCAGCAGCGAGACGGCTTCCTTGCGCAGGGCGTCGTCGAACACCGCGTAACGATGGCGACCATCGGCCTTGGCACGGTACATCGCCGAATCGGCATCGCGCAGCAGTTCGTCCGGGTTCTGGTAGTGCGGCGCCGCCAGCGCGATGCCTACCGAGGTCGAGGTGAACAGTTCCTTGGCGGCCAACCGGAACGGCGCGTTGAGATCGTTGATGATGCGTTCGGCGATCTGGCACGCGCGGGCGGTGTCGTGGACGCCCTCCAGCAGCACGCTGAACTCGTCGCCGCCCAGGCGCGCGACCACATCTTCGGATTTCAGGCAGTCGCGGATACGGTTGCCGACCTGCAGCAGCAGGTCGTCGCCGACCAGGTGGCCGACGGAATCGTTGATCACCTTGAAGCGGTCGAGATCCATGAACAGCACCGCGAAGCCCTGGGCCGGGTCCGCGTGGTAACGCGCCAAAGCATGCTCGAGCCGCTGCATCAACAGGGTGCGATTGGGCAGGCCGGTCAGCGAGTCGTGCAGCGTTTCGTATTTCAATCGTGCCTCGATGCGCTCGCGCTCGGTGATCTGCGCGCGCAGGTCGCGATTGGCCAGCGCCAGTGCGCGGGTGCGTTCGTCCACGCGGTTTTCGAGCTGGGCGTATGCCCGGCGCAATGAATCCTTGGCGCGGATGCGCTCCAGCGCGTTGGCGATGTGGTACGAGACGAACGTCAACAGTTCCTGATCGCGCAGCGTGTAATGGTGGTCGGCCGAATAGCTTTGCACCACCAGGGCGCCGACGGTATGTTCTGCGCACACCAGCGGCACGCCCAACCAGCATTCGGATATGGAGCCGAACTTGCCGATCTCGCCGGATGCCTGCAGACGGGTGATTTCAGGCCGGTCCACCAGCAGGGCCGTGCCGTGGCGCAACACGTATTCCGTCAGGCCGTTGGCAAGCCTGCGCGGGGGATTCTCGGGATCGCGCTCGTCCACCGAATAGGGAAAGCTGAGCTCGAGGTCGTCCTCGGCAATGAGGGCGATGCAGAAATTGCGTGCGTTGATCAAATCGTCCACCACGCGGTGGATGGAGGCGTAAAAGGCGTCGATGCTTTCGGTGGTGCTGGCAAGTTCGGCGATGCGGAACAACGCCGCCTGCAGGCGTTCGCCGCGCTGGCGTTCCAGTACCTCCTGTTGCAGCACGTCGTTGGCCTTGCTCAGAGCAACGGTGCGTTCCTCGACGCGGCGCTCCAGTTCGGCATGGGCCAGGCGCCGCTCCAGCGCGGTCTGGATATGCTGCGCCACGTAGATCAGCAGGGCCTTGTCTTGTTCGTTGTAGTGGTGGGTGTTGTCATAACTCTGCACCACCACGCACCCGGCCACTTCTTCGCCGTGCAGCAGCGGCACCCCCAGCCAGTCCAGGCATTCGGCGCCGGCAACGTGAAAGGGCCCGTCCACTTGCCGGGCGATCGATTCGAGCGAACCCATCAACGGCTTGCCGTCGCGGATTACGTACCAGGTTGGCCCGTGCCGGATCTCCGCCATCGGAAGCGCAGTCTGGAGGAAGGGGAATTGGGGATCCACCGTGTCCGCGTAATACGGAAACCGCACGCTCTCGTTCCTGGCGTCGTACAGCGCGATGTAGAAATTTTCCGCATACATCAGCGAGCCGACGATCGCGTGCAGGGCATTGAACATCGGCGTCAGATCGCTGCCGGCCGCGCTGGCCTGATCGGCAATGGCGTACAGCACGCGCTGCAGGCG
The DNA here is from genome assembly GCA_036568625.1 of Rhodanobacteraceae bacterium. Classification (GTDB taxonomy): domain Bacteria; phylum Pseudomonadota; class Gammaproteobacteria; order Xanthomonadales; family Rhodanobacteraceae; genus 66-474. The sequence goes on along the minus strand of DATCSF010000259.1, from coordinate 2,862 downwards.
CTCGGAGCGGCCGAGTTGCTCGACCGAGTTCGCCAGCGCGGTTCGCTGGTCGAGCGCATCGATGCGCGCGGCTATCAGTTCGGCGGCCGCATCCAGCAGCGGACGGCAGTCGCGGCCGCAGGGCGCGTTGATGACGAGGATTTCGTCCCTGGAAAGGGTGATCTGCAACGAACATTCGCGAGCGCGGCCGGCGCGCTGTGCGCTGTTGTCCAGGCTGCAGCGTTCGACCGTCGTCCCTGGCACCAGTTCTTCCAGCAGCTCGCTCGCGGCGGCCACCACTTCATCCAGATTGGGGGCTGCCCAAAGATTTCCGCTGGCCTGCAACAACACGGTCGCGGTGGGCGCGGGCGGGTCTGCTGGAGTGGTTTGCGGCAGATGATGGATGTGGGCGGCCATGGGTGACCTTGTCATTTGGAAGGTCCTCCCAATCGTTATCGGCACAAATCGCGCCAGGTTGCGCGGATTTTTGTGATTTTTGGTGACGGGTTGCAATAAATGAGGGGAATCGGCACTTTTCGCCACGGCGGCAGGGCGTGGCGAAAAAGGCTGGGCCGAACACCGAAAACGGCCGCCGGGCGCCTTTCCACCACACCGTGCGCGGCGCCACCAAGGAGCGCTGTGCCTGGGGATCTATCCGTGCGGCCAGACCAACGGTGCCATCCAGGCAACCACCAGTCCGAGCAGGACGGTCAATGGCGTACCGGTGCGGATGAAATCCACGAATCGATAGCCGCCCGGTCCGTAGACCAGCAGGTTGCCGTGGTGGCCGATCGGGGTGAGGAATGCCGCCACGGCGCCCATGGCCACGCTGAAGACCATGGCCGGTGCGGAGATGCCGAGCAGGCCCGCCATGCCGAGCGCGATCGGGCCGAGCAGGATCGTGGTGGCGGTGTCGGAAAGAATCTGGGTGAACACGCCCGCGGTCAGGAACAGCGCCAGCAACACCCAGGCGGGTTGCCAACTCGCCACCAGGGTGGACAGCCAGTCGGCAAAAAGGGCGGCGGTGCCGGTTTGTTCCATCGCCAGGCCAAGCGGGATCGCGCCGGCGATGAACACGAAAATGCGCACGTCGATCGATTCGTACGCCTGACGGATGGTCAGGCAGCCGCTCGCCACCATGGCCGCGGCTGCGGCCAGGAACGCCAGCGTGACCGGCATCAATCCGGTCGCCGCCGCCACCACGGCGAGAGCCATGATCGCCGCGGCGAGCCAAGCCTTGTCGAGCTTGCGCGCGCGGCCCGAGAACGGCAGCAGGACCAGGAACAGCGGATTGCCCGCGAGGCGATCGAGCGATTTCTGGTCACCCCAGAGCACCAGCAGATCTCCAGCCTGCAGTCGCAGCTTGGACAGCTCCTGGCGCATGAACCCGTGCTTGCGCCACAACCCCACCGCCACCACGCCGTAGTGGGAGACGAAATCCACCGCGCCAATCGTGCGGCCGATCAGGGCGGAGTCGGGCGCCACCACAGCCTGGACCAGCCGATCATCGACCCCCCGCTTGCGGTCGCGTTGGTCGGCAATGTCCTCGCCATACTGGACCACCGGACGCAGGGCCAATCCCTTCTGTTTTTCCAGCACCGCCAGCTCGTCGGGGCTGGCGCGAACCAGCAGCACGTCGCCGGCGGCAAGTTGCTTGTGCCGCCAGGGCCGCGGTCGCGACTGGCGGTCGCGCAACCAATCGACCACCTGGAAGCGCGACTCGTGCTTTTTGCCGAACTCGGCCATGGTCTCGCCGATCCAGCCGGAATCGTCCAGCACCACCAGTTCCGTGTAATAACGCTCCAGCCGGAAACGCTCTTGTTCGGCGGGCGTGCCGCTGCGGCTCGGCAGCAACCAACGGCCGAACAGCAACACGTACGCTGTGCCGACCAGGCACAGCACCAGACCGAGCGGTGCGATCGAGAAGATGCCGATCTCGCGGGCGCCACCACGCTCCAGCAGGTCGCGCGCGACCAGGAAAGCCGGCGCGGCGATTACCGTTACGGTGGTGCCCAGCGAAGCGGCAAACGCCATCGGCATCATCAGGCGCGAGGTCGGCAGGCCCACGGATCGATTCAGGCCGAGTATGACCGGCACCATCATCGCCGTGACCATCAAGTGATGGCTGAACGCAGCCATCAGCGCCACCGCCGGCATCATGACCAGCACCGCGCGCCAGACGCTGTCGCCCGCGAGGTTGCCGATCCCGCGACCGATGCGCTCGGTGAGGCCAGTCTGGCCAAGCCCACCGGACAACACGAACATTGACGCCAGCAGGATGGCCGGGTCGCTGGAGAATCCGGCCAGCGCGTCGGCGGGCTTCAGCAGGCCGGTCGCCGCCAGCGCCACCACGATCAGCACCCCGGTCAGGTCGATCCGGATCCATTCGGTCACCAACAGCGTCAGCGCCAGCGCGAGGACGATCAGGAAAATGATCTGCTCGGGCGTCACGGTATCGGCCTCCTGCACGGTTCCGCCCTCGACGGCGATGCCGCAGGCTCTGTCCGGTCAGTCGCCGGGAACAGCCCGTGCCACGCCGCGGCAAGTGGGGCACCGGTCCCCTTGGGGGCGAATAGGCGCGGCTGTGACGCTGCCGGTGTGCGGGCGGCACCCCACCCATCCTCGCAGCGGCGATGCCCCGGGACTTTGCGGGCGCGGCCGGCTGGGTACCCGGGCGCAGTCCTTTTCGCGACGGTCGTCGACATGGGCAGACTCATCATCTGGGGCACTGGACCGAGAATCGGGATCGATCCCAGCCCTGCCAGGAAGATAGTAAAGACTTGACGTTGCAAGATGTCCGTCCGGAGACACCGGGGCGTGAGCCGCCAGGCACGCGACGCGAAGAATCCATGGACGAGCACCGGAGCTTAAGCCATACGCAGC
>DATCSF010000258.1:0-12172 GCA_036568625.1 Rhodanobacteraceae bacterium | reverse complement strand
CAGCGCGAGCCACATTGTGGCGAGCAGCGCAGCAGCGGCTTCTAAAAATCGATGCACCGTCCATTTTTCTCCCAATCGCCGTAGCGCGTGGGATCGAGGCCATCGCCCTCCGGCGTCGGGCGCTCGCGCGGCGCCGGTGCGGGCGGCGGATTGTTCGCAGGCGCGGGCGTCGCTTCTTGTTCGCGTGATGCTTCCGTCATGGCACTTGATCGGGACAACCAGAACATGTGCATTGTCGCACCGAAGGATCACGCCCGCAGCCGCACCGCTGCTAATGTAGCGATGATCGGCGCCACCGCACCCTTCGAGCATCCGGATGACTCCCGCTTTCCCCGTCATCGGCACCGTGCAATGCATCGCGATGCAAGGCGTGGATGCGCGTCGCTTTGCGCAGGCGCAGTTTTCCGGTGACGTGGACGCACTGGTGCCGGGAAGCTGGCAATGGAACGCCTGGCTTACCGCACGAGGCCGGGTTTGCGCGCTCATGCATCTAACCGATCCCGGCGACGGGCGCCTGCTGGCGGTGCTGCGCGGCGGCGATGCCGAAACCCTCCGTACCATGCTGGCCGGCTACCTGTTTCGCCTGCGCGCCACCCTCACTGTCGAAACCTTCACTGCCCGCAGCGGCGGTCCGGTTCCGTCCGGGACCGTCGAACGGGAAGCGGATTCGCTGGTACTCGGATACGGTCCCCGCAGCCTCCGGCTGGATCGGCTTTCTGGTTCTCCGGTCGATGCGGATGCCAGGGATCGCTGGCGATTGGCCGACATCCGGCAAGGCTGGCCTAACCTGCCCGCCGGCGAACCGGCACTCCTGCCGCCGGCGCTGGGGCTGGAACGTCTGCACGCGGTGGCGTTCGGCAAGGGCTGCTATCCAGGGCAGGAAATCGCGGCGCGGTTGCATTATCGGGGTGGCCACAAGTGGCGGCTGTGCCGGCTGCGCGGCCCTGCTCTGCTGCCCCTTGGTGAAGCTCGCGATGTCGCCGGGGCGACCGTGGCGTGGGTCCTCGACGTCGTGGGCAGCGGGGCCGGCGTCGAGGCCTTGGCCACGGTTCAGCTTGGCTCGTCAAGCAAAATCAATATATTGGGTTCCACCTATGCGGTAGAACCTGAATTTGATGCACAACCCGATCTAAACGTCGCGCTGCCCTGAACGCCCGGGCACTTGCGCCAGGACTCGACCGCCCATACCCTTCGCGCAGCTTCGCAAGCCGGGTGTGACGTATTGCCCGGTCTGCGCACGGTCCGGAAGTCCGCACCGCGCGCAAAGACGGCGACGAACGCCGATTGCCACGACTGTTGGCGCAGTGCGGAACCTGCCAGCCCCGGCCCTTTGCCGGAGATCGCTTCCGGGTACCGGGCCAGCATCCATCCATTTGCGGCGCAAGGCCTTTGGCCCGCCGTGTTCCAAGCCAGGTGCCGGCCTGATCCGGCATGTGGTGCCTTGCATAGGAGAACGACCCGATGACCTTGGGCCTGTTGCTCGGCATGGTCGCACTGCTTCCGCGGCCAGTCGCCGATCAAACCTGTCTGGCTGCCACTGTGTACATGGAGGCACGCAGTCAACCCACCCGCGGCCAGTTGGCCGTGGCGGAAGTAGCGTTGGATCGCCTCGACATGGGCCGCTACGGCAACACTATCTGCGATGTGGTCACCGCGCCTTACCAGTTCGCGCTGACGACCACGTCCAGGAACTTCAAGATCGACAACCCCACGGCATGGAACAAGGCGTGGAAGATCGCCGGGCAGGCGATCGCGATCTGGAACCAGCCGGTCGCGGACCGCAAGTTGGTGGTGCCGCACGCGAATCACTTCATCCGGCTGGGCTCGACCGCCACCTGGGCAAAGAATCCGATCGCGACGATTGGCGACCACGAGTTCTACGCCGTCGACTAAAAAATGCCCCTTCTGCAAGCAACCGGCCCTCGAACGAGGGCCGTTGCACGAGCTCCTGATCATTTGATGCGAACGGCCACAGTGCCGCGGCCACGGAACGCCGCTCCTACAACGCAGGAGTGCGCCAGGCGCGCCCTGAACCTCGATCAGTAGCGATAGACCTGGTCGCCGCGGATCATCACGTAGTCGCCGACCTGCACTTGCGGCGGACTGCGCTGGGTGACCGTGGCGTACTGTCCATCCTGGAGCTGTACCACCACCTGCCAGCCATAGTCGCCGTTGCCGGTACGCTCGCCGATCGCGTGGCCGGCAAAGCCGCCACCCACCGCTCCGGCCACCGTGGCTGCGGCCTTGCCCTTGCCGCCGCCTACCTGATGGCCCAGCAAGCCGCCGACCACGGCGCCCACCACCGTGCCCACCGTCGCCCCGTTGCGGTTGCCGAGTTGCACCTCGCGGATGTCGCGGACGTAACCACAACCCTGGTAGCACTGCTGCCCGCCGCCGTAGCCTCCTGGCTGCCCTGCGTACCCCGGGCGGGTGCTGTAGGTGGGCCCGCAGGCTGCCAGCAGCAGCGCGGTGGCAATGATGCTGACCAACATGGCCATCGAATGCATGGCCTTCCGGTGTTCAAAGAAAACTCGTTTTAACATGGCTCTGCTCCTCTTCCGTGTGTGGGCCGTTCAACCTCACTGGTAGTAACTGCCCTCCTGTTTGCCGCTGGCAACCACCACGCCATTGCGCACCGGCAGCCCGGTGCCGACTCCCGGGTTGTGGCTCATCCGGATGTGACCGGCCTGGCCATTCAAGGTGTAGGTCACGTCATAACCCACCGTCTTGGTCGACGTGGTCTTGTCGGAGACGGTGTGGCAAACGTTGCGGGTTTCCGTATGGGTTGCGTTGTTCTCCTGATGCTTCTTCTGGATTTCGTGGCCGGCGAATGCACCCGCCGCCGCGCCGCCGATCGTCGCAAGCTTTTTGCCGTTGCCGCCGCCGATCTGGTTGCCGGCCAGTGCGCCGACCAGGCCGCCTACCACGGCGCCGCCGATCTGGTGCTTGTCCTTGTAGGTTTCCGGAACGGCAACCTGTTCGTCCTGGCACACCTGTCGCGGTTTGCTGGTGGTGCTGGATTGGGTGATCGGTTGCACCGCCACCACCTGTGCAAACTGAGGCTGCGCCGCGGCAACCGCGCCATTCGACGCCGGCGCGCCGTTGACCGCCGACGCTTCACCGGGCGGTAACTGCGCCGTGGCTGCCGAGGTGGCCATGGTCATGTTCGCGGGCGTGGCCTGGGCCTGTGGGTCTCCTTGCCGCCCGCACCCTGCCAGCGCCGCAATGGCAACGATACCGAGTGTTGCGAGTACTGCACGAGTCAGCCTTGATTTGCGTTTCATATGGTCTCCCGGCCGAACGGCCCCTGATGACAAGTCGATTCAATCAAGCCGACAATGAACCGCGTCCAAATCGGTTCATCTCCGGTTTCAGCCTACCTCAATGACGGCACCTTTCCCACCTGTGCGGCTCTTCGACAGCCACGTGCACCTGGACGCGCCGGAATTCGACGGCGATCGCGCGCGGGTGCTGCACGACGCACGCGCGGCCGGCGTCGCGGAGATGCTGATCCCCGCAGTGGCCGCCGCCGATTGGCCGAAGCTCTTTGCCTTGTGCGAATCCGAACCGGGCCTGCATCCGGCATACGGGCTGCACCCGTGCCATCTCGAACGGCATTCGGACGCAGATCTCGCGGCCCTGGAAGATTGGCTGCGCGCGCATCCGGCCGCCGCCGTCGGCGAATGCGGACTGGATGGCCTGCAGCCGGACCGCCATCGTCAAGCGCGCCTGCTGCACGGCCACTTCGGGGTCGCGCGCCGCCTCGACCTGCCGTTGGTGTTGCATGCGCGCCGCGCGTTCGAGGAGGTGATTCTGGAACTGCGCCGGTTCGGCAAACCATTGCGCGGCGTGGTGCACAGTTTTTCAGGCAGCGCCGAACAGGCGCGCGAACTGGGGAAACTCGGCTTTCAGGTGGGCATTGGTGGGCCGGTCACCCACCAGCGCGCGCGGCGCTTGCGAAAAGTGGTTGCGTGCCTGCCCGCCGAAAGCCTGATGCTGGAAACCGATGCACCCGACCAGCCGGGCGCGCAGCATCGAGGCGAACGCAACGAACCGGCGTTTCTGGTCGATGTGTTGCAGTGCGTTGCCGAACTGCGCGACGAGGATCCGCGCGAACTCGCACGGCAAACCACCGCCAACGCACGCAGGCTGTTTCTGCAAACCGCGTGAGGATCATCGCTTCGGTTTCAGCAACGTCTCCAGCCCGCGCCCCACAGCCGCAAACCCGAATGCCGCAGTCACGTGCGCGGCCGCGCCAAGGCCGCCGCCGCAATCCAGCTTCAGCGAACCCGAACTTTCCGGCCTGAGGCCGCAGACGCTGCCGTCGGCCTGTGGATAGCGCACGTTCTCGAGCGAGTACACCGCCGGCACGCCGAAGTAGCGGTCGCGGCTGGAAGGAAAATAAAATTCCTGACGCAATTTGCGGCGCATCAGGCTGAGCAATGCGTCGTGCTCGGTGCGCGAAAGATCGCGCACGCGGATCATCGTGGGGTCGGTGCGCCCGCCCGCGGAACCGCACACGATCAGCGGCAGCTTGCGGCGCCGGCACCATGCCGCCATTTCCACTTTCACGCGGAACGCGTCGCAGGCATCCAGCACCAGGTCGAATCCGCGGTCCAGCAACTCGGCCAGCGTCGTCGGAGTGACGAACCGTTCGACCGCATCGACTTCGAGCGTCGGACTGATCGCCCGCAAACGCTCGGCCATTACTGCAACCTTGGCCTTGCCGAGCGTGTTCGCCAGCGTGTGCAACTGCCTGTTGGTGTTGGAAACGCACACCTCGTCCGCATCGATCAAGGTGATCGAACCGACGCCGCTGCGCGCCAGCGCCTCCGCCGCCCATGAGCCGACGCCCCCCACGCCGACCACCGCCACGCGCGCAGCAAAAAGGCGCGCCACGCTGCCGGCGCCGTACAACCGCTCGATGCCGGCAAAACGAGGATCTGTCATTCGCCCATGATAATTACGATCGGAGCCGGGCGCTCACAGACCTACCCGCCCGCGCAGGATGTCGGCAAACAGCATCCAGTCGCCCATCAGGCTGTAGACCGGGTGACGGAACGTCGCTGGCTTGTTTTTCTCGAACGCGAAATGCCCGATCCATGCGCAGCCGTAACCGCACAGCGGTGCGCCGACCAGCCACCACGCGTTGCGCGTGACGATTGCAGCGGTGATCGACGCAAGCACCAGCCACGATCCGACGAAATGCATGCGCCGACAGCGGCGGTCGCTGTGCTCGCCGAGATAGACCGGATAGAACTCGCGAAAACTCGCGTACATGGGCGCATCATCGCACCGTTCTGACGGAAGAAGATCGCTGAATAACCGTCGCGACTAAATCGGCAGGGACTGCCGAGTTGAATATACCGGATCAAATCCGGGACAGGCCCCGGCGGCCCAGCGGGCGAGCACATGGATGTGCGAATAGCGCAGAGGGTTATCCGGCACGCCACCAAAGAAAAACCCCGCATTTCTGCGGGGTTTTTTGTTTGCCTAGACAACGATGGCTCAGGCGGGCTGCACCTGGTCGGCCTGCAGACCCTTGGGGCCCTGGACGACGTTGAAGGTGACCTTCTGGCCTTCCTGCAAGGACTTGAAGCCGGTGCCGGTGATCGCACGAAAATGCACGAACACATCTTCACCATTTTCACGGCTGATGAAACCGAAGCCCTTGGCATCGTTGAACCATTTCACGGTGCCGGTCTGACGCTCCGACATAACTGACTCCTTACTACTCGATTGGTTGAAAAACAGCGCACTTGCGTACGCAACTTGAAGCACTGACTAGCGAGTGTGGAAGACAGCGATGCGATCGTTGATACGGTCAGCAACCAGCCCCAAACAAACCGCCCCCAACGGCTTGGCTAACTCAGCGGCGCGATCCTACAGCAGTTTTGCCCCAAAATACCAGTGCATCTACCTGGGGTCCGTTTTGATTGTTCACGTGGGGGGATCAGTCCCGATCGGTCCGACGGCGCTGATTTTCCTCGATGCCGACCAGCGCCGCCAGCCCGCCGCTCAGGGCCAGCGCAGCCAAGCCATAGCCGATCAGCCCGATCACCGTGCCCAGCGCCAGCGCCACGGAAGCGCCACGGGAGACCGCCGCGGTAATGCCGTAGGCAATGCCGGCTGCGATCAACAGCATGCCGATCCACGCGATCACCCGCGTGGTGGCCAGCGCGAGTCCGAGATGGCGGCTTTGCAGGTTCCGGTAAGGCAGCCAGCGGCGTGGTTCCATGTTCGGTTTCCAAGGATGCCGCAACCAGAGCGGCTTTTGTGAAAAGTCAGGCCACGGAGGGCCGTTCTGGTGCTTGTGATTCTGAAATCGTTTCGAATACGAGCAGCTCGAGGGTGCCGCGATCAGGGATGATCGCAAAGCATCTGTGAAAAGTCAGGCCCAGGATGCCCGTTCTGGTGCTTGTGATTCCGAAATCGTTCCGAATACGAGCAGTTCGAGGGTGCCGCGATCAGGGATGATCGCATCAGAGGCCATCGTAATGGGTGATGGCATTAAAGAACATCCGATAGCTGCCAATGGTTTCGCCGCGCCAGACGGGATTGTTGGCGAACAACAGCACATGGCCCTTGCCGTAACGCGCGTCCACCACGGCGGCGTGCCCTGCCATCGCACCGCCGTTTTCAAGCAGCCCGGAGATCAGCAGCTTGTCCGCGTCGGCCCAGCGGGCGATCACGGCCGGCCGCGCGTTTTTCGGGATCACGAACGGATTGTTGCGGGCCTGCTCGGCATTGAGCGGCACCGCCTGCCAGGGTTTCACGTCCGGCAATTCGGGCGGCGCCTGGTACGGTCGGCCCTCCGGCACGTCGGGGTCGTCGGGGCCGCCGCGCCCGGTCGGGCGTCGATAGTCCTTCGCGGTGACAAGCCCGCGGTTGCCGACGGTCTGGTTGGCGACATTGAAGGACATGCCCCCGGAACTGTAGAGCGCGAAGGAGCCGTCGTAGCCCGCAGCGACCGGGCTTGCCTTGTCCACCAGCTCCGCACGCAACACACTGCCGACCACGCGCAGGTCTTCGGCCTTGGCGACCGAAACGCCTGGTGCCAGCCCCACGTCGATCGCGAAGCGCGCGGTGTCTTCCGAGGTGACCAACAAACCGCCCTCGGCCACGAAGCGCTTCAGGTTGGCCACGCCCGATTCACCGAGGCCCGGGCGAACATCCGGCGTCGAATCGATGCGCCCGAGGTTGGGCGTGAGTTGGGTCTTCTCCCACGGCATCGGATTGCCATACATCGGCAAGCCATCGACGATCAGTTTGGTGTTGGCGTACCCCACCGGCCCGAACAGGATCACGTCATATTTCGCGCGCAGGTCCGGATCACGCGAGGCGTCTTGCGTGCTGATGTAGGTGTACGGCACGTGCAGCTTGTCCAGCGCCATCCGCCACCAACCTTCCGTCTGGGTCGAAAGCCAGGTGTGCATCAACGCGATGCGCGGCACACGGCCCTTCACGCCCAGAGATGCCAGCGTGAAGGCCGGCTGGTCAAAGCTGCCCTGCACTTCCTGCATCGGCACTTTCAGCACCGACGTGTCGGCTACGCGCGCGACATCGACGCCAAACAGGTCACCGAACGACCAGCCGGTATCGTCATACGGATGCTTTTGCGGATCGTCGGGCGACCAGTACTGACGGTCCAGCAGGGTGTCGGCGATCCGCGAATACGGCTGGTCCATCCGGATGATCCAGCTTCCCGCCGGGAAGGTGCGCGTGGTCGTGGCGACCTTGGGCGGCACGACTGGTTTCGCAGCCTTGTCCTTCGATCTTCCGCCGGCGTGGCTCTCTTCCGTGTCGTCCGCCACTTCGACGGTGAATGATGCGCTCGCGCGGCTGATCTCGACGTGTTGCCGGTGCAGCGCGCGCAACAAATGCATCTGCGCGCCCTTGTCCTTTTCATCGGCGCTGAGCACGTACGCGGCGGGACCGGCGAGTTGCGGCTTCTCGATGGAACGCTTGGACTTCAGCCAGAAGTTGTCGAGGAAGTGCTGGCCATGCTGCGCGAAGTAATACAGCGCCGTCAGCAAACCCGATTGCGCGTAATTATTGTTGTCGCGCTGCGACCACAACACCTTGGGCAGCGGCGGGTTGGGTTTGTACCAGGAGCGCGCATAGTCGTCGGGATCGAGGATACGTTCCTCGGTGTCGGCACCACCATTGCCAAAGGTTTCGTACAGGCGGCTGATGCCGTTGTGCATCGCCGCGATGAACATCAGGTAGCCGGGGCTCCAGGTATCGAAATCGCCGTGGGTGAATACGCCCGGCAGGCCCAGCTTGGTCAACTGTTCGACGTTGTTCCAGCCGATCTGCTGCCACTCGCTGGTAAGGATTGGATCGATCCACGCGTTGTACGGCCCGTCGCCCACCGTGTTGTCGTACAGGAACGGCACCGACTCGTGCAGATCGTGCAGCACCTGCGCGTGCCAGTCGACGTAGGTGTTCAGCACGTTCCTGGTGAGGTCCAGCGTCACACCCATCGCGTCGCGGTTGTTGTCGTGCGCGACGTAATGGCCCCAGTAGATCAGGTGCGGGTAATTTTCGCCGAGATGCGCGCGATGCCACTTGTACAGGTCGACCATGCGGTCGCGGCCGTCCACCTCGACCACCGGCGTGATCAGGGTGACCATGTGCGAACGGATGTACTGGATGTATGGTGCGTCGTCGACCGCCAGCCGGTAGCCCAGCTCCATCAGCGCCGTCGGGGCGCCGGTTTCGGTGGAGTGGATGGTGCCGGTGATGTAGTAAACCGGTACCGTCTGCTTGATGATCGCCGCGGCCTTGGCGTCGTCCATGCCGAGCTTGCGCGGATCGGCCAGTTGCGCGAGGCGCGCCTTGTTGGCATCGAGATCCTTCATTAGCGATTCGTCGGCGATCGCCACCGCGATCATCTCGCGGCCTTCTTCGGTGTGCCCGATGGAAAACACGCGAACGCGCGGCGAGGCCTTGGCCAGCATCCGGAAATAGCGATACACGTCTTCCGCGTACGGCAACATGTTGGGCGCGCCGGCGACGTCGCCCAGCACGATTTCCGGCGTCGGCACCGTTTGCGACGCTGGCAGGTAATCGGTCAACGGGGTGTTGAAGTCGGCCTGCGTGGTGTATTTGGTGATTTTCGCAGTGTAAGCCTGATCGACCGGCTGGCCCGGATCGCGCGCATAGGGATTGCCGGAGGCGGCGGACGCCGTGCCGCCCAGCGCCAATGCCAGCCACGCCAAACCTGTCCAAATGCGCCGCATTTCCCCACTCCCGACCTGCCTTCGAATCCGTCAGCGTAGCCAAATTCGGCGCGCGGCGGGGGTGTCGAAAGACATGGTGGGGTATGGCCGCCACCATCATCTCAGTACTGCTGGACAACCTGCTGCGCTCGCCAGCTTGCACGTCGGCGGTGCTTGCATCGCGGAAACAGGATGCCGGAACAAACATTCGCGAAACGAATGGCGGCGCTCGAATCGGCAATCCCTGCCGAGTTGGTCGGCATCACGCAACCTGTCGTCGCTCGCGACGGTCCTGAGCGGCTCTTCAGCGGGCCGACAACCACTGCACGCTGAATTGTCGGGCCGGATCGGTCCAGACTTTCGCGACCTGCAAGCCGGCGCGAGCCGCGAATCGGGCGAAACCCTCCAGCGTGTATTTGCAACTCAATTCGACCAGCGTCGCCTCGCCTTCGGCGAAATGGAAGGTACGGCCGCCGATGTGCACGTCCTGTTCGCGCCGGCTGACGATGTGGGTTTCGATGCGCTCTGCCAACGCGTGCCAGCGCGCGCGGTGACGAAAACTGGCCAGATCGAAATCCGTTCCCAATTCGTGGTTCATCCGTACCAGCAAATTGAGGGTGAACTCCGGGGTGACGCCGGCCGCGTCGTTGTAGGCAGCTTCCAGCGTCGCCTTGTCCTTGACCAGATCGATCCCGATCAGCACGCCGCCGTCCAGCACGCCACCGCCCTGCCCGGCCTCGTCGCGCATCTGCCGCAGCAGGCGCAACGCCTCGTCCGGTCCGAAATTGCCCAGCGTCGAACCCGGGAAATACACGACAGTCTGGCGCGGCGCGCGCGACGCGCGCGGCAGCGTGATCGGCTGCGTGAAGTCGGCGCACACGGGCAGCATTTCGATGGCGGGAAATTCGCGCTCCAAGCCGGCCACGCTTTCCGCCAAAGCGCTGCGCGAAATTTCCACCGGCACATAGGCTACCGGCGACTCGAGATTTCGCAGCAACAGGCGGGTCTTGAGGCTGCTGCCGCTACCGTACTCGACCAGGCGAACGTTCGGCCCCAGCGCCGCGGCGATGGTGCCGATGTTGTCGCGCATGATCGAAAGCTCCACCCGCGTCGGGTAATACTCGGGCTGCCCGCAGATGCGTTCGAACAGGTCCGAACCGCGCGCGTCATAGAAATATTTCGACGGCAACCGCTTCGGGGATTTGGCAAGCCCGGCCATGGCATCGGCCAGAAGGCCCTCGCCGGGAAGTCGGTCGTCGAGACGATATGCGCGCGCTGCGCGCGGGGTGGATTTCATGCGTCCCTCGCCAGTCGCAACCCGCTGAACTGCCAGCGCACCGCGGGGTAAAAGAAATTCCGATAGCTCGCACGAACGTGCCCCGCCGGGGTCGCGCACGAACCACCGCGCAACACCCACTGGCCGCACATGAATTTACCGTTGTATTCGCCCAGCGCGCCGGCTGCCGGCCGGTAGCCCGGATAACCCAGGTAGGCGCTGGATGTCCATTCCCACACGTCGCCGAACATCTGCAGAGGCCGTTCCGGATTACCGACGGCGCGCGCCGGCAGTGGCCGCAGCATGCCGGAATCGACGAAGTTGCCTTCGACGCGCATGTCTTGCGCCATGGCCTCCCATTCGGCTTCGGTCGGCAGGCGTGCGCCGGCCCAGCGCGCGAACGCATCGGCTTCGAAGAAGCTCACGTGGCAAACCGGCGCTAAAGGTTCGATCACCCGCCGGCCACCCAGGGTGAAGGCAGATTCCAGCGCATCATCCCAATACAGCGGATGCGACCAGCCCTCGCGGCGCACCGTGTCCCAGCCGTCCGACAGCCACAGCGCGGGATTGCGATAGCCCCCGTCGCGGATGAATTCGCGGAACTCGGCGTTGGTCACGCAGCGCGTGGCGATCGCGTGCGCGGGCAGCAACGCGCGATGCCGCGGCGATTCATTGTCGTAGGCAAACCCGCCTCCCGCATGGCCGATCTCGACGATGCCGGGCCTTCCTTCAATGAATCGCAGCGGCACCGCTTCGGCTTTCACCGTGGTCGGTGCTTCGCGGAACACCGGTTGCAGCGGGTTCAACGAGAACAGATGCTGGATATCCGTCAACAGCAGTTCCTGGTGCTGCTGTTCGTGGTTGAGGCCCAGCGCGACACGCGTTTGAACTTCGGAATCGCCGCCACGGTGACGCAACAATGCTTGCATCGCGTCATCGACATGGCCACGATATTCGATGACCTCCTGCAACGTGGGTCGCGTCAACAGCCCGCGTTGCGGACGCGCGTGCATCGGTCCGACGGTTTGGTAATAGGAATTGAAAAGGTAATCCCAGCCAGCCCGGAAACGACGGTAAGCGGGCTCGAAATGGGTGAGCAGGAATTGCTCGAAGAACCACGTCGTGTGCGCCAGGTGCCATTTCGCCGGGCTGGCGTCCGGCATGGATTGCGCGACGGTGTCCTCCGGCGCCAGCGTGGCGCACAAGGCCAGCGTCGCCTCACGTACCCGCTGATAGTTCGAAGCGGCGTCCTCGGGTTCGCGGCGATAGCCACCCGGCTTGGGCTGTGCGGACATGCGAGGATCACCTCGATACGGCGCGTGTCAGCTACCCTACGCGCGGAAGGCTTAATTGAAACAGTCCGCGCGTTCAGCGAATGTGACGATAGGCACTGGCTGAGGCAGGGCTGAAATGACGCAACCCGACGGCAGCGACATCGCGTCCCAGCCACTGGAACGCGATCCGCGCTGCCCGCCCATTTCTATGTCGGCAGCGACAGTGCCGAACGCGATCGCCGCGTCATTTTTGCGCACGGCTGGCCTGCGACTGGAAGAACTACATCGAGAATTATCTCGAGGGCTGCCACGTGCCGCACATCCATTCGGAATTGAACCGGATGCTGGATTACCACGATTACGTGGTCGAAACCGCGCGCTGGCACTCGTTGCAACAC
>DATCSF010000257.1:0-8503 GCA_036568625.1 Rhodanobacteraceae bacterium | reverse complement strand
TGTTGCTGGATAGCGCCATAGGGCAGGCTTATGCCACCTTGGTTGTTGAGCAGCTCGGTGGTGTTCATGCCATCCACGTAGTACGCGTTCTCGGCCGTCGAGGCGCCGCCGAACACGTTGATCGGAGTGCCCAGCGGTCCGCCGGCCAGTTCGGGTGAACCCATGTTGACGCCCGGTGCCAGCAGGGCGACATCCTCGGCGGTGCGCTGCAAGGGCAGTTGTTGCAACTGCCTGGCCGTGACCGTGGTGACCTGGTTGGTGGCGGTCACGTCGATCGCGGGAATCGCGTTGGCCGTCACGGTGACCGCGTTGAGCGTCTGGATGCCCGTCGAACCCTGGAAATCCACCGCGACCGCGCCCGCAGCGGCCGGGGTCACGCCGGTTCGGCTCTGCATCACCTTGCCGTCCTGCAGCAGCGAAACCGTGTAGGTTCCGACGGGCAGGGTGATCGAATACTTGCCGGATGGCCCCACGGTGATGGTGCGGTTGTAGCCTGCACCGCCGGTGATCTGGATGGTTTCGCCGGATGCCACCGGCACCGTGCCGTAGATGGTGCCGTTGGTCGCCTGCGCCCATGCTGCACCCGCGAAACCCAAAGCGGCCGAGCCGATGGCGATGGCCAGGGCCTTGCGCCGGAAAATATTGTTGCGGCGTGGCGTACGCGGAGACTTGCTCTTCATGTTACGTACTCCCCAGGTGGTGAATACGGATCCCGTGGCCTTGGCGCAGCCACCATGATTTGTTTCGTCACGCGTGTGTGCGAAGTCTCGCGGCGGGGCGGCAGCGTCGCGTCGGATTGACGGCTTCCGCTGGGGGATCGCACTCCTCGCGGCACGCTGTCGAGCATACCCACCGGCCAGCGAAAACCACCAATGAAAAGACAGTCACTCGACATAGCTGTGGGTTATGGTTTCATTACGCGCGGGGCGCGTGGAACAGCCTTGCAGGCCGCGATCTGCCGAGCAATTTCACGAATGCGTGCGCAGACGCGCGCACGTGTCCCGCCGCGTTCAGATTGTCTCTACACACCGGCCCTGCCCATGTACGATCCGTGGCCATGACTACACCGACATCGCCTCCGCGCGAATTGCCACGCAAGCTCGGTCTCGTCACCGGCATGGCCGTGGTGGTGGGCGTGATCATCGGCAGTGGAATTTTCCGGGTGCCGTCGCCGATTGCAGCCGCGGCCGGCAATCTCACCGGCATCGCGCTGGTGTGGATTCTGGGCGGCATCGTGGCGCTGTTCGGCGCATTATCGATCGCCGAGCTGTCGGCGATGTATCCCGCCGCCGGCGGGCCTTACGTGTATTTGCGCGAAGCCTACGGGCGCCCGCTGGCATTCCTGTTCGGCTGGATGTGGCTTTTGACCACGCCGATTTCCTGGGCCGCGCAAAGCCTCATGTTCGCCGAATACCTCGGTTTTTTCGTGCCGATCCCGGCGGCGGTGCAACACGTGATCGCGGCGGTGTTGATCATCCTGGTCGCGGCGGCGAACTATCGTTCGGTGAAACTCGGTGCGGTGATCCAGAACCTCTCGACCGGCGCCAAGGTGCTGGCGATCGTGGGCCTGTCTGCGGCGATCTTTTTCCTCGCGCCGGGTGGAGAGCACAACCCTCTCAACGCCGAGCCGATGGGCCTGGCGAAATGGTCCGGCATCGGCATCGGCCTGATCGCCGCGTTGTGGGCCTATGACGGCTGGGAGAACCTGACCACGCTGTCGGGCGAGGTGAAGAACCCGCAACGCAACTTGCCACTGGCGCTGATCGGCGGCGTGCTTCTGGTGATCGTGGTGTACCTGCTGATCAACGCAGCCTACGTGCGCGCGTTGCCGCTGCCGCAACTGGCCGCGTCCAAATCCGTCGCCGCCGACGCGGCCGGTGCGGTGATGGGCCGCGCCGGCGCATCCCTGGTCGGCGCACTGGTGATGCTGTCTGTGTTCGGCACGCTCAACGGCAGCATCCTTTCCAGTCCACGCGTGTTCTTCGCGATGGCCGAGGATGGGCTGTTCTTCCGCACGGTCGGCAAGGTGCACCCCAAGTACGAAACGCCGTATGTCGCGATCGCCTTCATCGTGGTGCTGGCGGTGATTTACGTGCTGCTGCGGGATTTCATGCAACTGGCCGAAGGCTACGTGCTGGGCGTGTGGCCGTTCCTCGCGCTGTGCGTGATCGGCATCTTCATCCTGCGCAGGAAGCGCCCGGATTTCCCGCGCAAGTATCGGGCACTGGGTTATCCGATCGTGCCGGCGCTATTCGTGCTCGCGACTTTCGTCGTCGTCGCCAATGCGTTGTACGCGCAGTTCTGGTCAACGATGGCCAGCATCCTGATCACGCTGGTTGGCTTGCCTCTGTATTACCTGTGGATGTGGCGGCAAAGAAAAATTTTGGGCGATCATCCCTGATCGCCGCGTCGTTGCAGACCAAGACCACCGGAGCCGTTCCAGGTTCGTGGAGACCGGAACGGCCTTCCCTGGCCTGACTTTCCACAACAGCCGCTTTGAACAGGGCGACTGTTCGATCAGGAGGGAACATGAAACGACTTGTTTTGCTGTTGGGCGCACTTGCGCTTGCCGCATCGGTGTCTTGCGCTGCCGCGGAAAAAGCCGCGCCCGGCCCGGTCGCGCTGAAGGTCAGCCTGCCCGATCCCGGCCAGAAGATCCTTTACGTGCACGAGGTGATGCCGGTCGCGCCGGGGCCGTTGACGCTGTATTACCCGAAATGGATCCCCGGCGATCATTCGCCCGACGGGCCGATCGAACAAATCATGGGCCTCGAGTTTTCGGCCAACGGCCAGCGCTTGACCTGGCAGCGCGACGAGCTCGATCGCTTCACGTTTCATTTGACGGTGCCCCAGGGCGTGCACCGGCTAGACATCCGTTTCGAGTTTCCGTCGCGCGACCGCGTGACCAGCAATCTCATCGATCTCACCTGGGACCAGGTCGCGCTGTATCGCGCCGGCTACCCGACCAAGGATCAGATGTTCCAGCCGTCGCTGGTCGTTCCCGCCGACTGGCACTACGGCAGCGCGCTGCAGACCGACAAGCGCGACGGCAAGCGCATCGACTTCAAGCCGGTGCCGTTCAACACGCTGGTCGATTCGCCGGTGATCGCCGGCAAATACTTCCGTCAGATCGACCTGACCCCGAAAGGCTCGTCGGTGCGTCGCTACCTCGACATGGTGGGTGACAGCGCCGCCGCGATCGCCATTTCAAATCAGCAGAGCGCGGATTTTCATCATTTGATCGAACAGGCGCAGGCGCTGTTCCATTCACATCATTACGGCAGCTATCACCTGCTGCTGACTTTGAGCGATCACACCGCCAAAGGTGGCCTGGAACACCATCAGTCGAGTGACGACAAGGCGCGCGGCGGCTCGAAGATGTTCGCGGATCCCGACCACTTCATGCTCGACGCTTCGCTGCTGCCGCACGAGTACACGCATTCGTGGAACGGCAAGTTCATGCGGCCGGCGGGCTTGTGGCGGCCGGATTTCGAGCAACCCGAAAAGCCCCAACTGTTGTGGGTTTACGAAGGTCTGACGGTTTATCTCGGCGACACGTTGACCGCGCGCAGCGGCTTGTGGTCGCCCGAAACCTGGCGCGATGCGGTGGCCTATCGCGCCGCAGTGATGGCGCACCGCACGGGTCGCGCGTGGCGTCCGCTGGTCGATACCACGATTGCCGTCGATTACAGCGCGCCCATGGCGTGGGCCAACTGGCGTCGACAAAACGATTTCTATCGTGAAGGCGAATTGCTGTGGCTGGCCGTGGACATGAAGATCCGGACCTTGAGCCACGACAAGCGCAGCATCGATGATTTCGCGCGTGCGTTCTTCGGCGTCGACAACGGCAGTTTCGTCACCCACACCTACGACTTCGACGACGTCGTTGCCGCACTCGACAAGGTCCAGCCCTACGACTGGGCGACTTTCCTGCACACCTGGGTGTACGGGACGGGCGACCAGGTGCCGTTGCTGTCGGGCGTCGAGGCCAGTGGTTGGAAGCTGGTCTATACCGACGAACCCTCCGGCTATCAGAAGGCGATCGAAAACGTCGGGATGGGCGAACTCGAAGGGCGCGGCGTCGACGCGATGTTCTCCATCGGCCTGTTCCTCAGCCCGGACGGCAAGGTCGTGGATGTGTTGTGGCAAGGCCCGGCGTTCAAGGCCGGCTTCGCGCCCGGCATGAAGCTGGTCTCCATCAACGGGCGTGCGTACAGCACGCAGGTGCTGCACGACGCCATTGCCGCGGCGCAAAAGAGCAAGCAGCCGCTGCAGATCCAGGCGCGCAACGACGGCGCCATCGCAAGCTATGCGCTCCACTACGACGGCGGGCTGAAGTATCCGCACCTCGTGCGCGAGCGGGGCAAGACCGATTACCTGCAGCAGGTGCTCGCGCCGAAACCCGTGGGGAATGGCTCATGAAATCGCAGGCGTGTCCTTGCGCGCGCTGGGGCGCTCTGATCCTGATCGCGATGCTGGCGACGGCGCTGCCGATGTTGAGTGTCGCTTCCGGTATTCCCCCGGTTGTCGCCGGTGATCGCGCCCTGAACGAAGTCGTCGGGTTGGTCACCTCCGGGCAATTCCAGGCGGCCGACGCACGCATCGACGCGGCGCTAAAGCGGCCGGGCCTGTCGCCGGACGCGCGCCGGGCTTTCGAATTCCAGCGCGCGCGGATGCAGCGCATGCGCCTCGACTTCAGTCTGACCGTCGATCAGGTAAAGGCGAAAGTACGCGAGCGGATTCCCGAACTCAGCGACGCCGAGTTTGCGCGCTGGGATGCGCACGGCCTGTTCGAGCACATGGACATCGATGGCCGGCAGATGTATTTCAACCGGTCGCCGTCCAACCTGTTTCACCTGAGTGCCGAAGCGACGGCAAGGCAGAAGCGCGACGCGACATTCGTCACCAGTGGCTTGCCGAAACAGGTCAACGACAATTACATCGACTTCGATCGCGAGGTGATCCGGCAGGCGAAAGCCATGGGCAAGTCCAGCGTGCTGCCGCGGCGGGTGCGTGTGACGCAAACCTTGACCGTCGACGCCAATGCCGTGCCGGCGGGCAAGAGCATTCGTGCGTGGATTCCCTATCCGCGCGCCGATGCCGGCCAGCAGGAAGATATCCGCTTCGTTTCCAGCCAGCCGTCCGCGCATCGCGTCGCGCCCGAATCCGCGCTGCAGCGCACGGTGTACCTGGAACGAACTGCGCAGGCCGACAACTCGACCGTCTTCAAGGTCACCTACGAAGTCACCCTGTACGCGCGGTACCACGCGGTCGATCCCGCCAAGGTGCTGCCGGAGAAAATCACGCCGGAGCTTGCGCCGTACGTGGCTGAACGCGCGCCGCACGTCGCGTTCACCGAACCGTTGCGCGTATTTTCGAAACAGGTTGTGGGCGGTGCGACCCAACCGTACGAAATCGCGCGGCGCATCTTCGCGGCGGTGGACGAGATTCCCTGGGCCGGCGCGCGCGAGTACTCCACCATTCCCGATATCAGCGCCTACACCCTGCACGCGGGGCACGGCGATTGCGGCGAGCAGACCCTGCTGCTGATCACCCTGATGCGGATGAACGGCATCCCGGCGCGCTGGCAATCCGGCTGGACGTTCACAGGCGGCAAATACGAAAACATCCACGACTGGGCCGAGATTTATCTTGCGCCGTACGGCTGGGTGCCGGTGGACGTCACCTACGGTCGGCTTGACTCCAGCGATCCAGCGCTTAAATGGTTCTACCTCGGTGGGCTGGACAATTATCGCATCGCCTTCAACGACGATTTCTCGCGCGACTTCGTACCGGCCAAGCAGCACTTCCGTTCCGACACCGTCGATTCGCAACGCGGAGAGGTCGAATGGGATGGCGGGAATCTTTACTACGACAAGTGGGATTACCACTTCGACTGGAAGATCCTGTCGACAAAGCAGGGCTGACGCCGCGCATTCGCCGCACGCCTTGCGGCCGCGGACGGTGATGCTTGCGCCATGTTCGGCGGCAGGCTCTCGCAACCTCGCCTGACATTCCTCCCATGCATTTCAGCAGACGCACTGCGCGCGCCGCGAAATTCTGGCGCCATGGCCGGAGTACGATGGACAGCATGGCTTCCCTGCCGGAAATCTGGATCGGGCACGTTGTTCTCGAGAGCGATCGAATCGCAGAGAGCGCCGACTTCATGCTTGCACTTGGAATGCGCTCCGTGTTCCGGGGGGCCGAGATGGCCATCTTCGAGCTCCGGGGCGGCACGCATTTGCTGATTTTCCCCAGGGGCACCGTACCCGGGGGAGCCGCATCATTCGACCTGATGGTCGATGACCTTCACGCGTTTCATCAACGGCTCTCTACCGCAGGTTTTGCGCCAACTGAAATCGAGGATGTTCCATCAATTCATCACGAGCGGTTCACTGTTCGCGAACCAGGCGGCAGCAACCTCACTATTCTTTCAAGCCATGTCCAAGGAAGAGCGGTGTAAGAACGCCGCATGGCACCTGACCCATTCAAGCCGAAGCCGCTTCGCGACTCGGCTTGATTCAGGCGTGGAACCGCAGGAATCGCCATGAAGCGTGTAACGGGAATCGGCGGGATCTTCTTCAAGTCGGCCGATCCGGTTGCACTTGGCGCCTGGTACCGGGATCACCTCGGCCTGGACGTGGCGGATTGGGGTGGCGCCATTTTCAACTGGGGTGGTCCGGGTAGCGAAAAGGGCATGACCATCTGGAGCCTGTTCAAGAGTGACACGACCTATCTGGAACCTGGAACCGCCAGTTTCATGATCAACTTCCGGGTCGCCCACCTGCACGCGCTGCTGGATGCGCTCAGGCGCGAAGGCTGCAACGTGGTCGATCGCACCGAAGAGTCGGAGCAGGGCAAGTTCGGCTGGGTCATCGATCCGGAAGGCAACAAGGTCGAACTCTGGGAACCGCCTGCCGACCAGTGACCGGCGGTGCAAGCCGGCACGCAGCACGGCGGATGACCGGAAATGGCGACCCGCTACAATGCACGGTTTCGGATTTCGCGTGCCGCCATGTTCGACAATCTCACCCAACGCCTGTCCACGACCGTCCAGCGCCTGACCGGGCGCGGGCGGCTGACCGAGGAAAACATCCGCGAGGCCTTGCGCGAAGTGCGCGTTGCGTTACTTGAAGCTGACGTCGCGCTGCCGGTGGTGCAGGCGCTGATCGAGCGCATCAAGGTGCGTGCGGTCGGGCAGGAGGTTTTGAAATCGCTGACGCCGGGGCAGGCGCTGATCAAGGTGGTCCGCGACGAGCTGACCGCCGTGATGGGTACGCAGAACGCATCGCTGCACCTTGCGGCGACGCCGCCCGCGGTGGTGCTGATGGCGGGCCTGCAGGGCGCAGGCAAGACCACCACGGTCGCGAAACTCGCGAAGCACCTGATCGAGCGCAAGAAGAAGGTCATGGTGGTCAGCGCCGACGTGTACCGTCCGGCCGCGATCGAGCAATTGCAGACGCTGGCCGGGCAGGTCGGCGCCGGCTTCGTGCCGTCACAGGCCGGGCAGCAGCCGATCGCGATCGTCAAGGCGGCGGTCGATGCCGCGCGGCGCGAAGTCGCCGACGTGCTGATCGTCGATACCGCCGGTCGCACCTCGATCGACGAGTTCATGATGGCCGAGATCAAGGCGCTGCACGAGGCCTTGAATCCGGTCGAAACGTTGTTCGTGGTCGATTCGATGACCGGCCAGGATGCCGCCAACACCGCCAAAGTGTTTGCCGACGCGCTGCCGCTGACCGGCGTGGTCCTGACCAAGGTCGATGGCGATGCGCGTGGCGGCGCGGCCTTGAGCGTGCGTTACGTCACCGGGCGGCCGATCAAGTTCCTCGGCGCGGGCGAGAAGCCCGACGCGCTGGAGCCGTTCCATCCCGATCGCATGGCCACGCGCATCCTCGGCATGGGCGACGTGCTGTCGCTGATCGAGGACGTGCAGCAAAAGACCGACGCCGAGAAGGCCGCCAAACTCGCGGCCAAGGTGGCCAAGGGCAAACGTTTCGATTTGAACGACATGAAGGACCAGCTCGATCAGATGCTCAACATGGGCGGTCTCGCCGGCCTGATGGAGAAGCTGCCGGGCGTTTCTTCGTTGCCCGACAAGGTGAAGTCGCAGGTCAACGACAAGGAAGTGAAGCGGATGATCGCGATCATCGGTTCGATGACCAAGAAGGAACGCCGGCATCCCAACCTCTTGAACGGTTCCCGGCGTGCACGCGTGGCGCGCGGTTCCGGCACCCAGCCGGCCGACGTCAATCGCCTGCTGAAGCAGTACACCCAGATGGAAAAGATGATGGGCAAGTTCGCCCGCGGCGGGATGAAGGGCCTGATGCGCCAGATGGGTGGTGCGATGAAGGGCATGGGGGGGCGAGGATTCCCGGGACGCTGAAGTGGTTTTGTAGGTTGGGCGGCGCCGGCTTTATCGGCGGAAGCCCAACATTCTCCGCACGGCGTGACATGGGGCTTCGCGGATGAAGCCCGCTCAGCCCAACCTACGCAAAGCGCT
>DATCSF010000256.1:0-5291 GCA_036568625.1 Rhodanobacteraceae bacterium | reverse complement strand
CCGATTCCCGATTCCCGATTCCCGATTCCCGATTCCCGATTCCCGATTCCCGATTCCCGATTCCCGATTCCCGGCTCCTCCCCCATGATCACGATCACGCTTCCCGACAACAGCACCAAATCTTTCGACGCGCCGCCCACGGTGCGCGACGTCGCGGCATCCATCGGCGCCGGTCTCGCCAAGGCCGCGCTGGCCGGCAAGGTCGACGGCAAGCTGGTGGATCTTTCGCGCACCGTCGACCATGACGCGCGCATCGAGATCGTCACCGAGAAGTCGCCCGAGGCTTTGGAGGTCATTCGTCACTCGACCGCGCATCTGCTGGCGCAGGCGGTGCAGCGGTTGTATCCCGGCACCCAGGTGACGATCGGGCCGGTGATCGAGGATGGCTTCTATTACGACTTCGCGCCCAAGGGCGAGCCGTTCAAGCCCGAGGACCTGCCCGCGATCGAAGAAGAAATGCGCAAGATCGCCAAGGAATCGCTGCCGTTGTCGCGCAGCGTGAAGTCGCGCGATGACGCGGTGAAGTTCTTCCGTGGCATCGGCGAGGACTACAAGGCCGAAATCATCGAATCGATCCCGGCCAACGAAGAGTTGTCGCTCTATTCGCAGGGCGAATTCACTGATCTTTGCCGCGGCCCGCACGTGCCGGATACCGGCAAGCTGAAATCGTTCAAGCTGATGAAGACCGCGGGTGCGTATTGGCGCGGCGATTCCGACAACGCGATGTTGTCGCGGATCTACGGCACCGCATGGTTGAACGACAAGGATCTGAAGGCCTACCTGATCCGCATCGAGGAAGCCGAAAAGCGCGACCACCGCAAGCTCGGCAAGCAGCTCGACCTGTTCCATATGCAGGAAGAAGCGCCGGGCATGGCGTTCTGGCACGCCAAGGGCTGGACGCTGTGGCAGCAGGTCGAGCAGTACATGCGTGGCGTGTACCGCGCGTCGGGCTATCAGGAAGTCAAATGCCCGTCGATCCTCGATGTGTCGTTGTGGAAGAAATCCGGCCACTGGGACAACTACAAGGACCACATGTTCTTCACCGAGTCCGAGAAGCGGACTTACGCGGTGAAGCCCATGAATTGCCCGGGTCACGTGCAGATCTATAACGACGGCCTGCACAGCTACCGCGACCTGCCGATCCGCTACGGCGAATTCGGCTCGTGCACGCGCAACGAACCGTCCGGCGCGCTGCACGGCCTGCTGCGCGTGCGCAACTTTACCCAGGACGACGGCCATGTCTTCTGCACCGAAGACCAGATCGAATCCGAGGTGGTGGATTTCCATCGCCAGGCGCTGAAGGTGTATGCCGACTTCGGGTTCAAGGACGTGGAATTGATGCTGGCGCTGCGCCCGGATGCCCGGATCGGCGACGACGCGATCTGGGACAAGGCCGAGGGCGCGCTGCGCTCGGCCCTGCGCAAGGCCGGCGCGGAGTGGAAGGAACTGCCGGGCGAGGGTGCCTTCTATGGCCCCAAGATCGAATACCACCTGCGCGACGCGATCGGCCGCGACTGGCAGCTCGGCACCATGCAGGTCGATTTCTCGATGCCGGGCCGGCTGGGTGCCGAATACGTGGGCGAAGACTCCCAGCGCCACGTGCCGGTAATGCTGCACCGGGCCATCGTCGGCTCGATGGAACGCTTCCTCGGTATCCTGATCGAGCACCACGCCGGCAACTTCCCGACCTGGCTGGCGCCGGTGCAGGCGGTGGCGATGAACATCACCGACGGCCAGGCCGACTACGTGCAGCAGGTCGTCGATGACCTGAACGAGGCAGGTTTCCGGGCCCAGGCCGATTTGCGCAACGAGAAAATCGGCTATAAAATCCGCGAGCATACGTTGCAAAAGGTGCCTTGGCTGCTCGTGATCGGCGATCGCGAGAAGGAGAGGGGCACTATTTCCGTGCGTACGCGTTCAGGGGAAGACTTGGGGCAATTGCCGCTGCAAGCCTTCATTGAGCGTTTGCAGGCCGAAGCTTAGGCCGCGCTGACGGAATGCACGCCAGGCATCGCTGGCGAACTTGGGCAGGAGAAGACGGTATCGCAACCGAAAATAAAGGCAACCGGCGCAACCACGAAATCCGTGTCCCGCGCGTGCGGGTGATCGGCGCCGATGGAGAGCAGGTCGGAATCCTCGAGCGGGACGAGGCATTGGCCATGGCAGAGGACGCTGGTCTGGATCTGGTCGAGATCCAGCCGACCGCCGAGCCGCCCGTGTGCCGGATCATGGATTTCGGCAAGTTCAAGTTCGAGCAGCAGAAGAAGGCCGCGGCGCAGCGCAAGAAGTCCAAGCAGATCGAAATCAAGGAACTGAAGTTCCGCCCGACCACGGACGTCGGCGACTACAACATCAAGCTGCGCAACATGGTGCGGTTCCTGGAGGAAGGCGACAAGGTCAAGGTGAACATCCGCTTCCGCGGTCGCGAAATGTCGCACCAGGAACTGGGTATCGAACTGGCCCGTCGCATCCAGAACGACATTGCCGAAACCGGGGTGGTGGACCAGTTCCCGCGCATGGAAGGGCGCC
Organism: Rhodanobacteraceae bacterium; assembly: GCA_036568625.1. GTDB lineage: Bacteria > Pseudomonadota > Gammaproteobacteria > Xanthomonadales > Rhodanobacteraceae > 66-474. Next base: position 2,762 of record DATCSF010000256.1, on the reverse strand, counting down.
AGATGACCATGATGATCAGCCCCAAGAAGAAATAGTTTTGCAGGTTGAGAAAGTGCGATCCTTGCACTTTCTCAAAGGGCAACCCGCCCGCCGCGGATCGGCGGACGGTCGAAGCGACAACCCGAAACGGTTGTCGCGATACAAGCCGGCAAGGGCATGGATGGAAAGCGCGATCGCCAAGATCGCCGCCTGAGCCAGTCACGAAAAACCAACGGAGTGGCAACATGCCAAAGATCAAGACCAACCGGGCCGCTGCCAAGCGGTTCCGCAAGACCGCGTCCGGCAAGTTCAAGGCCGGACATGCCTTCAAGTCGCACATCCTCACAAAGAAGGCCACCAAGCGCAAACGCGGCCTGCGCGCCCCCAACCACGTGCATGAGTCCGACACCAAGCGTGTCGCGCGCATGCTGCCGTACGTCTAAGCGGAGGACACCACCATGGCACGAGTCAAGCGTGGCGTCACCGCGCGTGCGCGTCACAAGAAAACCCTGAAGGCCGCCAAGGGCTACTACAACGCCCGCCGCAAGGTCTACCGCGTCGCCAAGCAGGCCGTCACCAAGGCCCAGCAGTACGCCTACATCGGCCGCAAGCAGAAGAAGCGCCAGTTCCGCGCGTTGTGGATCGTGCGCATCAACGCGGCTGCGCGCCAGTTCGGGCTGTCCTACAGCCGACTGATCGCGGGGCTCGACAAGGCCGGCGTCACCATCGACCGCAAGGTGCTGGCGGATCTCGCCGTGCACGACATCGCGGCGTTTGGCGTGATCGCCGAGAAGGCCAAGGCCAACCTGGCTGCTTGAAGCATTCCGGCGTTTGCGCCGGAAGTTATGATGCAAGCAAGCGGGGAGGAGGCCTTGCCTTCTCCCCGCTTTTCTTTTTGCGTGGGGTTGCGATGGATACCTTGGGGAAACGTATCGACGATTCGCTCGCCGCGATCGCTGGGGCCGTGACGCTGGACGCGCTCGAAGTCCAGCGCGTCGCGCTGCTGGGCAAGAGCGGTGCGATCACCGCAGAGTTGAAGGCGCTCGGCAAGCTGTCGCCGGACGAGCGCAAGACACGCGGTGCACAGGTCAACGCGGCCAAGCAAAAAATCGCCGACGCGATCGCCGCGCGCAAGGAAACCTTGGAACGGGCGGCGCTGGAGCAACGGCTGGCGTCCGAAGGCCTCGACATCACTCAGCCGGGGCGCGATGGCGGGCGCGGCACGATCCATCCGCTCACCCGTACCCGCGAGCGCATCGAGGCGATCTTCGCGCAACTCGGCTACTCGGTCGTCGAAGGGCCCGAGATCGAGGATGACTGGCACAACTTCGAGGCCCTGAATTTTCCTGCGCACCATCCCGCGCGGGCGATGCACGATACGTTCTACTTTGGCGACGGGCGTCTGCTGCGCACCCACACTTCGCCGGTGCAGATCCGCGCGATGCGGGGTGTGCAACCCCCTATCCGCATCATCGCCCCGGGCAAGGTCTACCGCAGCGATTCCGACCAGACCCATTCACCGATGTTCCACCAAGTGGAGGGCCTGCTGGTGGATGATTCGGCTACCGTTGCGGATTTGAAGGGAACGCTCGAGGCATTCGTGGCCGCATTCTTCGGGCAAGCGCTCGAGATGCGCTTCCGGCCGAGCTACTTCCCGTTCACCGAGCCGTCGGCGGAGGTGGACATCCGCTGGCAACGCGACGACGGCGGCACGCGCTGGCTGGAGGTACTGGGCTGCGGCATGGTGCATCCGAATGTATTGAAGAATTGCGGCATCGATCCGGAGCGCTATACCGGCTTCGCGTTCGGCATGGGTGTCGAGCGCCTTGCAATGCTGCGTTACGGCGTCACCGATCTGCGGGCGTTCTTCGAGAACGACGTGCGGTTTCTTCAACAATTCGCGTAATCGAGACTTGAAAATCTTTTTGCGTCATTCCTGGCCCTTTCCCGGCTCCATCGGGAAAGTGAACCCGGAACCCAGTGCCTTCTTTCCCAAAAAAATGGCTGGGTTCGCGGGTTCCATCCGCGATGAAACTGCGGATGGCCCCGGAATGACGATTGAAATGATCCCGTGCGACTGGGTTGTGGTTTTGACATGAAATTTTCCGAAAACTGGCTTCGCTCACTTGTCGACATCCGTGCCGACAGCGACACGTTGGCCAAGCGCCTGACCATGAGCGGTCTGGAAGTGGCCGAGGTTGCATCCATCGGTGATTCGCTTGATGACGTGATCGTTGCGCGCATCGTCGCCTGCGCGCCGCATCCCGATGCCGACAAGTTGCGCGTGTGCCGGGTCGACACGGGCGCGGGCGAGGTGCAGATCGTGTGCGGCGCGCCCAATGCGCGCGCGGGTCTGATCGCGCCGCTGGCGACCGTCGGTGCCAAGTTGCCGAACGGCGTCACCATCAAGACCGCGAAACTGCGCGGCGTCGAATCGCAGGGCATGCTGTGTTCGGCGAAGGAACTCGGCATCGACGCCGATGCGTCGGGCTTGATGGAACTGCCCATCGGTGCGCCGATCGGCAAGCCGCTGGCCGAATATCTCCGCCTGCCGGACATGGCCATTGAAGTCGAGCTGACGCCCAATCGCGGCGACTGCCTCGGCATGCTGGGGCTGGCCTACGAGGTTGCGGCGGAGTTCGGCGCACGCGCGAAACCGTTCGAGGCGCCTGCGGTGCAGGCTACGATCTCCGCACCACGCGAAATTTGCCTTGAAGCTGGCGCCGATTGCCCGCGTTACCTCGGGCGTGCCGTGCGTGGCGTCGACATGACGGCTCGAACGC
>DATCSF010000255.1:0-15885 GCA_036568625.1 Rhodanobacteraceae bacterium | reverse complement strand
GGTGCTGACCGGCACAGGCGCGACCTTTTCCGCCGGTGCCGACCTCAATTGGATGCGGCGCATGGCGACGGCAAGCACCGAAGAAAATCGTGACGACGCCCTGCGCCTTGCGAAATTGCTGCGCCTTCTGCAGTTCTTCCCCAAGCCGACCCTGGCGCGCGTCAATGGCTCGGCCTACGGCGGCGGCGTAGGCCTGGTCGCCTGCTGCGACATCGCGATCGGCGTCGAGGGGGCCAAGTTCGCCTTGAGCGAAGTGAAGCTCGGGCTGGTGCCCGCCACCATCGCACCGTACGTGGTCCAGGCCATCGGCCCGCGCCAGGCGCGCCGGCTGTTCGTCAGTGCGGAGACCTTCGATGCCGCCGAGGCCGCGCGCATCGGCCTGCTGCACCGATGCGTCGCCGCCGACCAACTGGATGAAATTGTGGATCGCCAGTTGCACTTCCTCGCCAAGGGCGGACCGGCCGCGCAGCACGAGGCCAAACGCCTTGCGCTCCGCACCGCCGGCATGACCCCCGAATCCGCCGAGCGCATCGATGCCGAAAACGCCGAACTGATCGCGCGTCTGCGCGCATCGACGGAGGGCCAGGAAGGTCTTTCCGCGTTCCTCGACAAGCACCCGCCGACTTGGTCACGGCCCGCAACGGAGGCTTGAAGCATGCATCCACGTGTCCTCAACATCGCCGATGCCGAATTGCATTCGGTTGGACCGGAACGCGCGCCCCGGGGCGAAAACGCCGCGAAGTACGACCTTCGCTGGGCCGAGATTGCCAGTCGCGTCGGCGCCCGCAAGCTTGGCTACAATCTCACGGTGGTCGCGCCTGGCAAACGCAACTGCCCGTTCCACAGCCATCGCGAGGAAGAGGAAATGTTCTTCATCCTCGAGGGCAGCGGTGAGTTGCGTTACGGCAACACGCGCCATGCGCTGCGCGCAGGCGACGTCATCGCCTGCCCCACCGGCGGTCCGGAAACCGCGCACCAAATCATCAACACCGGCAACGTCGAAATGCGTTATCTGGCGGTCAGCACGCTGGCGCCGATCGAAATCTGCGAATACCCCGATTCCGGCAAGTTCGGCGTGTACGAAGACCTGCCCGGCGCCGAAGGAAACGGAACGCGCTTTCGTCACCTCGCGCGACGCGAGGACGCGCGCGATTACTGGGAGGGCGAGTAGTGTTCGAACGCGTCCTGATCGCCAACCGCGGCGAAATCGCCTGTCGCGTGATCCGCACCTGTCGCAGGCTCGGCATCCGCACCATCGCGGTGTTTTCCGAAGCCGACGAGCATGCGCAACATGTCCGCCTTGCCGACGAAGGGTGGCCCATTGGCGGGCCGCGCCCGGACGAGTCGTACCTGCGCGGCGACACGATCATCGAGGTCGCCAAAAAGGCGGGCGCGCAGGCGATCCACCCTGGCTACGGCTTTCTTTCGGAGAACACCGGGTTTTCGCGTGCGTGCATCGAAGCCGGCATTGTTTTCATCGGGCCGGATCCGGCCAGCATCGAAGCAATGGGCTCGAAATCCGCCGCCAAGAAATTGATGGCGAAACACGACGTGCCGCTGGTGCCGGGCTACCACGGCGACAACCAGGACAACGCGTTCCTGGTCGCACAAGCGCACAAGATCGGCTATCCGCTGATCCTGAAACCCGCCGCGGGCGGTGGTGGCAAGGGCATGCAGATCGTGCGCAGCGATGCCGAATTTCCCGCTGCACTGGCCGCCGCGCAGCGCGTCGCAAAAGCCTCATTCGGCGACGCATCGATGTTGCTGGAACGCTACATCGAGCACCCGCGCCACATCGAATTCCAGGTGTTCGGCGATCGTCACGGCAACGTGATCCATCTGGACGAACGCGAATGCTCGGCGCAGCGGCGCTACCAGAAGGTGCTGGAGGAAACGCCCTCGCCTTTCCTGGATACCGGACGCCGTGCCGCAATGGGCGCGGCGGCGGTCGCGGCCGCGCGCGCGGTCAACTACGTCGGCGCCGGCACCGTGGAATTCATCGTCGGGCCCGAAGGCGATTTTCATTTCATGGAAATGAACACGCGCCTGCAGGTGGAACATCCGGTCACCGAAATGACCCATGGCATCGACCTCGTGGAATGGCAGTTGCGCATCGCCGACGGCGAACCGCTGCCGTTGACGCAGGCTGAAGTGCGCTCGCGCGGCCACGCCGTCGAAGTGCGCCTGTACGCCGAGGACCCCGATCACGGTTTCCTGCCGGGTTCGGGGAAACTCACGAAACTGCAACTGCCGGAGTCTTCCGCGCACGTGCGCCTCGATGGCGGCGTGGTCGAAGGCGACACGGTGACGATCTTCTACGACCCCATGATCGCCAAGCTGATCGTGTGGGAGGCCGACCGCCCGTCTGCCCTGCAACGCATGCGCGAAGCGCTGGCCGCCTGCGAAATCACCGGGCCGAAATCGAACGTCGCGTTTCTGGAACGGCTGGTGCGGCACCCGGCGATCGTCGAGCACCGCATCGACACCGGCTATCTGGATCGGCACCTCGACGAATTCGTGGTCGGCGACACCGAACCCGATTCGCCTACGCTGTTCGCCGCCGCCGTCGCGGCACTGTTGCACGACGAGCAAGGCGGCGCACGCGCCGAGGCCGATCCGCACTCGCCGTGGAATCGCGCCGACGCATGGCGGATCGGCCATCCCGGCAAGCGCCTTGTCGCATTCGCGGCGCGCGACCATCGCTTCGAAGTGGAGGCGTGGGGCTACGCCGGCAGTTATCGATTGCAGAGCGGCGACTCGCATTGCACGGTCGAAGCCGCGGGATGGAATGGGCGCGACCTCACGGCACGTTTCGACCACGAGGCCCGCCGTTTCGACGCGCGCGTTGACACATCGCGCGTGCTGCTGCACGACGCGAACGGCGTACGCTGGCGGCTGGCGCGCGTGCCAGCGTTCGCGTGGGAAACAAGCGATGGCGCCGCAGGGGACCAGGTCGTGGCGCCGATGCCCGGCCGCATCGTGCTGGTGAAGGCGAAGCCCGGCGACAAGGTTGAAGCCGGCCGGGAATTGCTGGTGATGGAGGCGATGAAAATGGAATTGTCGCTCAAGGCGCCCCGCGCGGGCATCGTCGAAAATATCGGTGCGAGCGCAGGCGACTTCGTGGAAGCCGACACCGTGCTGATCAAGTTCGAGGACGCATGACGCGGCTGCATGCATCACGTCTTGCAATTGCGGCGGACAATCATCATCTCGCCCAGGATCCAGACCCGTACGATTGGACCGGAAATCCATGCTTCCCAACCACGTTCGTATCGTAGAAGTCGGTGCCCGCGACGGTTTGCAGAACGAGAAAACCGTCATACCGACGCCGGTCAAGATCGAATTGATCGATCGCCTTTCCGCGTGCGGGCTGGAAACCATCGAGGCCACCAGCTTCGTCAGCCCCAAGTGGGTGCCGCAGCTTGCCGATGCCGAGGAGGTCTACGCCGGTATCACCCGCAGACCGGGCGTCGACTACCCGGCGTTGGTGCCCAACATGCACGGCTATGAGCGCGCCCGCGCGGCAGGCGTCACCAGCATCGCGGTGTTCACCGCCGCCAGCGAGGCCTTCAACCAGAAAAACATCAACGCCTCGATCGACGAATCCATCGAACGCTTCCGGCCGGTGCTGGAACGCGCGCGCGCCGATGGCGTGCGGGTACGCGGCTACGTATCGACCGTACTCGGCTGCCCGTACCAGGGCGATGTGCCGGTCGCCGACGTGGTGCGCGTATCGAAACGCCTGTATGGCCTGGGCTGCGACGAAATTTCATTGGGCGACACCATCGGGGTGGGCACGCCCACCAAGGCGCGCGCGATGCTGCACGCGGTGTCGCACGAAGTACCGATGAAAGCGCTGGCCGTGCATTTCCACGACACCTACGACCAGGCGCTTGCGAATATCCTGGCGTGTCTGGAAGAAGGCGTGCGCGTGGTGGACAGTTCGGTATCGGGCACCGGCGGCTGCCCGTACGCAAGGGGTGCCACCGGCAATGTCGCCAGCGAGGACGTGGCTTACATGCTGCATGGCATGGACATCGACACGGGCGTCGATCTCGACAAGTTGGTCGAAACCGGCTGGTGGTTGGCGAAGCAACTCGGCAAGCCCACTTCGAGCCGTGTTACGCGAGCGCGCATGGGCGAATGAAACCCGGAGATAAACCACACATGTCCCAACTTTTCACAATTCGTCCCATCGAACCGCGCGACGACGCTGCGGTCGCCGCGATCATCCGTGCGGTGATGCCCGAATTCGGCGCCGGCGGCGAAGGCTTTGCGATCCACGACGCGGAAGTCGACGCGATGCACGCGGCGTACATGCAACCGTGCAGCGCCTATTTCGTGGTCGAGATCGAGGGCAAGGTCGTCGGTGGGGGCGGCGTGGCGACGCTGGAACGCGGCGAACCCGGCGTGTGCGAGCTGCGCAAGATGTATTTTCTGCCACAGGCACGAGGGCTTGGCGCCGGCAACGCGATGATTGCGCGCTGTCTGGATACGGCGCGAGCTTTCGGTTTCAAGCGGTGCTATCTGGAAACCTTGACCGGCATGGATGCGGCCCAGCACCTGTATCGCAGTCACGGCTTCACATCGTTGTGCGCGCCGATGGGCAAAACCGGCCACCACGGCTGCGACCGCTGGTTCATCCGCAATCTGTAGTCGCCGCAAAACCGCGGCTCCCCTACAATGGCGGGTTTGCGAATCAGGAAGCACGCGCATGCAACTCGCCCAAGTCAAGGCCGTCATCACCGGCGGCGCATCCGGTCTCGGCCAAGCCGTCGCACAACACTTCGTCGCGCATGGCGGCAAGGTCGCGCTGTTCGACGTCAACGAGGAAAAGGGGCGAGTGGCAGTGAAGGCACTGGGCGACACCGCGCTTTTTTTCAAGACTGACGTGACCCACGAAGATGGCGTCATCGCAAATATCGCCGCCGCGCGCGAAGCCATGGGCGGCATGAACATGGTGATGAACTGCGCCGGCATCCTCGGCGCAGGCCGTGTGCTGGGCAAGGAAGGCCCGATGAAGCTCGCGAATTTCCAGACCACGGTGATGGTGAATCTGGTCGGCAGCTTCAACGTCGCCAAGGCCGGCGCCGCCATGATGCAGTCGAACGATCCCGGCGAGGACGGCGAGCGCGGCGTGATCGTCAACACCGCCTCGGTGGCAGCCTACGAAGGCCAGATCGGGCAAGCCGCGTATTCGGCATCCAAGGGCGGCGTGGTCGGCATGACCCTGCCGATGGCGCGCGAACTTGCGCGCTTCGGCATCCGCGTGATGACCATCGCGCCGGGCATCTTCTGGACGCCGATGGTAGACGGCATGTCGCCGCAGGTGCAGGAATCGCTGTCGGCTTCGATCCCCTATCCTTCGCGGCTCGGCAAACCGGCAGAATTCGCGGAAACCGTCGCATTCATCATCGGCAACCGCTATCTCAACGGCAGCGTGATCCGCCTCGATGGCGCGGTGCGGTTGCAGCCACGGTAAAGCAAGTAACGAGGGGCGAATGGCGGGAGCGCTCCGCTACGCCTCATCGCGAACCCCAGCCCCGCCGAAACCTGCAACGGCGCGCCCACTTCCCATCCCCACTTCCCCTTCCATGAAAGCTTCCGACATCAAGAAAGGCAACGTGGTCGAACACGAAGGTACGGTCTACCAGGTGCGAGATCTGGAACGCAGTGCGCCCACCGCGCGCGGCGGCAACGTCACCTTTCGTTTCACGCTGTATTCCATTCCGGGCGGCCGCAAGTTCGACCTCAGCTTGCGCGCCGACGACGACCTGAAGGAGATGGAACTGACCCGCCGCGCGGCGAACTATTCGTACAGGGACGGCGATGCTTTCGTGTTCCTCGACGCCGAAGATTACACGCCCTACACGCTCGACCCCGAGGTGATCGGCAATGCCGCCGCGTACATCGTGGAAGGCGTGGAAGGCTATTACGTGCAACTGATCGACGACGCACCTGTCGCGCTGCAGGTACCGACCAGCGTGGCGTTGACGATCGTTGATACCGCGCCGGAGCTGAAAGGCGCGTCGGCCACCAAGCGCACCAAGCCCGCCAAGCTCGACACCGGCATCGAAATCCAGGTGCCGGAATACATCACCACGGGCGAAAAGGTCTGGGTGAATACGTTGACCGGTGAATTCGCGGGTCGAGCATGAGGCGTTTGCGACGGTCCAGGGGGCTGTCGCGGCGAATGTGGGGGCGGATGCCGAACGGGCCACATGCCATGGTTGGCTGCTTGCCAGATTCATCAAGCGTTTGCGCACGGGCCACGAAGCGCGGAACATGCCATCCGGCGCTTGTGGTGAAAGAAAAGGACCGGTAAGGTACGGCACACTTGCGCCTGTCGCGCGAGCCCGCACCGCTTCGAGGGGAAGCGCAAGCGGAACTACCCGGGGCGCAGGGTGTGCCCAGCCACGGTTCCCCCGCCGCGGACCCGAAGTGAGTGGGAGCACAAATGATCTTCTGGCGTGTAAAGCCCCTTGACCAGATTCTCGCAACAGCCGAAAAGAAATCCCTGAAACGCCAGTTGGGTCCGATCCAGCTGACCCTGCTCGGCATCGGCGCCGTGATCGGCACCGGCATTTTCGTGTTGACCGCCGAAGCGGCCCAGAAAGCCGGGCCGGGCATGATGGTATCATTCGTGATCGCGGCGGCCGTTTGCGGTCTGGCTGCCCTTGCCTACGCCGAACTCGCGGCGATGGTGCCTGTTTCGGGATCTGCGTATACCTACTCCTACGGCGTGATGGGCGAACTGATCGCCTGGGTCGTGGGCTGGGCGCTGGTGCTGGAATACGCGATCGGTGCAACGGCGGTGTGCGTCGGCTGGGCCGGTTACGTGAACGGCCTACTCAACAGCGGCGTTTTCGGGCTAGTCGAACCGGGCGCATTATCGCTCCCGCATTGGCTGCAAGTCGGACCAACGCTAGGTGGGGGGTTCAACCTGCTGGCGTTCCTGATCGGCGTGGCGGTGACAGGCCTGCTGGTGATCGGTACTTCCAAGAGCGCGCGCGTGAACGCCGTGCTGGTGGCCATCAAGATCATCGCGCTCACCGCGTTCATCGTGATCGCCGTGCCGGCAGTCAAGAACGCGAACCTGCACCCGTTCCTTCCGACCGGCTGGGGCAGCCCTGTGGGCAGCAATGGCATCGGCGTGCTGGGCGCGGCGGCGTCCATCTTCTTCGCCTACGTGGGGTTCGATGCGGTTTCCACTGCCGCGGAGGAAACCCGCAATCCCAATCGCAACATTCCGATCGGGCTGATCGCCGCGCTGGTGATCTGCACCATCTTCTACCTGCTGGTGGGTTATGGCGCGGCCGGTTCGGTCGGCGCACAGCCGCTCACGAGTGCCACCGGCGCGTTCCTGGACCCGGGCACCCCCGCCTTCGCGGCAGCCTGCGGCAATTCGGACGCGCTGGTGTGCAGCCGCGAACCATTGGCGCAAGTGATGAGTACGCTCGGACACCCGAGGGTCGCCGTCATGATCGAACTCGCGGCGATCGTGGCGTTACCGTCGGTGATCCTGATGATGATGTTCGGCCAAACCCGAATCTTCTTCACGATGTCGCGCGATGGCCTGCTGCCCAGTGTATTTTCCAAGGTGCATCCGCGCTTTTTCACGCCGCACGTGATCACGTACGTGACCGGCATCGTGGTGTCGCTCTGCGCGGCGCTGTTCCCGGTGGGCAAACTGGCCGACACGTCCAACGCCGGCACGCTGCTCGCCTTCGCGATGGTGTCGGTGGGCGTGATGATCCTGCGCCGCACGCAGCCGGGCCGGAAAAGGCCGTTCCGCACGCCGCTGGTCTGGCTCGTGTGCCCGCTGGCGGTGGTGGGATGCGTCCTGCTGTTCGTCAACCTGAGCATCGTCGCCAAGGTGGTGTTTCTGGTGTGGGCGATGATCGGCCTGATCTTCTACCGCCTGTACGGCTACCGGCGCAGCCAGATGTCGCCGGAACAGATCACCCACGCGCTGGACGACGTGGTGTGACGGCGCAGGATTTGGGGGCGAGCTTCCGGGCTCGCCCGCGCGTCTGTCCTTCGCGGGCAGGTAGCCTTGTTGCACCGTTGCTCGCGCTCGGGCACGGATCGCGCACGCACTAGGGGATACCGTGACGATTCTCCGGCAACTCTTCGCACGCAAGCCGGTCGGCGGCGCGGCGGCCGCAAACGGCGTCCACGGCGGCATCGAACTGCGCCGCACCCTGGGCCCGTGGGGTCTTACCGCGCTGGGCATCGGCGCGGTCATCGGCGGCGGCATCTTCGTGATCACGGGCCAGGCCGCAGCCGAGCACGCCGGTCCGGCGGTGCTGCTGTCGTTCGTGATCGCGGCGGTCTGCTGCAGCTTCACCGCCTTGTGCTACGCCGAATTCGCGACGCTGATCCCGATGTCGGGCAGTTCGTATTCGTACGCGTATGCAACCCTGGGCGAATTCGCGGCGTGGTTCATCGGCTGGAACATGGTGCTGGAATACGGCGTTTCGGCATCTGCGGTCGCGGTGAGCTGGACGGGCTATTTCAAGAGCCTGGTTCGTCACATGGGGTTCGATCTACCCGACGTGCTCACCAACGCGCCCATCGCGTTCGTGGACAAGCACCTCGTCATTACCGGTGCGTTGTTCAACCTGCCGGCGGTCATCCTGGTGCTTTTGCTGACTTGGCTTTGCTATGTCGGCATCCGCGAATCAAGCGGCGTCAATAGCGCCATCGTGGTCTTGAAGGTCACCTTGATCGTGATCGTGATCGTGGCGGGCTGGCATTACGTGAACCCGGACCTCTGGCAGCCGTTCATCCCATCCGCGCAGGGGCCGGAGAAATACGGCTGGGGCGGCATCATGCGCGCCGCCACGCTGGTGTTCTTCGCCTACATCGGCTTCGAGGCCACTTCGACTGCCGCACAGGAAGCCAAGAATCCGCAACGCGACCTGCCGATCGGCACGTTGGCGTCGCTGGCGATCTGCACGGTGTTGTACGTGGCGATGGCCGCGGTGCTGACCGGACTCATCCCTTTCGCGCAACTAGGTACCGCCGAACCAGTGGTCACCGCGGTGGCCGCGCACCCGCAGCTCAACTGGCTGCGCTGGCTGGTCGAGATCGGCGCGCTGCTCGGGCTGGGATCGGTCGTGCTGGTGATGATCATCGCGCAGCCGCGCATCTTCATGATCATGGGCCGCGACGGCATGCTGCCGCCCGTGTTCGCCAAGCTGCACCCACGCCATCGCACGCCGCACATCAACACCCTGATCACCGGCACCGGCATCGCCTTGCTGGCCGCGGTGTTTCCGCTGGACGTGCTGGGCGACCTGGTGTCAATGGGAACACTGCTCGCGTTTGTCGCGGTATGCGCGGGCGTGCTGGTCCTGCGGCGCACGCGACCCGAATTGCCGCGCACCTTCCGCGTGCCGTGGGCCAGCGTCACCTGCACTCTGGGTGTGCTGAGCTGCCTGATGCTGTTGTACTGGGAGAACTGGTACAACTGGACGTTGATGGGGTTGTGGACCCTGCTGGGCTTCGCGATCTACTTCGGCTACGGATACCGGCACAGCCTGTTGCGCAAATGAACCCGTTCGGGCAACTCGCCAAACCTTACCTGTCCAATCCCCTGTCGGCCGGCTGCTGATCGCAGCCTCGCCCACCGCTTCCTGATGCCCTTCAGCCGAATTCGGCGGGAGCTTACGGAACTTTTTTCCCAGCTCTCGCCATACGCATCAGTATTGTGGATAACTCTCGAATCAACAAAACATTAACGCAATAAGTCACTGTTTATAATGATGGAAAAAATTTCATCTGGAAATCCGGTTTGTCAACCTTGGCCGCTGCCAGTCCCCGCGCTATGATGCGTGCTCCGAGGGAATTCCCATTGGCAGTGGACCCCGGACCGTTGCCCGGTGCGGCAAGCGTAGTCAGCTCCTCCGCTTGCCGTACCCGGGCAGCAACTTGATCAGCCAAGCCATCCCCCCTCTTTCGTTTCCGTCGCACTCACCGCAAACGCGTGGGCCGACCCATGCGCCCGCGCAAAGAACGGACGCATGGTTTCGCATGCCGAATCAGCTCTTGGCCTGGAACCCAGCACACCACCCTTTCGCGTTGACGTCGAAGCCTGGGAAGATCGCGCACGGACCGTAAGCTTCGCCGGACTTGCCCTGGTAGTGCACGCATCTCGCGCAGTCTTGTCCCGGCTTGTGCGGTGCCGGCGCCTTGGTATCGTCTTCGACGTAATGCAGCGCCTTCGCCGTCGCATTGTTCGCCGCACTCAAATGCGGCAGGGCTGCCCATACGCGACGCGGAAGTGAACCCAGCAATACCATCGCTGCAGCAGCGCTGCCCGCAAGTTTGAGGAACCTGCGGCGGGGTGGTGCGGTTTCTTCGCTCATCTCGGTACTCCTGTGTGATGAAGAATTCGGGCACTGCGTGCAATGGTACGCCGCCGCAACGCGATCGGCAGCATTTTCGATCGTGATCGCGTGCTACATTCAGCCGCCTGAAAGAATCGATGCGCCGCGTATGCAGCCTGCTTCCGCACAACTCGCCGAACGCCTGCATGCCTGCGGTACGGAGATCGCACGCGTCGGGGCGGAATTCGCGGCGCGCGGCTGGACGCCCGCAACCAGCAGCAACTTTTCGATGAGGCTGGACGATTCCACCGTTGCAGTCACGATTTCCGGCCGCGACAAGGGTGCCCTCGGTCCCGAGGACGTGATGGCAATCGCGCTGGACGGCAAACCGCTCGATCCCGCGCTGCAGCCATCCGCCGAAACAGCCCTGCACCTGCAAATCTATCGTCGCCTCCATCAAACCGGTGCGGTGCTGCACACGCATTCGCACAATCAGACGGTCGCCTCACGGCTGTTCGCGGCCGCAGGCGTGATCGCGCTGCAAGGCTGGGAGCTGCAGAAAGCCATCACCGGCTACACCACGCACGCCAGTAAGCTCGACGTGCCGGTATTCCCCAATTCGCAGGACATGGGGGACATCGAAGCGAAAGTCGATGCCTGGCTTGATGGGGGCAAACCCTTGTATGCCTACCTCATCGGAGGCCACGGGCTTTACACTTGGGGCCGCAGCATGCCGGAAGCCAGGCGGCATCTGGAAGCACTGGAATTCCTGCTGGCCTGCGAACTCGATCTGAAACGCCTCGGAGGCATTGCATGAGTCGCCTGCGCGTGTACGACCAGCGCGAGCCGGCGCGTCCGCTCGCCACTCAATTCGATCATGATGCAATCGCCCATACGCTCGGAGAAGCCGGGGTGCGCTTCGAGCGTTGGGAAGCCGACAAGCCGGTTGCTCCCGGCGCCAGCCAGGACGAAGTGATCGCCGCATACCGCGACGACATCGAACGCCTGCAACGGGAAAAGGGCTACCAGGCAGTGGACGTGATTTCACTGACGGCCGACCACCCGCAGAAGGACGCCCTGCGACAGAAGTTCCTTTCCGAGCACACCCACTCCGAGGACGAGGTCCGCTTCTTCGTGGCGGGCCAGGGCCAGTTCACCCTGCACATCGGCGAACGGATTTACGACGTGCTGTGCGAGGCCGGCGACTTGATCGGCGTACCCGACGGCACGCGCCACTGGTTCGACATGGGGCCGAATCCGTATTTCATCGCGATCCGGCTGTTTACCAATCCGGAAGGCTGGGTGGCCAACTTCACCGGCGAGGACATCGCCGAGCGCTTTCCGCGGCTTGAAAACTGACCGCGAAACGGAGGGGCGATGTCCTACCTGCAACAGTCGCTGGCGCCGGGCGAGACCCTCGTGGCACGGTTCAAGCTGCACTGGTTCATGTGGATCCGCTTCTGGATCGTGATCGCGCTCGGGATCATCGCCATCGTCGCGCTGCTGGTCGCGCAGATACCGTGGGGCGCGCTCGCCGCAGCGGTCCTAGCTCTCTTGGTCGCCGGCCACCAGTGGCTGTGGCTGCGCGGCATCGAGCAAGCCGTCACCAATCGACGCGTGGTGCGCAAGATCGGCATCGTGTCGCGCAACACCACCGAACTTCGGTTGGCCTCGATCGAAACGGTCGACCTGCGCCAGACATTTTGGGGTCGTGTGTTCGGGTACGGCAGCGTGGAAATCACCGGGCGCGGCGAAACCGCCATGATGCTCGACCGCATCGCCCGTCCCATCGCGGTGAAACGCGCAATCGAAAGCGCCTACTCCGCGCACATCGAAGCACGGCCGCCAGGCACCCCTGCATGAGCAACGCACTGATCTCCGGTGTGCGTGCCGTCCTCACCGATATCGAAGGCACCACCAGTTCCATCGCGTTCGTCAGGGATGTGTTGTTTCCCTATGCGCGCGAGCACCTGCCGCGCTTCGTCGAGGCGCATCGCAGCGATCCCGAGGTGATCCGCTGGCTCGACGCCACTGCGCGCGAGGTCGGCATCGACGATCCCCATTCGCGCCGCGTGACCGACACCCTGCTGCGCTGGATCGACGAAGACCGCAAGGCCACGCCGTTGAAGGCGCTGCAGGGCATGATCTGGAAGGCCGGCTACGAAGCCGGCGATTACCGCGCTCACATCTACCCCGAAGTCCCGGCGGCATTGCGGGCGTGGAAGGCGCGCGGCCTGAAGCTGTACGTCTATTCCTCCGGTTCAATGACGGCGCAGAAACTGTTTTTCGGGCACACCGAGGCGGGCGATCTCGCGCCGTTGTTCGACGGCTGGTTCGACACCGAAGTCGGCGGCAAGCGCGAGCGCGGATCGTACCTGCGCATCGCGCAAGCCATCGGGCTTGCCCCGCCCGCCATCGTGTTCCTTTCCGACATCACTGCCGAACTGGATTCCGCGCGCAGCATCGGCATGCAAACGATTCACGTGTGCCGGGCGCCCGAACGTTGTCCCGAGCCCGCCACGCACCTCTGTGTCGCCGATTTCGACGCGATCACGCTCACATGAAACGGCTCGGCCTGTTCCTGCTGCCGATCCTCGCGTTCGCGGCCGGCGCCATCGCAGTGGCGGGTTGGCACGACGTACAAGCGCACCGCACTGCTCATGACGCCCCGCTCGAAGGCGCAAGCATGTTTGCGCCCGCCCCGGCGTCTACGATCGGCCAGGATTCCGCGTCCACGGGTTTGCTTTCCGATGCGAACTGGCCAGCCAACGCGCCCACGCCGGAACAGGTCATCTACGCGCAGTCCGGACTGCTGGGTCGCGAAGCCGCCAAGCTGAAACCGCGCACCCCGGGCAAGGTCAACCTGTACGCGGTCGTGTTTGCCGGCGACGGCAGTCAGAATGTGTTCCGCAACGAAGCCGAATATTTCGACAAGCTGTTTTCGCAACGTTTCGGTGCGGCCGGCCACGTGCTCGTGCTGGAAAACAACCCGGCATCGCTCACCACGCGTCCGCTTGCCACGTGGAGCAACCTGGAAGACGCGCTGGATGCGATTGCATCGAAGATGGACCTGAAGCAGGACGTCCTGCTGCTGTATTTCACGACGCACGGCAGCGAAGACCATACCTTGCTTGTCGACATGGACCCGCTGCCGCTCGACCAGATCGGCGCCGGCGACCTGCCGGGAATCCTGGCGGAACATCCGTTCAAGTACAAAGTGGTGATCGTCAACGCGTGTTATTCCGGCGGTTTCATCCCGCCGCTCGCGGGCGCTGGCACCATGATCATTACCGCGGCGCGCAGCGACCGCTCCTCGTTCGGCTGCGGCGAGCAATCTGAACTCACCTGGTTCGGGCACGCATTTCTGGTCGATGCCTTGAACAAGACCGATGATTTCGGACAAGCGTTTCGGCTCGCCAGCAAGCAGGTCGCAATTTGGGAAAAACGCGACCGCTATGAGCCGTCCGCCCCCCGGATTTTCGTCGGCCGCGGCATCGCCACCCAGCTCGCCCGCTGGCGGGACGGCTTCACGCCCGGACCGGCTGTGCCGTTCGCGCCCGCTTTCCGGGCCTCGCCATCCGCCGCTTCGACCGGAACCCCCCGATGAACAAACCAGCCCGCCACGCACCGGCGCTGGTCATCCTGGCCGCCGGCCTCGGCAGCCGCTACGGCGATGCCAAGCAGGTGACCGGCATCGGCCCGGACGGCGAATGGTTGCTGGAGTACGCCATCCAGGACGCCATCGCGGCCGGCTTTGCGCAAATCGTGATGGTGATCCGCCCATCACTGCGCGAAGTCCTGCGCAGACGGCTGGCGCCGCGCCTGCGCGATCGTGCCACGCTGCACTTGGTGGAACAGACCTTCGACCGGATTCCTGAAGGCTGCGCGGTACCCGTCCGCCGCAGCAAGCCGCTCGGCACCGGGCACGCACTGTGGTGCTGTGCGTCGCTTTTGCGCGGACCTTTTGCGGTGATCAACGCCGACGACTACTACGGCCGCGGGGCATTTCAACTGCTGGCGCACCATTTTCGCCAAAGTACGCACCCGGCGATGGTCGGCTATCGACTCGACGCGACGTTGTCCAGTCATGGCGGCGTCAACCGCGGCGTGTGCAAAGTCGATCCAAATGGGCGTCTCCAGACGGTTACTGAATTCACCGACATCGCCAGGTGCGGCGACGCGCTGCGCGGTCAGGCGCCGGATGGCACGCGCGCGGCGCTCGCGCCAGACACGGTGGTATCGCTGAATTGCTGGGGGCTTCTGCCCGGCTTGCTGCCCGATCTCGAGCGCGGCCTGCGCGACTTCCTGGCACACGCGGACGGCACCGACGAATATTTCCTGCCGCACGCGATCGCGGCGCATCTTGCCGCCCACCACGAGACACTTGCGGTGCTCCCCACGCGCGACGCCTGGCTTGGCCTCACCTATCCCGACGATCGCGTCCACGTGGTCGCCGCCATCGCGGCGCTGCATGCGGCGGGCGCGTATGCCACGCCGCTGTGGCGACGTGCATGAACGACGCCGTCCAGCTCGATCCCGGCACCCGCAATGCGCTCGCCGAAGCGTGGGGCTTGAGCCCGCACGCGCACTTCGCGCCGCTCGGCAATGGCTTGATCAACCGTACCCTGCTGGCCACCGACGATGGCCGCAGCCGCGTGCTGCAATGTCTCAACGCGCAGGTATTTAGGGATCCGGCGCTGGTAATGCGCAATTGCCACACCGTCACCGCGCACCTTGGCCGCGAACGCGCGGCCGGACGCTATGCCTACTCGGTGCTGGAACTGGTGCCGACCCT
Source organism: Rhodanobacteraceae bacterium (assembly GCA_036568625.1). Lineage (GTDB taxonomy): Bacteria > Pseudomonadota > Gammaproteobacteria > Xanthomonadales > Rhodanobacteraceae > 66-474. The sequence continues at coordinate 756 of DATCSF010000255.1, read as the reverse complement.
GGCAGGGGCACCGGCCGCGGTGCTCGCCGACGGCACGTGGTGGCGGATGTACGGTCATGTACCCGACACCTGCACGCACGAAACCGCCGACCAGCCGGCGTTGGTGTTTGAAGCGGGACGCGCCTTCGGCGCCTTCACCGCAGCGCTCGCCGGGCTCGATCCCAACGAGGTGGGCGAAGCCATTCCGCATTTCCACGATCCGGTGAAGCGCTTCGACACCTTTCTCGCTGCGCTCGAAGCCGATCGCGTGGGGCGCGTGGACACTGCGACGGCCGAGTGCGACGCCGCGCTCGATTTCCGCGATGTGCTGGCGCATTGGCAGGCCCTGCTCGATGCCGGGTTACCCTGGCGCGTCACCCACAACGACTGCAAGTTGAACAACCTGTTGTTCGACGCGAATGATCGCGCCACCTGCGTGATCGACCTGGACACGGTGATGCCGGGCAGCCTGCTGTTCGATTTCGGCGACATGGCGCGCACCATGCTGAGCCCGGTCGCGGAAGACTCGACCGACCTCGGACGCGTCGGCGTACGGCGCGGACATTTCGTTGCGCTGGCGCGCGGTTACATCGAAGGCTGCGGCGCCCTGCTGACGCCGCTGGAACGCGACAACCTGGTGTTCGCCGCGCGCTTGATCACCGGTGTGATCGGCCTGCGATTCTTCACCGATTACCTGGACGGCGACCGCTACTTCCGCATCGCCCACCCGGCGCACAACCTCGAACGCGCGCGCAACCAGTTCGCGTTGTTCGCTGC
>DATCSF010000254.1:0-11203 GCA_036568625.1 Rhodanobacteraceae bacterium | reverse complement strand
CCGAAATAATCGGCAAGCCCGCCCACCGCTTCGCCGTTCCCGCCACGACCGGATGATCGCCGGCGTGGTGGGCGGGCTTGCCGATTATTTCGGCCTCGACCCCGCGATGGCCCGGATCATCTACGTCCTGGTGTCGATCTTTTCCGCGGCGTTTCCCGGCATTCTCATCTACATTCTCCTGTGGATCCTGATTCCGCAGGAAGGTTGAAGGTGCGCCGCGCCGGCCGTGGATCCATTGTGCACGGGTCATCCGCCGAGCGGGTGTTGCGGCTTGAATCAGGGGGAGCGTGCTAGGCTTCCGCGATTGCACGGACACGCCCATGAATCACGCTCCCGGAGCTCCGCCGAGCCCTCTCGGTCACGACACCATACGCGCGGTGCAATGGTGTGGCGATCACCTGCGCCTGCTGGACCAGCGCAAGCTGCCACTCGATGAAACGTGGCTCGATTGCCGCGATGCGAGCGACGTCGCAGGCGCCATTCGCGATCTGGTGGTGCGTGGCGCACCGGCCATCGGCATCGCCGCCGCATGGGGCGTGGTGCTGGCCGCCCAACGCGGCGATGATCTTGATGGCGCGTTGGCGACGCTGCGCGCAGCGCGTCCGACCGCGGTCAATCTGATGTGGGCGCTCGATCGGATGCGCGCCCACGTTGCATCTGGCGCAGATGCGACTGCGCTGGCGCGCGGGGCGCAGGCGATCCAGGACGAGGACTTGGCTGCCAATCGCGCAATGGGCGCAATGGGCGCGGCGTTGATTCCATCCGGCAGCGGCGTGCTGACGCATTGCAATACCGGCTCGCTCGCGACGTCCGGCTTCGGCACCGCGCTTGGCGTGATCCGCGCCGGCGTGGGTTCCGGCAATATCGCGCGGGTATTTGCGGGCGAGACACGGCCATGGCTGCAGGGCGCGCGCCTGACGATGTGGGAACTGCAGCGCGACGGCATTCCCGCCACGCTGATTGCGGATTCCGCCGCGTCGCATTTGATGAAGACGGGGCAGGTGCAGTGGGTGGTGGTTGGCGCGGATCGGATCGCCGCGAACGGAGATACCGCCAACAAGGTCGGCACCTACCAGCTCGCGATCGCGGCGAAACACCACGGCGTGAAGTTCATGGTGGTGGCGCCTTCGAGCACGGTAGACCTGGCCACGCCCACGGGTGACGACATCCACATCGAGTTGCGCGATCCGCTGGAACTGCTCGGCCACGCCGGCCAGCGTACGGTGGTGGAGAACGCGCAGGCATGGAACCCGGTGTTCGACGTGACTCCGCATGACCTGATCGACGTTCTGGTGACCGAGCGCGGCGTGATCACCTGCCCGGATGCCGCGGCGCTGCGGGCGATGTTCGGGGCTCCGGGTTCGCACTGAGATGTGGCACCTGCCGAAGCAGCTCGCATGGTTCGGTGTCGGCGGCTTCATCGGCTTCGTCGTCGATGCCGGGATCGTGCAGTTGCTGGTGAGCAAGTTCGGCGTCAACCCTTACGTGGGACGTTTGTTTTCCTTCCTGTGCGCGGCGACCGCGACATGGCTTTTCAATCGACATGTCACGTTTCACGAGCGTCGCGACTGCACGCTGTTCGGCGAGTGGTCGCGCTATCTCGCGGCGATGTCGGCCGGCTTCGCGCTGAATTACGCAACCTACGCGGCCGTCGTCTACTTCTCGCATTTCGTGCAGATGTGGCCCGCGATCGGGGTGGCCGCGGGCTCGTTGCCGGGCTCGGCTGTGAACTTCCTGGGTGCCCGTCAATGGGTGTTTTCGCGAGCGCGCAAGCCCGGTTCGGGGAAGCACGAAAACCAAGGTGAAAGCCAGCCGTAAAGGCTCGAAATCATTGGTCTTTTTCGGGCTGTTCCGCGGGCGGGTGTGGTACAATTCCGAAGTTGAATTCCATGCGCAGGTGGCGTTCGGGACCTGCGCCTTTTTTGTTCGTCAGCTACGGGAAAAATTCGATGGCGGAGCCTGCCAGTGAAGTAATTCGCGTCAACATCGAAGACGAGATGCGCCAAAGCTACCTCGATTACGCGATGAGCGTGATCGTGGGCCGCGCGCTTCCAGACGTGCGCGACGGGCTGAAGCCGGTGCACCGACGCGTGCTGTACGCGATGAACGAACTGGGCAACGCCTGGAACAAGTCATACAAGAAATCCGCGCGCGTGGTCGGCGACGTGATCGGCAAATACCACCCGCACGGGGATTCGTCGGTATACGACGCGATCGTGCGCATGGCGCAGCCGTTCAGCTTGCGTTACATGCTGGTGGACGGACAGGGCAACTTCGGTTCGGTGGACGGCGACAGCCCCGCGGCGATGCGTTACACCGAGGTGCGCATGGCGCGCCTCACGCACGACCTCTTGGCCGACATCGACAAGGAAACCGTCGACTTCGGTCCCAACTACGACGAGAGCGAGCAGGAACCGTTGGTCCTGCCGACGCGGGTGCCGAATCTTTTGGTCAACGGTTCCGCCGGCATCGCCGTGGGCATGGCCACCAACGTGCCGCCGCACAACATGGGCGAAGTGATCGACGCCACCGTGGCGTTGATCGACAACCCGGATCTCACCATCGACGAGTTGATGCAGTACGTGCCGGGGCCGGATTTCCCGACCGCCGGCATCATCAACGGCGCGGCCGGCATCGTGCAGGCTTATCGCACCGGCCGCGGTCGCGTGCTGGTGCGGGCGAAGACCGAAATCGAGACCAGCGAACACGGCCACGAGGCGATCGTCGCCACCGAAATTCCGTACCAGGTCAACAAGGCACGCCTGATCGAGAAGATCGCCGAACTGGTCAAGGAAAAAAAGGTCGAGGGCATCAGCGGCCTGCGCGACGAGTCCGACAAGGACGGCATGCGCGTGGTGATCGAGGTGCGCCGCGACGCCACGGCCGACGTGGTGCTGAACAACCTGTTCCAGCAGACCCAGTTGCAGGTGACGTTCGGCATCAACATGGTGGCGCTGGTCGATGGCCAGCCGCGCCTGTTGAACCTCAAGGAAATCCTCGAACACTTCATTCGTCATCGCCGCGAAGTCGTCACCCGCCGCACGATTTTCGACCTGCGCAAGGCACGTGCACGCGCGCATGTGCTGGAGGGCCTGACCGTCGCGCTGGCCAACATCGACGCGATGATCGAACTGATCAAGTCCTCCGAGTCACCGCAGGTTGCGCGCGAGCGGATGCTGGCGCGCAAGTGGCAACCGGGCATGGTGCGCGCGCTGCTGCAGGCCGCCGGCGCCACGGCATCGCGGCCGGAAGACCTCGATCCGCGCGCGGGCCTCAAGGACGACGGCTACCAGTTGTCCGAAATCCAGGCGAAGGAAATCCTGGAAATGCGCTTGCACCGCCTGACCGGATTGGAGCAGGACAAACTCACCGATGAATACAAACAGTTGCTCGAAACCATCCGCGGCCTGATCGCGATCCTCGAAGATCCCGACAAGCTGATGGCGGTGATCCGTGGCGAACTGGTCGAGATGAAGGAGCTGTACGGCGACGCGCGCCGCACCGAGATCCTGCATACGCAGGAAGACCTGGAAACACTGGACCTGATCGCCGAAGAAGACGTCGTCGTCACCTTGTCGCACACCGGCTACGTGAAGCGCCAGACGCTGGACACCTACCGCGCGCAGAAGCGCGGCGGCAAGGGTCGTTCCGCGGCCAGCATGAAGGAAGAGGATTTCGTCGAGAAGCTGTGGATTGTCAACACCCACGACACGCTGCTCACCTTCACCAGCAACGGGCGCGTGTACTGGCTGGCTGTCTATCGCATTCCCGAAGCCGGCCCCGGGGCGCGCGGTCGTCCCATCGTCAACCTGCTGCCGCTGGAGGAGGGCGAGAAGGTGCAGGCGGTGTTGCCGGTGCGTGAATACACCGAAGACCGTTTCGTGTTTTTCGCCACCCGCAACGGCACGGTCAAGAAAACGCCGCTGAAGGAATTCGAATTCCAGTTGCAGAAGGGCAAGCTGGCGATCGGTCTGGAGGACGGCGACGGGCTGGTCGAGGCCGAACTCACCGACGGTAACTGCGATGTACTGTTGTTCGCCTCCAACGGCAAGGCCGCGCGTTTCGCGGGCGGCGAAGTGCGCCCGATGGGCCGCACCGCGCACGGCGTGCGCGGCATGCGCCTGACCGACGACGCGCACGTCGTGTCGATGATTGTCGCGGATGCGCGCATGGAAAGCGGCGAGTGTGACGTGCTCACCGCCACCGAACGCGGTTACGGCAAGCGCACCCCGCTCGCGGACTTCCCGCGCAAGGGCCGGGGTTCACAGGGTGTGATCGCAATCCAATGCTCCGATCGCAACGGCGCGCTGGTCGCGGCCGTCGCCACCGATCCGCGCCACGAGTTGATGCTGATCTCCGACAAGGGCACGCTTGTGCGCACACATGTCGCCGAAATTTCCCAGGTTGGCCGGAACACCCAGGGCGTCACCCTGATCCGCCTGCCCGAAGACGAAAAACTCGCGGGTGTGGTGCGGATCGAAAATGGCGATGAGGGTGGCGCGGAAACCGACGGCGCCGGAATGAGCGCGCCGATCGCCTAACCCACCTGGGCGCGCGGGGGGTAGTTGGGCTGACCCGAGGCTTGACCTTGGGAAGCCCGCTGCGATCCCGCGGCGAGTCATGTAGATTGGGCCGGGGAACGGCGCCCTCGCCATTCGCCTCTCCCTCGCTTCAAACCGCCGCCAGCATCGCCTCGGCGCTGGATACCCTGAACTCGCCCGGCGCTTCGATGTGCAGCACCTTCACCACGCCGTCCTCGGCGTACAGCGCGAAACGCTTCGAGCGCATGCCCATCCCGAATTTGCTGGAATCCATTTCAAGGCCCAGCGCCTTGGCGAAATCGCCGTTGCCGTCGGCCAGCATCAGCATGCCGTCGGGTACGTGGCGATACTGCGCCCAGGCCTGCATCACGAACGCGTCGTTGACGGCCATGCAGGCGACGTCGATGCCGCGCTTCCTGAACTCCCCGTAGTGCTCGACGTAGCCGGGCAGGTGGCGTTCCGAGCAGGTCGGGGTGAACGCGCCGGGGACGGCGAACAGCACCACTTTCTTGCCCCGGAAAACGTCGGCGGTGGTGAGTTGCTGCACGCCGTCGCGCAGCACGGCGAAGGTGGCGGCGGGCAGGCGTTCACCGATCTTGAGGGTCATAGTGGATTCCGGGTTGGCGGGCCAAGCCAGCATCGTAACGCTGGCGCATTGGGAACGCACTTGAAAGCCCGTGCGACGTCCTCATCTTGCACGAAACGGCCCGCAGTGGCCGAGATACAGCGAAAGGAGCATCACATGAACCATCTCAGCCGTTACCGGCACTGGGGCGGTTACCCCATGCCACACGAGTTCCGTCAGTTGCTGGACCGCTTCTTCGACAACGATGAAGGCGCCGACCAGTCCAACGTGGTGACCAGCGAATGGGCGCCGCGCGTGGACATTTGCGAGGAAGACACGCGCTTCGTGATCGAGGCCGACATCCCCGGTGTCGATCCCAAGGACATCGAAATCAACATGGACAAGGGCGTGTTGTCGATCCGCGGCGAGCGCAAGAGCGAAAGGAAGGTCGAGGAAGGCAATTACACGCGCGTCGAGCGCTCCCACGGCGTGTTCCATCGTCGCTTTGCCTTGCCGGACAGTGCCAACCCGGACGGCATCAGCGCCACCGGCAGGAACGGCGTGCTGGAAATTTCGATTCCCAAGCGGCCGGAAACGGCGCCGCGCAAGATCGAAATCCAGACCTCCGCGTGAGTCTCGTTATCCGGCCCGCTGCAAGTCCGGGCCGGTTGATGCGTCATAATCCTCAGTCCGCGGTGGAGCGATCCGCCGCGGACCTTCGTGCCGCTTGCTGGGGAAGTGAATGGAGTTTCAGGATTACTACCAGACCCTCGGCGTGAAGCAGGGCGCCGGCGAAGACGAGATCAAGGCGGCTTACCGCAAGCTTGCGCGCAAGTACCACCCCGACAAGAACAAGGAAGCCGGCGCCGAGGACAGGTTCAAGGCCATCAGCGAGGCCTACGAGGTGCTGCACGACAAGCAGAAGCGTGCGGCTTACGACAACCTGCGCGCGGGCGGGGGCTATCGTGCGGGCGACAATTTCAGGCCGCCACCGGGCTGGCAGCAACAGGCGCCGGGCGGTTTCGAGTTTCGCGATTTTGGCGGCGGCGACGCCGGCGGCTTCAGCGATTTCTTCGAGTCGTTGTTCGGCGGGCGTGGTGGCGGCCCCCGCGCGCAGCATGGCCCGATGCGCGGCAACGACGTGCGCGCGGCTGTCGAGATCGATTTGCGGGTCGCCTATGCCGGGGGCAAGCAGCGCCTCGGCTTGCGCGATGCCGGTGGTGAACGGACGCTCGAAGTCAACATTCCTGCCGGCATCGTACCGGGCAAGGTGATTCGCCTGGGTGGGCAGGGCGAGCCGGGCTACAACGGCGCGCCGTCGGGCGACCTGCTGCTGGAAGTGCAGGTGCGCGACGACCCGCAATTCAAATTGCACGGGCGCGATGTCGAAGTCGAGGTGCCGGTGTCGCCATGGGAAGCTGCGTTGGGCGCGAAAGTGCCGGTGCCGACCCTGGGCGGTGCGGTTGAATTGCGGATTCCCGCAGGCTCACGCAGCGGTCGCAAGCTGCGCCTCAAGGGCCGCGGCATGCCCGGAAAAACGCCGGGCGACCAGATCGTCAGCCTCGCGATCCAGATCCCGCTGGCCGACAACGAGAAGGCGAAGGCTGCGTACCAGGCATTCGAGGAAGCGTTCGCCGGGTTCGATCCGCGGCAGTAGGGCGCGGTTGGGTTTCGGAGCAGCTTTTGTTGAGAGTCAGGCCATGGACGGCCGTGCCGGTGCCATTGACCGGACGCCTTGACTCCGCATGGGATCTGAACGAAGCAGCGATCCGGGGCGATCGCAGTCATTTGCCCAGATATTCGTTCAAGACGTCGGTCAGGTCGGTTTCGTTGACCGGCTTGGTGATGTACGCCTTGGCGCCTTGCCGCATGCCCCAGACCTTGTCGGTATCCTGATCCTTGGTGGTCACCAGGATTACCGGGATGTGTGATGTCGTCGGATCCTTCGAGATCGCGCGGGTGGCCTGGAAGCCATTCAAGTTCGGCATCACCACGTCCATCAGCACCAGATCCGGCTTCTCGCGTTTGGCCGCTTCCACGCCGGCGGCGCCATCCACGGCAGTCAGCGTCTGGTGCCCCAGTTTTTCCACCAGGCGCCGCAAGCCTTCCAGCTGGGATGGCGAATCATCGACGATCAGGATGCGTGCCATGCAAGGCTCCCCATGCAGCAGACAGCGGGCATTGTAGGGAACCGATGGCGAAAGCGCCACGTTCGCAATCGGGTGTTGGCGAAGCGACGAAGGAACGCAAGACGGCTGGACGAATGTATCCCGGTCAACGGGTTACGCGAACCTTGCGAGATCGATTCGATCAGTCGGTTTCGCCGATCTTGACCAGCGTACGTCCGAATGACATGCCAGCCAGCATGGCGTCGAAGACCCCGGGCAGTTCTTCCAGAGCGACTTCATGGGTGCAGATCGCGTCAAGGTGCGCGGGCTTTCGGTCGGATGCAAGGTGCCGCCAGATTTCGTCGCGGATTTCGCGCGCGGTGCCGGCGGAGGCAATGCCGAGCAGGCTGACGCCGCGGATGATGAACGGCATCACCGTGGTTTCGAGTCCGCTGTCGGCGGCCAGCCCGATGCTGGCGACGTTGCCGTAGGGCGCGGTGCTGGCCAGCAGTTGTGCGAGCAGCGTGCCGCCCGCACTGTCCACCGCGCCGCCGAAACGCGCGGACTCGAGCGCGTGATTGCCGAGCACAAGCCCGCGGCGGTCCAGCACTTCGCGTGCGCCCAGCGTCTTCAGAAAGTTTGCGTGCTCGGGCTTTCCGCTGATCGCGTGGACGTCGAAGCCGGCACGGCTGAAGATGTCCACGGCCAGCATCCCGACGCCGCCGGTCGCGCCGGTGATGGCAATCGGTCCGAGTTCGCGCGTCTGCCGGTTGTCGCGCATCCTGAACAGCGCGAGTGCCGCCGTGAAGCCGGCGGTCCCCAGGATCATGCTTTCGCGCAACGACAAACCATCCGGCACCTTGATGGTCCATTCGGCCTTGAGGCGCGCGTATTCCGAATATCCCCCGTCGTGGGTTTCCGACAACCCGCAACCGGTGCACAGCACCGCATCGCCTTCCTTGAATTGCGGAGCGCTGGATTCGATTACGTGTCCTGCGACATCGATGCCGCCGTTCAACGGGAACCGACGCAGGATCTTGCCCCTGCCGGTGCCCGCCAGCGCGTCCTTGTAGTTGACGGACGAGTACGCGGTCTTGATCAGCACCTCGCCGGGAGACAGTTCGCCCAAGCGCACCGACTCGATGCCGGCGCGGTAGCCGGCGTCGTTGTGGATGCGGAAGGCACGGAAGCTTTCGAAGGGGTTCATGCTTTTGCCGTCACTCCGGTGCAGGCCGGGATCCGGATTTGCTCTTGAAGCGAGGCTGGGTCTCGGATCAGCGCACATCCATGTGCTGTCCGGGACGAAGATATTCCAGAATCCGGATCCCGTGTCATCCCGCGTCCCTGTGCTGCACGGACTGACGACATCCTGTCGTCAGTTGGCTTTGTGGATCGCCCGCCTGTCCACCGACAGCGCGGCTTCGTGCACCACTTCGCTCAAGGTCGGATGCGCATGGACGATGCGCGCGAGATCTTCGGCAGAACCCTTGAACTCCATCGCGACCACGGCCTCGGCGATCAGTTCGGATACCACCGGCCCGCACATGTGCACGCCGAGGATGCGGTCGGTTTCCGCGTGCGCGATGACCTTCACCAAGCCGGCGGGCTCGTTCATCGCCACCGCGCGGCCATTGGCGGCGAACGGGAACGAGCCGGTCTTGTACGGAATGCCTTCGTCCTTGCACTGCTTCTCGGTCTTGCCAGCCCAGGCGATTTCGGGTTCGGTGTAGATCACCCACGGGATCACGCCGTAATCGACGTGGCCGGCGCGGCCGGCGATCAGCTCGGCCACCATCATGCCTTCTTCCTCGCCCTTGTGCGCCAGCATCGCGCCGCGCACGCAATCGCCGATGGCCCACACGCCGTCGACGCCGGTCCAGCAGTGTTCGTCGACGTTGATGCGGCCGCGCTCGTCGGTCTTGACGCCGGTGCCGTCGCCCAGCACGCCCTGCGTATACGCGCGCCGACCCACCGCGACCAGCAGCTTGTCGACGGTGAGCTTGTGCTCGCCCCCGTTGTCGGAAAAGGTGACTTCGACCGCGTTCTTTTTGACGTCGGCCTTGGTGACCTTGGCACCGAGATGGATGTCCAGGCCTTGCTTCTTGAATTCCCGTGCGGCGACTTTCGAGATGTCCTGGTCGGCGGCGCCAAGGAAATCCGGAAGCGCTTCAAGGACAGTGACTTCGGCACCCATGCGCTTCCACACCGAGCCCAGTTCCAGCCCGATCACGCCCGCGCCGATCACGCCGAGACGCTTCGGCACCGCGTCGAGATCGAGTGCGCCGGCGTTGTCGATGATGCGCTGGCCGTCGAACTTCGCGAACGGCAATTCGATCGGCACCGAGCCCGTAGCGATGATCACGTTGGCGGCTTCGAGCGTCTGCTTGTTGCCGTCCTCGCCGGTCACCTCGACCTTGTTGCCCTTGAGCAGCTTGCCGGTGCCGAAGAACGGCGTGACCTTGTTGGACTTGAACAGCAGCGCGACGCCGCCGGTGAACTGCTTGACGATCTTGTCCTTGCGGCCGATGAACGTCGCCATGTCCACCTTGGCTTTCTCCACGCTGATGCCGTGGGTTGGCAGGTTGTGCGCAAGACCCCAGAACTGCCTGGACGAATCCAGCAATGCCTTGGAAGGGATGCAACCGACGTTGAGGCAAGTGCCGCCCAGCGCCTGCTTGCCGTCCTTGCCCTTGAACGCGTCGATGCAAGCGGTCTTGAGACCCAGTTGCGCCGCGCGGATCGCGCAGACATAACCGGCAGGGCCGGCGCCGATCACGATGACGTCGAATTGTTCAGACATGTCTCTGGAGTCCTTCTCTAAAACGGGGACTCGGGACTCGGGCTCCAGACTCGAAACAAGCATCGCGTGGCTGTCCAAGAACAGCCATGCGGCGTGAAACGAATCGGGAGTCCTTGCGAATGCTGCTGTGCCGGTTCCCGGGTCCCGAGTCCCGAGTCCCGGCTTGGATCAAATCCCGAGCAGCATCCGGTGCGGGTTTTCCAACTGGTTCTTGATGTCCACCAGGAACAGCACCGCGTCTTTGCCATCGACGATGCGATGGTCGTAGCTGATCGCGATGTACATCATCGGTGCGGCCACCACCTGGCCGTTTTCGACCACGGCGCGTTCCTTGATGGTGTGCATGCCGAGGATGCCGCTTTGCGGGGGGTTGACGATCGGCGTCGAGAACAGCGAACCGAAAGTGCCGCCGTTGGTGATGGTGAAGGTGCCGCCCTGCAGGTCGTCCAGCGTCAGGCGGCCCTCGCGCGCCTTCTTGGCGAAATTCGCGATGGCCTTTTCGATGTCCGCGAAGCTCATGTCCTGCGCATCGCGCAGCACCGGCGTCACCAACCCGCGGTCGGTCGAGACCGCGATCGAGATGTCCTGATAACCGTGATAGATGATGTCGTTGCCGTCCACGGAGGCGTTCACCACCGGATGGCGCTTCAGCGCTTCGCACGCAGCCTTGACGAAGAAACTCATGTAGCCGAGCTTGATGCCGTGGGTCTTCTCGAACTGTTCGCCCATCTGCTTGCGCATGGCGACGACCTTCGCGAGGTTGACCTCGTTCGACGAGGTCAGCATCGCGATGGAGTTCTTCGATTGCATCAGGCGTTCGGCGATGCGCGCGCGCATGCGCGTCATCGGAACGCGTTCTTCCGGGCGCGCGCCGGACGTGGCGGGGCTCGGGGTTCGGGGTTGACCGGGACTCGGGACCCGGGATTCGGGACTCGGTTTGGCTGCCTGCTGATAGTTGACCAAATCTTCTTTGGTTACTTGGCCACCGCGACCAGTGCCTTCCACCTGCGACACGTCAATCTTTTCCTCGGCGACCATGCGCGCCGCGGCGGGCGACAGGTTCCCGGTTGCTGCCTTTCCGACTCCCGCTTTCGCTGCGGGTGTCTCGGCCCTGGCCGGAGGCTCGGGTTGTTTCGTTTCCTTCTTTTCCGCCGCCTTCGGCGCTTCCGCCGCGGCGCCTTCCGCAAGG
>DATCSF010000253.1:0-3261 GCA_036568625.1 Rhodanobacteraceae bacterium | reverse complement strand
GGGTGCCGGTGCGAAGCGGCTGTTGTGGAAAGTCAGGCCAGGGAAGGCCGTTCTGGTGCCAGTCCAACGCGAAGGACCCAGACCCGCCATACGCTCAGCGGTGCAGCGATCACGGATGATCGCACGAATCAAGCGCTGCGCCGCTGCGCTTTCGCCTCATCCGAGCGCGCGAATTCCAGCTGGCGCAGGTATTCCGGTTCGACGCCGGTGACGTAGCGGCCGGAGAAGCACGAGTCGTCGAAGTGCTTCAGGTTTTCGTTGCCTTCCGCGACCGAGTCGATGAGATCATCCAGGTCCTGGTAGACCAGCCAGTCGGCGCCGATGGTTTCGCGGATTTGCTCGACGGTGCGACCGTGCGCGACCAGTTCGGCGGGCGCGGGCATGTCGATGCCGTACACGTTGGGGTAGCGCACCGGCGGCGCGGCCGAGGCGAAATACACCTTCCTGGCGCCGGCCTCGCGCGCCATCTGCACGATCTGCCGCGAAGTGGTGCCGCGCACGATGGAATCATCCACCAGCAGCACGTTCTTGTTGCGGAACTCCAGCGGAATCGGATTCAGCTTGCGGCGCACCGAGCGCACGCGCTGGCCCTGGCCCGGCATGATGAAGGTGCGGCCAATGTAGCGGTTCTTGACGAAGCCCTCGCGGAACGGCACGCCGAGCGCGGCGGCCAGCGTGGAGCCGGAGGTGCGCGAGGTATCGGGAATGGGGATGACCGCGTCGACGTCGTGGTCGGGCCGTTCGCGCAGGATTTTGGCGGCGAGTTTCTCGCCCATCCGCAGGCGCGCCTTGTACACGGACACGTCCTCGATCATCGAATCGGGGCGCGCGAGGTACACGTATTCGAAGATGCACGGCGCGTGCACCGCGCCTTCCGCACAACGCCGCGCCGACAACTTGCCGTCGAGGCCGATGAACACTGCCTCGCCCGGCGCAATATCGCGCACGCGCTTGAAGCCCAGAATATCGAACGCGACCGATTCGGAGGCACAGGCGTATTCCTTGCCCTCGGGCGTGTCGCGTTCGCCCAGCACCAGCGGACGGATGCCGTGCGGATCGCGGAATGCCAGCAGGCCGTAGCCGAGGATCAGCGCCACGCAGGCGTAGCCGCCCTTGGCCCGCGCGTGCACCGCCGCGACGGCCTTGAACAGTTCGTCCGGCGTCAGCGCGTGGCGTTCCTGGATCTGCAGCTCGTGCGCCAGGATGTTCAGCAGGATTTCCGAATCGGAATCGGTGTTGATGTGGCGGCGGTCGTTCTCGAACATCTCGCGCCGCAGCGATTCGGTGTTGATCAGGTTGCCGTTGTGCGCGAAGGCGATGCCGTAAGGCGAATTCACGTAGAACGGCTGCGCCTCCTCGGAATCCTCCGCACCGGCGGTGGGATAGCGGCAATGGCCGATGCCGGCATGGCCGCGCAGCTCCTGCATGTCGCGTGTGCCGAACACGTCGCGCACCAGCCCCGGGCCGCGCCGCATGTGCAACTTGTGGCCGTCGTAGGTCGCGATGCCGGCTGCGTCCTGCCCGCGGTGCTGCAATACCGTCAGCGCGTCGTACAACGCGGTGGCGACTTCGGTCTTGCCGACAATGCCGATGATTCCGCACATTGAAAGTCGTGCCTCGAGAAAAGCCCGAATATTGCGCTTCGTCCAAACGGGGCCATGCTTCCACAACCCCATCAAGCCCGCACGAATGCGGGTTCGATCGCCCCTTTACCAAAGGGGGCGGACAAAGCCGTCGCAAAACCTGCCGCTGTTGCCGGTCGGAACTGCAATGGATACCGCTACAACGCTATTGTCCCACATCACCGTGCTTCGGGCCGAGTTTGATCGCACGGCTTGAAGCGCTCGAGGCGGGCAAGGCAGCCGATCCGGCCACGCCAGGATCGACCATCTGTCGCGCCGCCCGCTGCACCGCGGATATGGGGGCCTCGGACAGCGCAGGCAAGGACTGGCCACCCAATTCAAGGTAGCGGTTCACCTGGGGCGGAAGCTGCCGCGCGAACCAGCCGGCGCCATCTTCGAACGCCGGCAGCAGCGTGGACTGCCGCCACCATGCAGCCTCGCGCGGCGCCGCGGTGAAGCCCAGCATCAGCACCACGAACGTCACCAGCAGCACGCCACGCGCCAGCCCAAACAGCATGCCGAGAAAGCGGTCGCCGCCGCGCAAGCCACTGACATTCATCAGCTTGCGAAGCCCCCAACCGGCCAGTGCGCCGACGATCAGCACACCCGCGAAGCAGGTGGCGTATCCGGCCACGATGCGGGCCGTCGGTTCGTGCAGCCAGCCGCCGTAGAACTGCGCGACCTGGGCGCCAAACGCCCACGCCACCCAGAACGCCGCGATCCAGCAGGCCAGCGACAGCACCTCGCCGACGAAGCCCCGCATCAGGCCGAACAGCGTCGACAGCGCGAGGACCGCAAGGATGGCAATGTCGGCGGCGTTCATGGTCTTGAGGTCGACTTGGCGATGCGCCGGCAACTCGCAGTGCCACGGATTGGGAAAATGCCGTTCGCGCTGAGCGTAGCGGCCGAAGGGTGCGAAGTCGAAGCGCCAAGCCATTGCCCTTCGACTTCGACGCTTCGCGTCTACGCCGAGGGCGCACGGCGCTTTTCTAACCGAGACACCACCAATGACTCTGGCAGTTGAAGCTGCTCCGTCATTCCTGCGTCACGATATTGCCGCTGATCTTCAGCTTGCCCGCAATCTGCCCGCGCCTGGTTTCCGCAACGTCGCGCGACGCGAACGGACCGGCGCGCACGCGCCACAATTTGCCTTTCGAAGTGTTCACGCTGTCGACGTAACCATCGAAGCCCTGGTCGCGCAGCCGATCGCGCAGCTTGTTGGCCGACGCTTCGTCGCTGAACGCCGCAAGTTGCACCGCCCACGCACCCGGCTGTCCGGCCGCGATCGCCGAGGACGGCGCATCGCCAACCTGGTTGACGACGCCGCTGTCGACCGTCATCGCGACGTGCTCGACAGCCTTGAGTTTCAGGCGCGCGGCTTCGGCTTCCGCGCGGCTGCGGAACGGTCCGACGCGCACGCGCATCACCGATTTGCCCTGCCAGGTTTCCGGCGTGGCCAGCGCCGTGAAACCGTGTTGTTTCGCCTGCGCCACCAGCTTGCCGGCGCTGGCGTGGTTGGCGTAGACACCGAGGTTCACGGTGTAGACCGCACCGGCAGCGGCGCCGGGGCCGCCGGGAAGCGGCTCGGATTTCACCGAAGCGGCGGGCGCCGGCGCCGGCGCCGGCGGCGTCTTCGCGA
>DATCSF010000252.1:0-4486 GCA_036568625.1 Rhodanobacteraceae bacterium | reverse complement strand
CCCCAGGGTCTGTCGTTCGCGGCGGGGTCATTGTGGGTGGCCGACCGCAACGACCACGCGATTCTGCGCGTCGACCCCGCGCGGGGAACGTGCGAGCGGGTGGCGGTGGACGAATGACGTGATGGCAATGCGTGGCTTGCTCGCCCGTAAATTGGGCTGAGCGGGCTTCATCCGCGAGGCCCAACAACTTTCGTTGGGCTTCACTGCGTTCAGCGCCAACCTGCGAAGGGCGCCGTTTCCGTGCAGCGGTGACGACGCCGGGCGCCGCAACGGCGCGGATACAATACCGCCATGCAGTCCGATGCAGCGGCCTTCGACGGCAAGGCTTATCTCCGCACCCTCACGACGTCACCGGGCGTGTACCGCATGTTCGGTGCGGACGACGCGCTGCTGTACGTGGGCAAGGCGCGCAACCTCAAGAAGCGCGTCGGCAATTACTTCCTGAAGCCGAACCTGGAGCCGCGCATCGCGTCGATGGTTTCGCAGATCGCGCGCATCGAGGTGACGCTGACCCGCACCGAAGGCGAGGCGCTGCTGCTGGAAGCGCAACTGATCAAGTCGCTGAAGCCGCGCTACAACATCATGTTGCGCGATGACAAGAGCTATCCGTACATCTTCGTGTCGGAAGATCCGTTTCCGCGCATCGTGTTTCATCGTGGCGCCAAGCGCGAGAAGGGCCGTTACTTCGGACCGTTTCCGAGTGCACACGCCGTGCGCGAAAGCCTGGCGCTGATGCAGAAACTGTTCAAGGTGCGGCAATGCGAGAACAGCTATTTCCGCAATCGTTCGCGCCCGTGTCTGCAATACCAGATCGGTCGCTGTACCGCCCCGTGCGTCGGTTTCATCGACGCCGCCGAATACGCCGAAGACGTGCGGCATGCCACCATGTTTTTGGATGGCCGCAGCGATGCGGTGGTGAAGGAACTCGCAGCCGCGATGGACGAGGCCAGCGCGCGCCAGGACTACGAGCGGGCGGCGCGTCTGCGCGATCAGGTGGCGACCCTGCGCAGTTTGCAGGCGCACCACTACGTGCGCGGCGCCAGCGCCGACATGGATGTGTTCGCGTGTCGGGTGGAAGAAGGCGTCGCGTGCGTGTCGGTGTTGTTTTTCCGCAATGGCATCAGCCTGGGTTCGCGCGACCATTTTCCGAAACTCGCGTTCGATTCGGCGCCTGCAGACGTACTGGGGCAATTCCTCGCCCAGTACTACCTCGATCAGCCTGCGCCTGCCGAAGTGGTGTGCGATCGCGAACCCGCCGATGCGGCAGCGCTCGTCGAAATGCTGTCTGCGCGGCGCGACCGCGGAGTGGCGTTGAAATGGCGCGTGCGCGGCGAACGCGCGCGTTTCGTGGAACTGGCCGGCCGCAACGCCGAAGCTGCGCTGCTGGCGCGCCTGTCCAGCCGGCAAACCTTGCACGTGCGCTTCGAGGCGCTGCGCGAATTGCTGCAGCTGGAGAAAACCCCGCAACGCCTCGAATGCTTCGACATCAGCCACACGATGGGTGAGGAAACTGTCGCGTCGTGCGTGGTGTTCGGCCCGGAAGGCGCACAGAAGCAGCATTATCGACGTTTCAACATCCGTGGCGTCACCGGTGGCGACGATTATGCGGCGATGCGGCAGGCGCTGGAACGACGCTTCAAGCCGCTCACGCGCGGCGAGGGCGAGGCGCCCGAGGTGCTGCTGATCGACGGTGGCAAGGGCCAGGTGGCGCAGGCGATTTCGGTATTGCGCGAACTGGGCCTGGATGGCATCAATGTTGTGGGCGTGGCCAAGGGTCCGTCGCGGCGCGAAGGCGAGGAGACCCTGGTGCTGGGCGACTCGGGGCGCGGGATCACCCCGGGTCCCGATTCACCGGCGTTGCACCTGATCGACGCAGTGCGCGACGAAGCCCATCGCTTTGCGATTACCGGCCACCGTAGGCGGCGGGAAAAGGCGCGCGAGCGCGGCGTGCTGGAAGACGTTCCGGGCATCGGCGCGGCGCGGCGCGCGGCGCTGCTGAAAACCTTCGGCGGGCATGCCGGCGTGGTCGCTGCCGGCGTCGAGGAACTTTGCCGGGTGCGCGGCATCAACCGCGAGCTGGCCGAACGTATTCACGGATTCCTGCACGGCTGAGGGTGTGTGTGCGACACTGATGCGGTTCATCCGGAGCAAAACCGCTTGCGCATCAACCTGCCAACCTGGCTGACCCTGTTCCGCGTGCTGCTGCTGCCGGTCATGGTGGTGGCGTTCTATTCGCACGACGCGTTTCCGGTGGTCCCGCTTCGATTCGCCAACATTGCAACCGTGGTCGTATTCGCTCTCGCGGCCATAACCGATTGGCTGGACGGCTGGATCGCCCGGCGCTGGCACATGGAATCGGCGTTCGGTGCGTTTCTCGATCCGGTGGCCGACAAGTTGATGATGGCCGTGACGCTTTTCGTGCTGGTGCAGAGCCACCCGACCGCCCTGCTGGCGGTGACCAGCGCGGTGATCGTGGGTCGCGAAATTGCGGTGTCCGCGCTGCGCGAATGGATGGCGTTCGTTGGCGAACGCGCGCGGGTCAAGGTGCAGTGGCTCGGCAAATTCAAGACCGTGATGCAGATCGTCGCGATCCTGATCCTGCTGTGGGAGCGCGACAAGGACGCCACTTTCCTGCGCGGCTGGTACGTGGGCGAGGTCCTGCTCGTCGTCGCCGCGATCCTGACGATCTGGTCGGGACTGGCCTACATGAAGGCCGCCTGGCCGGTACTGCAGAGCGGCCGGATGCCGGGCGAGCGCACCGGTTCCGAACCTTGAGGCAAGCCGATGCCGCGGCCGCATTGCGCGACCGCGGCTTGTCGGGCGGTTTGTGCTGCCCAACAGCGGTTCCGGCCGCGCGTGCCCACGCTGGAGCATTACTTCGTCACGGGCACGAGCAAGATGCCGTGGATCTCGCCTGTTGGAAGATAGGCATTCGCCGCGATCTCGCCTCTGTCGTTGATGCCGGTCGCGAATTCAACATGCATGCCCGAGCCCGGGATGACCAGGCTGTTGAGATCCACCATCCTTCCGCCCGGGCGCCACACGAACGCGCTGAAGAAGGCGAGATCACTGGGGTCATCCGTGCAACCGCCAAGCCCGCCGACGACGTCGCCATTCGAGTTCACCGCGGTGGCGGTGGAGTTATAACAAGGCGCGACCACGCCGAGATCCTTCTTTCCCGGTCCGTTGAACCACAAGACCGCATGATGGTAGGGACTATCCGGCGAGTAATCCGAGCGGCCCACGATCCAGCCCTGTTCGTTGATCGCAAGTGGCTCCGAGAGCTCCCCGCCGAGTGTGCCGAGATCGATCATCTTTCCGCTGTCCCAGAGGAAGGCGTGCCAGCTCTCGTCGCCCGCCAGCGTGGAAGTGCCGATGGCCTGGCCGCGCTCGTTGAGCACCTGCCCCCACGGTCCGTAGGAAAGACTTCCCGAGGTGACCAGGCTGCCGCCCAGGGTGCCCAAATCGCGCATCCAACCGTTCTTCCACAGGAATGCGTGTGTGGTGGGGAGTCCGGTGGAATCGTTGGCGGCTGTATCGGTGTACGAGATTCCATAGATGAGGCCGGACCCGTTGATTGCGAAGGCTGCCGCATCGTTGCCGCCCAGCGTCCCCAGGTCCTGGAGTTTTCCTTCCTTCCAGAGAAATGCCCGCGCTTGTGTCGCTGCTGGGATGAAACCGTTCATCACGCCCGCGAAATCCGGGTCTTCCGGTATGGTGTTGAGAGCCGCTCCCACCGCATTGCCCCAACTGTCGACCATGTTCACCGCCCCGGAATTCCCGCCGAAGGTTCCAAGGTCCCATACCCCGCCATAAGCTCCCCAGACCACGGGACGCAGTTGCGGAAAGCCGGTCAGAGGGTCCGTCAGGCCGTTGGTGACGAAACCTCCCATCTGCCCGTTGGCCGAAATGTCGCCTGCCAGGCTCGTATTGACAGCCGGATCTATGCCGGCGGGGAAAGGCAGCTCGATGATTCGGCCATTCGGACGTCGCAGGAACGCGTGATCGAAATAGCAGTCGAGAAAGCAGTTTGGCTCGGGTACCGCGGTTTGAGAATTGGCGATGGTCACCCCGCTGCTGTTGAGGGTGCGGGCCGGGTACATCGTGTTGCTCTCCGGTCCGCCGAGCGTGCCGAGGTCGATCAGCCGGTAGCGCGGGTAGCCCGCTGGCACGACCGCGGGAATCGAGGCGGCGCGCGGACGCATGGCGGCGCCGTGCGGCCGCGCCATGCCTTCCTGTGTACTCCGGTAACCCAGCTGATGCTGTCGACCCAATGTCGTTGCCGGCGCGGCGTTCAGTGCCGCGGATGACGCAACAAGCAATGCCGCCAAGGCAGCGGCGAGATGATGGAAGCGGAACATGTCGGCTCCTCCCTTGAGATGGGGTGAGGGAGCGGCGTGCGTCCCTCGTACCTTCATCCGGAGTCGGAGGTGCCCGGGTTACAGATTCTGTTTTTCGACCTCCTTGGCGAACGCCTGGTAGTCCG